>DATLHR010000202.1:0-2420 GCA_035539815.1 Kofleriaceae bacterium
CCGATGCCGAGCATGCCGTTCTCGCTCTGCAGCACGACGTCGATGCCGGGCGGGATGAAGTTCGCCACCAGCGTCGGCATGCCGATGCCGAGGTTCACGTAGAAGCCGTCGCGCAGCTCGGCGGCGACACGGCGGGCCATCTGTTCACGGTCGAGACGCTTCATGGTTAGCTCCGCTTCCGCGTGGTGCGCTGCTCGATCGGCTTCTCGTAGCGCGTGCCCTTGAAGATCCGCTGCACGTAGATCGACGGCAGGTGGACCTGATCGGGATCGATCTCGCCGACCTCGACGAGCTCCTCGACCTCGACGATCGTGACCTTGCCCGCCTGCGCGCACAGCGGGTTGAAGTTGCGCGACGTCTTGCGGAACACGAGGTTCCCCCAGCGGTCGCCCTTCCACGCCTTGACCAGCGCGAAGTCACCGCGGATCGCGTGCTCGAGCACGCAGCGGCGGCCATTGATCTCGCGGGTCTCCTTGCCCTCGGCGACCTTGGTGCCGAAGCCCGTGGGCGTGTAGAACGCCTCGACGCCGGCACCACCGGCGCGCAGGCGCTCGGCGAGCGTGCCTTGCGGGCACAGCTCGACCTCGAGCTTCCCCGACAGGAACTGCTGCTCGAAGATCTTGTTCTCGCCGACGTAGCTCGACACCATCTTCTTGACCTGGCCCTGCGCGAGCAGGACGCCGAGGCCCTTGTCGGTGGTGCCGCAGTTGTTCGACACGATGGTCAGGTCGGTGACCTTGCGTCGCGCGAGCTCGGTGATGCAGCTCTCCGGGTTCCCCGACAGGCCGAACCCGCCGACCAGGAGCGTCGCGCCATCCGAGATATCGTGCAGGGCGGCCTGCGCGTCCGGGTAGACCTTGTTCATCGGCTGTATGCTTACCCCCGGAACCGATGCCGATCATCACGTTGACGACGGATTTCGGCACGCGCGACGGCTACGTCGGCGCGATGAAGGGCACGATCGCCCGGATCGCCCCGGAGGCGCGGATCCTCGATATCGCGCACGACGTTCCGCGCGGGGATATCGCGTACGCGGCCTGGGTGATCGCGACCTCGGCGGTGGAGTTTCCGCACGGCTCGATCCACGTGGTCGTCGTGGATCCGGGCGTCGGCGGCTCACGGCGCGAGGTGATCGTGCATGCCTCGGGGCAATGGTTCGTCGGCCCCGACAACGGCGTGTTCGCGCATGTCGCGGACGCGCGGTCGGAGGCCCGGTCGATCGATGCGGTGTGGTTCCGCGCGAAGCCCGTAAGCCGAACGTTTCACGGCCGCGACGTGTTCGCGACCGCGGCGGCCGCGCTCGCGCGCGGTGACGACGTGACCAAGGCTGGCGAGACCGTCAAGCTGGCGGGGACGCTGCCGTGGGGGCCGCGGCAGCGGGGTGAGTGGCGGATCGTCCACATCGATCATTTCGGAAATCTGATCTCCGACCTGCCGATGCGCGAGGCCAAGCATGCGATCACGATCGCGGGGCATACGCTGCCCCTCGTCGGCACCTACGAGGAAGTGCCGTCCGGGCAGCTGCTCGCGTATGTCGGGTCGGCGCGGACGATCGAGGTCGCCGTGCGCGACGGGCGCGCCGACACGCGGCTCGGCGTCGCGCGTGGAGAGCTGATCATGCCGGCCGCCGCGGGGCCGTATCGATGAGCGGCGCGAAGCGCGGAGCGCCGAGAGCGCGCGTGACCAGGCCGCCCCTGCAGATCAAGGCGCTCGAGGTGACCGCGCTCGCGGCCGGCGGGGACGGCGTCGCGCGCGACGAGGCGGGGCGGGTGACGTTCGTGCCGCGCACCGCGCCCGGCGATCGCGTGCGCGCGCGGCTCGTGCAGGCGACGTCGTCGTTCGCGCGCGCGGAGCTCGTGGAGGTCGTCGCGCCATCGCCCGCGCGCGTCGCGCCCCCGTGCCCGCACTTCCTGCGCGGCTGTGGAGGATGTCAGTGGCAGCACGTCGCGCGCGGCGAGCAGCTGGCCGCGAAGCAAGCGATCGTGGCAGGGGCGCTGCGGAAGCTGCCGGTGACGCTGCATCCGATCGCCGATCCGGCCCCGCCGCTCCACTGGCGGCGCCGCGCGCGGTTCCACGTCGTCGGCGGCAAGGTCGGGCTCTACCAGGAAGGCACGCATCGCGTGCTCGACATCGATCACTGCCCGCAGCTCGAGCCCGCGCTCGACGCGGCGCTGGTGCAGGTCGCCGCTGCATCGCCACCTGACGGCGAGCTCGCGCTGCTGCTCGGGCATCGCGGCGACATCGCGATCGGCGTCGGCAAGCCGTGGCGCGGTGCCGAGCGCCTCGTCGGCAAGGCGGGCATCCGCGGCGTCGTCGCGGGCGAGGTCAGCCATGGCGAGCCGGTGATCGAGGTCGAGCCCGGGCTGTGGGGCGGCCCCTGGGACTTCGCGCAGGCGAGCGCGGCGGGCAACGCCGAGCTG
>DATLHR010000203.1:0-17761 GCA_035539815.1 Kofleriaceae bacterium
TACTGCCTCGAGCACGAGCTCCAGGGGAGCGCGCAGGTGTCCTCGGGAGGCATGTGCACGAAGTCATGTGATACCGACGCCGACTGCGGCGAGGGCACGGCCTGCGTCGTGCTCGGGGACGCCGCGCGCGACGACCTGCCGCCGTTTGGCAAGCCGACCCGCGCGTGCATGCGGGTGCGCGCCGTCCCGTCGGACATCCGGCGCTGAGGGATGTTAGATCCGAGGTAGCCATGGTCGCGCGCTCCGCCACCCAGACCCCGGCGTTCACGCCGCTCGAACGCCCGCGGCTCGCGATCGCCCACGACGGGACGCTCGCGGCGATCGTGGAGTCGACGCGCGTCGTCATCGTGGAGATCCCGAGCGGGGCTCCCTTCGCCGAGGTCGGCATCGATGCGGAGGCGCTGACCACCGAGGTCGCGTGGGTCGGTGCGCCACCTCGCGTGCTCGTGATGTCGCGCTACGCGACGCACTGCACGGTGCACCTCGTCGATCCGCACGGCCCGCGCACGGTCGCCGAGATCCGGCTGGAGCCGCCGATGCGACTGTTCTCGACGGTCGGCGCGCATGCGCTCGCCGTCGGAGGGATGGGCGCCGCGGTGATGACGGCGGGTGAAGCGCACCTCACCCCGTATCAGTTTCCCGCGCGCAGCGCACCGGCGACCGGCGGCGCTGCCGGTTCGAACTTCGTCGTCGCGCTCGCGGGCTCGATCGAGGAGTGGGATCCCGCGGCGCGCATGCCGCGCCGGCGCTTGCGCCTGCCGCGCCCGGCGGTGATCACCAACCTCGGCGGCAGCGAGCGCGCCGTGTGGATGACGACGCAGGGCGATCCCACGCGGATCGACGTCATCCCGCTCGTCAACCGCGGTCAGCCCAAGCACCACGAGCTGCCCGAGCCGATCGCGCACGTCACCGGCCACCCGCGCAGCGATCTGCTGGTCTGCATCGGTGCCGATAGCGGCAAGGTCTACGTCGTCGATCTCGACGGTCGTGCGCGCCTGCGCGTGCTCGGCACCGAGGGCATCGATCGCACGGAGGCCGCTGGTCTCGTCGTCGGTCGCATGATCGGCGTGCTCGCCGCGCAAGCGCAGCGGGCGATCACGGTGATCACGCTCGAGGGCCGCGAGGCGGAGGCCGAGCCTGGCTCGGTGACCGTGCCGGTGACGGCGAGCTCGCCGCCGGAGCCGGTGAAGAAGTCCACGCTGACCGGCGACGAAGAACCGGCGGCCGCGGCGGCGGCGGAGGTGCCCGAGGTGCCCGCCGCGCCATCGCTGTTTCGCCATCCGACGATCGCGCCCACCGTCGCGCCCGCGCGCCCGGCGCCCGCGAAGCCGTCGACGACGAGCGCGCAGAACCTGGCCGAGCGGTTCTCGATGTGGCGCGACAAGCAGCGCCAGGCGCAGCCCCGCGCCGACGCCGCGAGCACCGTGCCGTGGATCGATCCGCGGCCGTCGTGGCGCGACGAGGCCGTCGCGTGGGCGCGCGCGGTGATCGCGGGCTCCGTCGATCGCGGTGCGCCGTCGTGTCCGCCGATCGACGAGCTCGCGCTGCGCTTCGAGCTCGCCGCGAACCTCGTGCCGGCACTCGTGCTGCTCTACGGTGCACACCTCGGCGGCGATCACGGCGTCGCGCCTGTCGACGTCGCGCGCGTGCTCGGGCGGCGCTGGAACGAAGCGCTCGGGCGGGGTGACCTCGCCGCGCGCGGTTTCGCGATCTATCACGACTCGCGCGTGCGGCTCGCGCCTCCGATCTTGCGTGCCCTCGACGAGCTGCCGATCGCGACCGGCACGCTGATCGGCGAGGCGGGGACCGTCGCGTTGCTCGGCCCATGCGTGGTGGTCGCAGGCGACGAGCCGCTCGTCGCGATCGCGGAGCGCTGTCTCGCGAGCGTCGGTGGTGCGATCCTCGCGGCACACGACGACGCCGAGCCCGAGGAGCTGTTCGCCGAGGCCCGCGCACGCGGCGCCGCGCCGATGCTGCGCCTGACGCAGCACGAGGCCGTCGAGCCCGGCAACGATCCGGTGATCCTCGTCGTCGCGGACGCCGCTCTCGCCGAGCGGCTCGGGCTACCGCGCCTGGGCTGAGATCGCTGCCGAGCTCGCGGCTTAGCTCGCCGCGCCCACCGTCTCGTCGCGCAGGTAGTCCTTTTTCTTGCCGGCGATCGCACAGGCGACCTTCGCCGCGCTCCAGCCCGACACCAGCGCGCCTTCGACACCGAGGGCCGGCAGGATCTGCTCGCCGGTGAGCGTCAGGTTCTTGAGGCCCGTCGTGTACGACAGCGCGCTGCCCGCGATCAGCTCGGCGGGCGCGGCGCCATCGGTGCTCTTCATGCCCCACACGGGCGTCATCGGTAGCGGCAGGTGCTTCGGCACGTCGTAGCTGCCGCGGCCGCCGGGCGCCTGCGGTGCGGTCGCCTCGAACGGCGAGTGTGCGAGCACGAGGTGACGCTCGAAGAACGGCATCACCTCGCCGAGCCGATTCCACAGCGCGGCGCGCAGCGCCATGCACTTGCTGACGAGGCGCTCGGGCTCGAGCCCGCCTTCGCTGGGGAGCACGGCGGCGACGGTCGCGATCACCCGGCCCGTGTCGTCCGGCTCGCCGAGATGGATCGAGAACGCGGCGTCGCTCGACGGCGCTTTGTCGGGCGCGGCGAGCACGGCGACCGTCGGTGCCATGTGCTCGGGGATGCCCGCCTCGTCGAGCACGATGTTGAGCGTGTAGCGATAGCCGACGATCTGCATGGTGTCGGCGAGCTCTCCGAGGCGCTTGGGCGCCTTCTTGCCGAGCAGCTCCGCGAGCTCCGCGGGGGGCAAGCTCGCGACGACCTGACCGGCGCCGAGGTCCTCGCCGCTCGCGAGCGTGAGGCTCGACACCTTGCCCCACGACACGTCGATCTCCGTGACGCGACCGGCGCGCAGCTCGCCGCCGGCGGTGGCCAGCTTCTCGACGAGCAGCTCGCGGATGGCGTCCCCATCGCCGCGCAGGGGCGCAGGCCCGGCGCGCCAGGCATCGACGGCGCGCGTGATCGCGGCGGGCGGCACCGCGGGATGGCGCAGCGCGATCGCGGCCACGTGCCGCCACAGGCCGGCGTGCGGATCCTTCGCCGCGTCATCCCACCACGCCGCGGCGTCGGCGGCCGCGCGCTCGGCGAGCCGCGTCACCTCGCGGCGCTCGAAGAAGCCCACGCCGGGGAACGCGTGCTCGCCGCCGAGGAGCGCGTCGAGGCGCTGCGCGTGCTCGTGCGCCTTGTCCCAGCGCGCCAGCAATGCGGCCGCGGGCTCCTTGCCGAGCTCGCGCTCGAGCTCGCCGGCGAGGCGATCCGCGCCGAGGTCGATGCGGAGGTCGGGCGCGACGACCTGTGCCGCGAGCTTGGGCTCGCGCAGCTTTCGGCGCAGAGCGAGCTCGGCGTGCAGCTCCTTGAGGACGCGCTCGCTCGCGCCGCCGGCCGCGGTCGGCCACACGATCGGCTCGATGGGCAGCTTGTGCGGACCGAGCGCGTAACGCGCCGGGCGATCGCTGCCGAGCACGAGGGTCCGTAGCCCGCGTCGCGCGCACAAGGTGGCGCACACCAGGGCGGCGAGATCGTCGCCGAGGACGACGAGGTCGTAGGAGTTACTCGGCACGGACGAGCCGACCTTGGCACGACAGCTGACCGGCCGCCAAGCGCCGGACGACCTCGGGCAGCACGCGATGCTCTTCGCGCTGGATACGCGCGTGCAGCGAGGCGGCATCGTCGTCGGGCAGCACCGGCACGGCGACCTGGGCGATGATCGGGCCGCCATCGAGGCTGGCGTCGACGAAGTGCACGGTGACCCCGCTGAGCTTCACGCCGTGCGCGACCGCCTGCGCGGAGGCATCGACGCCGGGAAACGCGGGCAACAGCGACGGGTGCGTGTTGATGATGCGCAGCGGGTAGCGATCGAGGAAGTGCGACGTGAGCACGCGCATGAAGCCCGCGAGCACGACCGCCTCGACGCCATGCCGCGCGAGCTCGGCGAGCAGTGCGTCCTCGAACGCGACGCGATCGCGCCCGCGGTGTTCAACGACGACCGCCGGGATCCCGGCCGCCTGTGCGCGCGAGAGAGCAGGGACGCCGGGCTTGTTCGAGATCACGAGCGCGAGTGTCGCCGGCGCGAGCTCGCCGCGCGCCTGCGCATCGATCAGGGCCTGCAGGTTCGTCCCTTTCCCCGAGACCAGGACGCCGATGTTCATCGGCGTCTACCTCCGCGACGCTGTCGCGTCGCTGCGCGCCCCGGCAGAGCCGGGGCGCGCGGTCCGCGAGGGCTCGCCGCCGGCGCGCGGGACCAGGGTGCCGATCACGCGGGCGCGGCTACCAGCGAGCAGCGAGACCGCGCTATCGGCGACGGCGGCGGGCACGACGATGATCATGCCGATCCCCATGTTGAACGTGCGCTGCATCTCCGCGTCGGCGACGCCTGCGCTCGCGATCAAGCGGAAGATGCCGGGGACCTCCCACGTGCGCGGATCGAGCTCCACCGCGAGCGTGTCGTCGGCGAAGATGCGCGGCGGGTTCTCCACGAGACCACCGCCGGTGATGTGCGCGGCGGCCTTCCACGGGACCTGCGCTGCGCGCAGCTTGGTGAACGCGTCGGCGTAGGTGATCGTCGGACGCAGCAGCTCGTCGGCGACGGTCGCGCCCGCGAGCTCGGCGGGGCGCGCGTCGAGCGGCAGGGCGAGCGTCTCGAGCACGACCTTGCGCGCGAGCGAGTGCCCGTTGGAGTGCAGGCCCGCCGACGGCAGCCCGATCACGACGTCGCCGGCGACGAGGTCGGTGCGCGGACGGATCTCGGTGCGCTCGACGACGCCGACGCAGAACCCGGCGAGGTCGTAGTCGCTGCCGTGGTAGAGGCCGGGCAGCTCGGCGGTCTCGCCACCGACGAGCGCGCAGCCGGCTTGCTTGCAGCCGTCCGCGATGCCCGCGATCACGCTCGCCGCCGTGTCAACGGACAGGGCGCCGGTCGCGAAGTAGTCGAGGAAGAACAGCGGCTCGGCGCCGGTCACGAGCACGTCGTTGACGCACATCGCGACGAGGTCGACGCCGATCGTGTCGTGACGGTTGGCCGCGAACGCGGTCTTGAGCTTGGTGCCGACGCCGTCGGTGCCGCTGACGAGGATCGGCTCGCGATACGTCGTAGGAATCCGGCACAGCGCCGCGAAGCCGCCGATACCGCCGAGCACCTCGGCGCGCGTCGTTGCCTTCGCGAGCGGCTTGATCCGATCGACCAGCGCGTTCCCGGCGTCGATGTCGACCCCGGCATCCTTGTAGGTGATCGCCATCGCGGCTCGTGTACCATACCGTCGTGCCGTCGTCGCCGCTGATCGATGTCGTGGTCGCCACGCGCGATCACGCGGCGAGCCTCGGGCCGCTGCTGCGCGATCTTCCGCATCGTCAGCTGCGCTCGGTCGTCGTCGTCGATCGCGCGTCGACGGATCGCAGTGCGGAGATCGCACGCGACGCGGGCGCGCTGGTGCTGCGCGAGGCGAGTGGGGGATATGGCGCGGCCTGCCTGCGCGCGCAGGCGCACTTCTCCGCGCTGCCGCGCGTCCCCGACGTCGTCGTGTTCATCCCCGGTGATCGTCCCGCGGCGGCCGCCGCGATCCCAGCGCTCGTCGCCCCGATCGCGGAGCGCGGCGTCGAGCTCGTGCTCGGCATCGAGCCCGGCCGTAAGCGCGTCGCCGAGAAGGTGGTGACGCGCGCGATCGAGACCGTGTACCGCCACCGCTGGTCGGGGGTCGGTCCCGTGCGGGCGATGCGGTTCCCGGCATTGATCGCGCTGGGGATGAGCGACCGCGGTGACGGCTGGGACGTCGAGATGCTCGTGCGCGCGGTCAAGCTCGGGCTCACGTGCGACGAGGTCGTGCTACCGCAGGACTCGCATCGCCAGACGCGGGTCGGCGGGCGCGCGCTGCTGCACCTGCTTCGGCACGCGACGATGCGTTAAGATATCGGCGTGCACGACGCGCTAGAGCGGTTTGCCCGCGATTTCCCCGCGGGGTCGGTGTTGTTCGAAGAGGGCCAGCCCGGCGATTACATGTACGTCGTGCAGACGGGCGAGGTGGAGATTCGTCGTCAGGTGGGCGAGACCGAGCGCGTGCTCGCGGTGCTGCCGCCCGGCGAGTTCTTCGGTGAGATGGCGATCCTCAACGGGCGGCCGCGCTCGGCGACGGCGGTCGTCCGCGTCGACTCGCGCCTGCTCGTCATCGAGGGCAAGACGTTCGAAGCGATGATGCGTGCGCGGCCGGAGATCGCGCTGCGCATCATCAAGGCGCTCGCGTCGCGGCTCGAGAGCGCGAACCAGCACATCGAGCTGTTGCTGCTGCCGACAGCCAACCACCGCGTCGTGCAGTGCCTGCGGCACATGGCCGACGAGCAGATCGCGCTCGCGGGTGCGCACGTCACGCACGGCAGCGCGATCCTCGTGCCGAAGCGCGTCGAGGACGTCGCCACGCGCGTCGGGTTGCCCGTGCACGAGGTGATCGACGTCGTCGAGCGGCTGCGCGCCGCGCGGCTCGTGCTGATGGCCGAGGACGCGGGCATCGAGGGCGATGGCTTCATCGTCCCCGAGGTCGGGCGCCTGCTCGAGTTCCTGGAGTTCCTGAACCTGAAGGACAGGTTCGGCGCGTAGCTTAGGCCGCGGCCTCGCCGTCGCGGATCTGGATGACCTTGCGGACGAGCTTGGACAGCTCGTCGTTCTTGCCATGGATCAGGGTCTCGATCTCGGGCGCCATCTGCTTGAGCTGCGACTGCAGCGCAGCGTGCGTGGTGCCCGTGAGCAGGGTCGAGATCACGACCACGAGGAACGAGCCGCCCCAGATCTCGCGGGTGGCCTCGCTCGCGGAGCTCGCGTGAACGACCGTGAACCCTTCCGCTTCGAGTGCGCGCGCGATTTCCTCGCGCTCGGTGCCGATTTCATTGACGACCAGGATCGAAGACATCGCGACCTCACGTATCGAACGCTCGCCAACACCGACCTATATGCTCCTCATCGAAGAGCAATTTCCCCATGCTGTTTACTAGGTTCTGTGCGACTCCGCGAGGGAAAGTTGGGGGGATTTCAATGCTTCGGGAGATTACCGAGATCGGAAGGGAGTACTTTACGAGGGGTTAGAGGCTTGGTAAGTAGCTCGGCTCTATGGCCTGGTGGTCACGTCCCCAAGGGATCGCGGAGCAGCCTAAAAAGTCAGTCCCCAAAGGGATTTGGACCAAATGTGAGCGCTGCAACGCCACGTTGTACGAGGCCGATCTCGACGGCAACGACCGGGTCTGCACCAGCTGCAACCACCACTTCCGGATGCCGACCGAGGGCAGGATCGCCATCAGCATCGACGAAGGCAGCTGGCAGGAGCACGACCGTGGCCTGGAGAGCGGGGATCCGCTGGGCTTCCGGGTCGACGGCAAGAAGTACGTCGACCAGGTGAAGTCGACGACCCGCAAGGTCGGCCCCGGTGATGCCTACCGCGCGGGCTCGGCGACGATCGGCGGCATCGCCGTCGAGGTCGGGTTCTTCGTGTTCGAGTTCATGGGCGGCTCGATGGGCTCGGTGGTCGGCGAGAAGATCGCGCGACAGTTCGAGCGCGCGGTCGCGTACCGGCGCCCGGCGATCATGTTCTGCGCCTCGGGCGGCGCGCGCATGCAGGAAGGCGTGCTGTCGCTGATGCAGATGGCGAAGACGTCGGCCGCGCGCGCGAAGATGCGCGACGCGAAGGTGCCGTACATCGCCGTGCTGCTGCATCCGACCACGGGCGGCGTCGCCGCGTCGGTCGCGATGCTCGGCGACATCATCATCGCCGAGCCCGAAGCGCTGATCGGGTTCGCCGGCCCGCGCGTGATCGAGCAGACGATCCGCCAGCAGCTGCCGCCCGGGTTCCAGCGGTCGGAGTTCTTGCTCGAGCACGGCATGGTCGACATCGTCGTCGCACGCAAGGACATGAAGTCGACGCTCCAGCGCACGCTGCGCTGGTTCGAGCACGGGCGCTCGCCGGACCGCCGCACCGGGAGCGCGGCCGACGACGCCGAGCTCCCGCAGACGGACTGACGGTGACGACGTATCCCGAGCTGCTCGCGCGCCTGCTGCCCGCGCGGCGGTTCGGCGTGGTGCTCGGGCTCGACCGCATGCGCGACGTGCTCGCGCGCCTCGGCGCGGTGGTCCACGTCGCGGGTACCAACGGCAAGGGCTCGACGGTGGCGATGATCGCGGCGCTCGCCGCCGCGGGTGGCGCGCGGGTGGCGACGTACACGTCGCCGCATCTGTCGACGCTGCGCGAGCGCATCGTCCTCGACGGCGTGATGATCGACGAGACCGCGCTCGTCCGCGCGGCGGACGCCGTGCTCGCGGCCGGCGGCGGCGAGCTCACGTTCTTCGAGCAGCTCACCGCGATCGCGATGGTCGCGATCGCCGAGGCGCGCGCCGACATGACCGTCCTCGAGGTCGGGCTCGGCGGGCGGCTCGACGCGACCAACGTCGTCGAGGCGCCGGTCGGCGTGATCACGGGCGTCGCGATGGATCACGAGGCGGTGCTCGGCGACACGCTCGATGCGATCGCGCGCGAGAAGGCGGGGATCGCGAAGCCGGGGCAGCGCCTCGTGCTCGGTGCGTCGGGCGAGGCCGCGGCCGTCCCGGCGCTGCTCGCCGCGGTGCGCGGCATCTCGGCTCACGTGAGGATCGTCGACGAGGCGGCGATCGCGGCGGTCCCGCCGGTCGCGCTGCCGGGCGCGCACCAGCGCCGCAATGCGGCCGCCGCGCTCGCGGCGATCGACGAGCTCGAGGCGCTCGGCGTCGTGCGCGTCTCGCCGCAGGCACGCAAGAAAGCGCTCGCGGAGGTGACGCACCCGGGGCGCTTCGAGGTCGTGGGTGACTTGATCCTCGACGGTGCACACAACCCGCACGGCGCGCGTGCATTGGCCGCAGCGCTGGCGGAGCGCGGCGTGCGGCCGACGCTCGTGCTCGCCGCGTCGGCGGACAAGGACGTGCGCGCGATCGTCGAGGCGCTGCTGCCAGCGGTCGGCGACGTGATCGCGACGCGCTACCAGCAGGACCGCGCGATGGCCCCCGATGAGCTCGCTGCGGTCGTGCGCGGTGCCGCAGCCGACGCCGCAGCCGCAGTCGACGGTGGACGCCGGATCGGCAGCGCGCCGGCACTCGAGAGCGCGCTTGCTCTGGCGCGCACCTGCGGCGGGCCGATCCTGATCGCGGGCTCGCTGTTCCTCGTCGGGGAGGCGAGGGTGTTGCTGCTCGGCGCGCCCGCGGACCCGGTGTTCGTGACCGATCCGGCGCCGTCGCGAGCCCCCTAATTTGCGCCGCGCCCGGGGCCCCCGTACGATCACCGCATGCGTCGCGCGCTCCTGTTGGTGATGCTCCTCGCGGGGCCGGCCTGGGCTCAGGACCAGCAGGCCGGTCCGCACAAGGAGGGCGAGTACGGCGGCGTCATCCCTGGCCAGCCCCAGAAGGCCGAGAAGCCCGGGAAGGCGAAGCGCCCCGCCAAGAAGGGGACGCTGTCGTGGATCGGCTTCGAGGCCAAGGATGGCGGCGCGCAGCTGTTCTTCCAGTCGGCGGCCCCGTTCGAGGTCACCCAGCGCGTCGAGGGCTCGACGCTGATCGTGCACCTCTCCCTCACCAAGCTCGGCACCAACACGTGGCGCCAGATCGACACGCGCTACTTCGACAACCCGCTCGCGATGATCAAGGCGAAGCAGGTGCGCGCGTCGCGCGGTGGCAAGGGCAAGCCGGCGCACGCGGCGGGCATCGACGTGCGGATCACGTTCAAGAACCCCAAGGACGCCAAGGAAGCGGCCGCGCGCCCCGCGACCGAAGCCGACGGCCTCAGCTACGTGTACCTGACGTTCCCCGAGGGCACCGAGGTCGCGGCGCCGGTCAAGGCCGGCGACGACGTCGAGAAGTGACTACTTCGCGACGCAGGTGTGCGTCGTGCCTTCGGCGGGCGTCTTGAGGCAACCGTCGATCTGTCCCTCGGGGCACTCCAGGGCCACTTCCTGCGAACACGGCTGACCGTTGTCCGTCGTCGGAGCGGTCGTCGGCTCGGCGTTGGGCCGTATCAGCGTGTCGCGGCGAGTGCGTCTTTTAGCGCGTCGATTCCGTGTGCGCCGCGCAGCGCGACCTTGGCGTAGCCGTCGCCGTCGAGCGCGAGCGTGTAGGGCACCGCCCGGATGCCGTAGCGCTTCTTCAGCGTGCCGTCATCGATGAGCGCGTAGCCCTCGAACTTCGTGTGCTCGACGACGCCCTTCGCGTTTTCTGCCTTGCCGGCGACGAATACGGCGACGACGTTCGCCCCGCGCGCCTGCGCGGCTTTCTGCGCGAGCGGGATCTCCTCGAGGCAGTGCGGGCAGGTCGGGCTCACGAACAGGACGAGGGAAGGCTTGCCGCGCAGCGCCTCGGGCTGGAACGCCGCGCCCTCGATCGTCGGGGCGAGCAGGGTTCCGAGAATGTCGCCCTTGGGCACCGGCTCCTTCTTGGCGCAGGCGGCGACCGCGAGCGCGATGATCAGCAGTTGAGTGCAGCGCCGGGGTGATGGCATACCGTGGGGATGGATAGCACGGCCGACGAGGACCTGCCCGGCGAGCTGTTGCAGCTGACGCGACAGCTGCGCGGCCAGCTACGCCGGCACGTCGGTCTGGGGGCGTGGGCGGCGCCCGGTGGCGACACGGCAAGGAGCGAGCACGCGGTGCCGGGCCCGAGCGCGCCCATCGAGGTCTACGACGACGAGCGTCCCGCCGGCCGGCGCACGCTCGCGCATGTGCGCGACGAGCTCGGCGCCTGCACCCGCTGCAAGCTGCACTCGACGCGCAAGTCGATCGTGTTCGGCGTCGGCGCCGAGGATGCGCCGCTCATGTTCGTCGGCGAGGCGCCGGGCGAGCAGGAGGACAAGCGCGGCGAGCCGTTCGTCGGCCCTGCGGGCGAGCTCCTCGACAAGATGATCGAGGCGATGGGATGGACGCGACAGACCGTCTACATCACGAACATCCTGATGTCGCGGCCGCCGAGGAACCGCAACCCGGAGCCCGACGAGATCGCGGCGTGCCTGCCGTTCCTCGAGGACAAGATCCGCGTGATCGCGCCGCGCATCATCGTCGCGCTCGGCCGTCCGTCGGCGAACACGCTGCTCGGCACCGACGCTCCGATCAGCACGCTGCGCGGCAAGTTCCACGACCGCCGTGGCGTCAAGGTGATGCCGACGTTCCACCCTGCGTATCTGTTGCGCGAGCCCGACCGCAAGCGCGACGCCTGGTCGGACTTGAAGCTCGTGATCGCCGAGCTCGCACGCCTCGGCATCGCGTCACCGAATCCGGCACGTGGCTAGCAACACGGCCGCGGAGCTCGACGTCGAGCTCGCGCTCGATCGCATCGAGGCGCAGCTCGCGCGCGAGCTCCCCGCCCACATGCGCACGTTCGCGGCGGCCTACGCGGCCGGTGCCCCGCCGCCCGCCGCACCCGACGTCGCGGGCAGTGCCTCGACGCTCGTGATCGTGCGGCGCGCGCTCGGGTTCCACGCGCTCCTGCCGCGCGCACGAGCGCTGTTGCGCCTCGCGGCCCCGCTCGCGATCGAGCGCGCGCCGGCGGTGAGCGCGGTGCGTGCGCAGCCGCCGACCTGGGACAGCCTCGCCGCGCTCGGCCGCGCGCGCGACGTGGCCTCGCGTTCGTTGTTCGGGCGTGGCGCGCTCGACGCGCTGCACGCGCTGCACGGGGCCCGCCGGCCCGATGGCGTCGCCGTGGTCCCGCCCGCGCTCGCCGCGTGGACCGAGGACGACGTCGTGCTCGACGCGCGGGCGATCGAGGATGCGTGGCGCGAGCTCGCGCGCCGGCACGGCATCGGGGGGCGCGTCACCGTCATCCGCGCCGACGTGCGACCGCGCGCCTTCGTCGTCGAGCCCGCGCGTGGCGCCGCGTCGGGCGAGTCGGCGCAGGGCGTCGCGTCGGAGTCTGGGCGTGGTGCCGCGTCGGAGGTCTCGCCGCGGCTGCGCATGGCCGGCGGCGAGGTGATCGTCGTCGTGCCAGCGCGGATCGCGACGCCGGCCGCTCGGTTCGCCTTGCTGCACGAGCTCGGACACGCGCTCGCGAACCTCTCCACGCCCGCGGGGCTGCCGCGCGTGCTCGACGAAGCGGTCGCCTCCTATGCGGGCCGGCTGCTCGAGGTGCCCGGCACGCCGTGGTTCAGCACGTACGCGCGCGCGGCGCGGGCGCGGCGCACACTGCTCGCGCAGGCCTTGCACGCGATCGAGCGCGGGGAGGGCGACACGCGGATCGCGGCGCGGCCACCGTGGGCGCTGTGGCACGACCCCGGCGCGCAGGCGACGTACGTCGAGGCCGAAGTGATCGCCGACCGGCTCTGGGGGAACCTCGGAGCGTCCCCCGCACCCGGTGCGCTCGCCCAGGCGATCGCCGAGGAGCGCGCCGCCATCGATCGCAGGTGGGCGTGGTGACGCGGTGGCTCGTACCGGGACCGGTTAGAACATCGTTCGAATCGGTTCGCGATCGAGACGGGCTCGCCGAGCTCCCTCGGTGCCACCACGGTTAGCACTTCGTCACCGGCATCGATTCAATTCGGGGGGCGGCCCGGCCAAGATGCGCTGTGGTCTCTCGATCCGTACTCTCCGGCATCCTCGCAGTCGCGGCGATGACGGCAGCGTGCGGCGTGCGCGCACCGCGGCCGCTCGACGTCGCGGCGCTCGTGCGAAGCAAGGGGGCGGTCGAGGCGCGGCGCGATCTCGAGGTCCACGTCCTCGACTCGCCGCGGGATGTGCAGGCGCGCCTCGCACTCGCGAAGCTCGCCGACGAAGCGAAGCGCCCGAGCCAGGCGCTCGAGCAGCTCGAGGCCGTGCTGCGGCTCGGTGGTCCGCTCGGCACGCGCTGGCACGACGAGGACAAGGCGCGGTTCGCGCGCTTGCTCGCGGCGCGCGGCCGGATCCGGCTGGGGCGCGGCTCGCCGACGTCGCTCGCCGATCTCGAGCGCGCACGCGGGTTCGGCGCGGCCGTCACCGCCGACGAGCTGGAGCGTGCACGCGCTGCGAGTGCGGTCTGGGACCTTCGCCATGTCGACGCGGAGCTGCGCGAGCGTGGCCGCGCGGCGATGGCGAAGCTCGCCGATGCGTCATGGGCCGACCACAGCTGGCTCGGCGCCAAGCCCGATCCGGTGCCGCGCAACCGTGGCCTGTGGGGCGTGTGGCTGTGGGAGCACGGCGCGCGCCGCGCGGCGTGGGAAGCGCTGCGCGACTGGCACGCGATCACGCCGGTGCGCGGTGGCGAGCTCCACGAGGCGTACCTGCGGGCATACGCGTGGTGGACGCCGTACGACGGTCCGCCGCCGCCCGCCGACGATCTCGTCGGACCCGGGCGGTGCCGGTACGCGACGGCTCCGATGGCGGCATCGCCCCTCGTGCCCGCCGGCATCGCGTCCGAGTGCTCGCCGAGCGCATTGCTCGCGCGTGGTGACAGCGCCGCCGTCGATGCAGTCGGGTGGTCGTCCCCGTCGGCGCGGACGGCCGACCCGCTCGATGCCGCTGCCTGGGCCGAGATCACGCTCGTGCGCGCGCTGCGCGGCGAAGGCAGCTGGGGGCCGATGCTCGCGGGTCGCGTCGATCTCGCCGCGCTCGATCGCGCGAAGCTGCCCGCGTTCGTTCGTCCGGTGTTCGGACAGCTCACGGGCAACCCGACGCGTGGGATCGACGACTCGGCGCTCGGCGCTCTCGGTCCGGGCGCCCGGCTCGTCGTCGCCGCCGAGCGTGTGCTCGACGGAGCGCCGGTCGTCTCCGTGCGCGTTGCACTCGCCGATCTCGCGGAGACGGACGAGGGTCGTGCGCTGCTCGCGATCGCGGAGCCGCCGGTGCTCGCGCCGACGGGCGAGGTGACCTCGTCGAGCGGCGCCACACCGGCACGGAGCGGCGCGGCATCGCCGAGCGGTGTTGCGTCACGGGCGGACTCCACGGCGGTCGCGATCGCGGCGTACGTGCGCGCGCGCGGTCACGGCGACCTCGACGTAGCCTCGATCGTCACGGGCTACGCTGTCGATCCTGGGAGTTCCGAGCGGCTGGCCCGCGATGCAGTCGCGGAGGCAGGCGATGCAGCGGGCGCGCAGGCTGCGGTCGGGACGACGTTCTCGTTGCTCGGCGATCCAGCGCGCGCGCGGATCGCGTGGCAAGCGGCCGTCGACCTGAGCTCCGAGCCCGACTACGTGCGCGGGCTCGCGGAGGCGTGCGCGCGCGCCGGCGATCCGGACGCGGCGCTCGTGCATGGCACCACCGCGGCGGCCGCGTCGGGCGACCCCGCGGTCGTGTGGATCGAGCTCGCCCGCGCGCTCGCCGACGTGGGCAAGCACGTGCACGCGCTCGAGGCGGCGCGCTACGCGATCGACCTCGCCGGCGCCGATACGATCGCGCCCGCACTCGAGGTCGCGATCGCGTCGAGCCGCGCGCTCGGCCGCGACGCGCAGGCGACCGAGCTCGCGTTGCGGCGCGTGACCGTGGCACCCGCCGTGGCGACCGCGGCCGCCGAGCCGGCGCCTCCGACGCCGACACCCGCAGCGCGGACGGCCGACGGCGATCCCACGGACGCTCGCGCGGCCCTCGCAGCGTCGAGCGCACCGCCGGACGACGCGTTCGACCGGCTGTGGATCGCTGCTCGCTGGAATCCGCGCGACGTCGCGGTGCGGGCGCGGCTGCTGGCGGCGTGGAGCGCCCCCGATGCCGAGCCGCGTGTGGCGGTGATCGTCCGCGAGCTCGTAGCGCTCGCGAGCGATCGCGATTCGTCGATCGGCCGCGCCGCGGTCGGTGCCCTGGTCGCGTCTCGCGCGCGCTGACACTACTCGTCGTCGCCGTCGACGCAGAACTGCGAGACGGCGGGCTTGTTCTACGGGGTGTACGTGATGCGCAGGAACGGGCGGTTCGCCGCCGTGCTGTACTCGCGTGTGGCGACCGTCGAGCTGCTCATGCCGGTACCGCGGAGGATGATGCCGAAGTTGGTGGTCGGCGTCGCGACCCACTTCCCGACGAGCGCCGTGGGGAGCGAGATCGTGTACTCGGTCATCGTCGCCTGCGGGTCGAGCGTGCCGAGCGTGGTCGTGCCACGCGACGGGGGCTCGGCCCCAGCGGTCGTCCAGTTCATGCCGGTCATCCGCGCGTTCCAGGTCGCCTGGGCCTCGCTCCAGTCCTGAAGGACCTCGTAGATCGGCTGCGGGTCGCCCGCCTTGTCGTCGGTCCAGATGTGGAGCTCGGCGCTCGTGATCGTCGCGGTCGTCGGGATCGTTGCGAGGTTGAACTTGAACAGGGCGCTGTGGAGGTTCGGCCCGTTGTCGAGGCGGAGCGAGCTCGAAGAACCGTAGTTGGTGTTCGGCGTGTCGTCGTGCATGCCGGCGTCGGCGGTGCACGGATAGTTGTTCGTCACCGGCTGCGGCGCCATGTCGATCGGGGCATCGATCGCCGCATCGATCGCGACGTCCGGCGTGGCGTCGCCGCCGCTCGCATCGCGGGGAGCGTCAGCGTTGCCGTCCGATGGGGCCTGACCGGAGTCGATGCGAAAGCCGCAGCCTCCGAGGGCGAGCAACAGGATGACCGCGCGCGACATCTTCGTATCGTATCGGGAATCACCGGCGCGGTGGCGGCCGAACGCCTCGCGTCTTGTAGGTCACGTAATCCGTGACGATCGTCGCGTGGTCGAACACCAGTGGGCCGGGGAGGGCGTCGGGTCGCGCGACGATGGCTCGTGCCGCGTCGTCGCCGCCGACCGGGGTGCCGCGGGCGCGACCGATGAACACCGTCGAGACCGTGTGCTGCCGCGCGTCGCGCGACGGATCCGAGTAGACGTGGAACAGCTCTACGAGCTCGACGTCCAGCCCCGTCTCCTCCTGGACCTCGCGCACGGCCGCATCCGCGACCCACTCGCCCTCGTCGACGAACCCACCCGGTAGCGCGAGCCCACGCGGCTCGTTCGCGCGCTCGATGAACACGAGCTCGCCGGGCCGCCCCTCGAGCTCGATGAGCACGTCGACGGTGGGCTTGGGGTTCTTGTACTCGGCCGTCATTGCATCCCCGCGGACAGGGCACCTTCGATCCACGCCGCGAGCTCGTCCTTGAGCTTCTGCGCGTCGGGATCCGAGTCGGCGATGTTGGTGCGCTCCTCGGGATCCTTCTCGAGATCGTAGATCTCCCAGCGCGAGTCGCTGATCCGGTAGAACACGTGACGCTTGCCGTCGGCGGAGATCATCGACTTCGCGTCGTGGTCCCACTTGGGTTCGGGCAGCAGCTCCGCGAACGCGGGCTTCGGCGGCAATGGCTTGCCCTCGAGCAGCGGCACGAGGCTGCGGCCACGCCAGCTCGCGGGCGGCGCCACGCCGAACAACCCCGCGATGGTCGGCGCGACGTCGATCAGCTCGACGACATCGGGCACCGTGCGCGCCGTGAGCCCCGGCACGCGGACGATCAAGGGCACGTGGATCAACTCGCGATACAGCGTCTGGCCGTGGAAGAACATCTGCTCGCCGGCGAACTTGTGCACGCCGAACGCCTCGCCGTGATCCGAGATCAGGATCACCGTGGTCGTCTTGGCGAGCCCCGTGCGGTCGAGCGCGTCGAGCAGCTCGCCGACATAGCGATCGGTCATCGCGATCTCGTAGTCGTACTTCTGCACGAGCGACGCCGTGCCGCGCTCGGTGATCGGGAACTCGTCGTACGTCATGTACGTCGAGTGCGGCTCGAACAGGTGGACGAGCATCGCGAACTTGCCGTCCGGCTGCTTGGCGAGCTCCTCGAGCTTGGCGACCGACTTCTTGACGACGCGCGGGCCCGCGAAGTCCTTGTTCGACGGGCCGATGTCGACGGCGTCCGTGTTGTCCCACAGGTCGGCGCCCTGGCCGATGTTGCTGTTCATCCAGGATGCGACGTCGCCGCAGGTGTCCGGGTACTTCTTGCGATCGCAGAAGTAGAAGTGCGAGCTCTGGCCGATGGTGGTGAAGCCCGCGGGCTTGAGCACCTCGAACAAGAGCTCGGCGTCGTCCCGCACCTGCGGGTAGCTCTTCTTCATCTTGTCGACCTTGAGCTGGGACGGATAGCGCGACGACAGGAACGACGGCACCGAGCGCGGCGTGTTGGGCGCCTGTGCGTACGCCTTCTCGAATCGCACGCCCTCGCCGGCGAACGCGTCGATGCGCGGGGTGAGCGACTTGCCATCGCGCTTGTAGCCGGCGACGCCGAGCCGATCGCCGCGCAGCGTGTCGACGAAGATCACGACGACGTTCTTGCCGCCGAGCCCCGCGGTGGGGGCAGGCGTCGCGCTGCCGCTGCCGCTGCCCGTGGCAGGCGGCGGCGTGGACGCCGGGGCCGGATCCGTCGCGGCGACCTTGCCGTCACCGCCGACGCAGTTGTCGTCGATGCCGTTGTTCGGGATCTCGGGCTTGCCGGGCGCGACCTTCGGGTTGTGGTCGTCGCAGTCGGGGCCACCGAAGAACGCCGAGACGCCGTCCCCGTCGCGATCGATGAGGCCGCGCAGGACGGCGACCGCCTTCGCGCCGATCCACGACTGATCGATCACCGCGGCCTGCGTGTCCTTGGAGGGCGAGCGCAGCCCGAGCACCGGCAGCGCGAGCGCGACGATCAGCGCCGCTGCGGCGACCGCGCCGCGCGCCGGGACCTTCTCGCGCAGGGCGGAGAGCGGGCCGTAGGCCAGAAACCCGATCGCCAGCGCGATCACCGGGAACAGCGCGATGCTGTAGAGGAAGCCGAGCCCGATGACCTGGTAGT
>DATLHR010000204.1:0-2588 GCA_035539815.1 Kofleriaceae bacterium
GGTCAGCGCGCTCGCGCCGCCGCCGCCGTTCGAGCTGCCCGGTCAGTCGCTGCGCTTCACGTATTGCGACGGCCCGGTCCAGATGGTCGAAGGCGTCAGCGGATCGCTGCCGTTCGCCGTCGAGCTCGGACGCGCCACCGACCCCAAAATCCTGCCGCCCCGCCTCGGCCCTGCACCGCACGCCACGCCGACCGCGGCGCTCGCGATCGAGCACGCCGGTACGCCACAGCTCGTAGAGCACCGCGTTGAGCGCGTCGAGATCCAGATCGATCGCGAGCGCCGCGGTCGGTGTGGCCTGCGGTGCAGGGCCGAGGCGCGGCGGCAGGATCTTCGGGTCGGTGGCGCGCCCGAGCTCGACGGCGAACGGCAGCGAGCCGCTGACGCCTTCGACGATCTGGACCGGACCGTCGCAATAGGTGAAGCGCAGCGACTGACCACCGGGAAGCTCGAACGGAGGCGGCGGGGCGAGCGCGCTGACCAGCGCCTTGTCGACCTGGCCGCGTGCGATCCGCGTCGCGAGCTTGTCGCCGCCGACCTTGTCGCTCACCCACTGCGCGACGCTGTTGCCGAAGTCGAGCTCCGCGCGGGTCGCGACGCGAAACGCGAGCTCGTTCGCCGACGGCTGCGGCACGAGCGCGAGCGTGATCGGGATCGCGATGCGCGTGAACTCGACGCGCAGGTCCGCGCGCACGTAGCCATGCGGCGCCTGGCCGACCAGGGCGAGGTCCCACGGCAGCATCGGCGGTCCCTTCCAGCGCAAGGTCACGTCGCGCACGCGCTCGAACGCGCCGGCGCCGATGATCTCCTCACCGGCGAGCTCGCGCGCGAGCGCAGCACCGACCTCACCGGCGAGCTCGTCGAGCAAGCGCTGGGCGACGGTGATCCGCCCCGTGCACGCACGCGCCGCCGGGTCCTGGAACGGGCCGACGAGCTGCGCGGCGTACACCGAGCGTTCGAAGCCGCCGCGATAGCGCACCACCCACCGACGGCGGGCGAGCCCGGGCCCCGGCGGAGCATCGGTGTCGTCGATCTCGACGCGCGCGGCGAGCTCGTCCGGCACCGTGCCCTCGAGCCCGTCGACCTCGACGGCGAGCTCGGTCCCGTGGCAGCGCGTCGCGAGCACGGTGAACGCGGCGGCGTGCGCGGCGACGATCGCGACCCCGAGCGCCGCGCCTCCCCTCACGCGCCGAGCACCACGACGACGGTGAACAGCTCCCACGCGACGACCCACAGCGTGCACGCGACGACGCTCGCCGTCATGCCGCGCGTCACCGCGTCCGCCTCCGGCTTCGGCGCGCCGCCCTTCGCCACCACGTCGCTCGCGATGCCCCAGGCGTAGATCCACGCGAGGAAGCCGGCGCGCAGCGCGTAGTCGAGGCGCTCGGGGCGCGGGTCGAGCAGGTCGCCGGTGAGCAGCGCCCACGCATCGGGCACGCCGTACGAGCGGCACACGAGCATGCCGCCGGCGATCATGCCGAGCGCGAACACCGCGGCGACGAGCAGGTAGCACACCGCGGTCGCGAGCCACGCGGGCGCCCACAGATACGAGCGGCGATCGACGCCGAGCGCGTCGAGCGCGAGCGTCTGCTTGGTCAGCCCCATCGAGCCGAGCCACGCGTTGGTCGCGCTCCCCGACGCCGCGACGAACAAGAGCGCCGAGATCGCCGGCGCGAGCGCGACGATGTGACTGCCGCCGATCTGGCGCAGCAGCGCATCCGGCCTCACGCCCGCGCCGCCGACCTTGCTGATCACGTACAGCACCGTGTAGCCGATCAGCGTCGACACGATCGCGTAGAACGGCAGCGGCCGTAGCAGCGTCTGTGCCGCCACGCGCCGCGTGACGATCGCGAAGTCGCGCGGATGCTGCACGAGCTGCACCGGTGCGCGCACCGCGGCGGTCGCCGCCACGCGGAACGGCGCGAGCAGCGGCTCGAACACACGCGCCACGCGGGCGAGCGCCGCGCGCGGCTTGGGCGTCCCCGCCGGCGGCTTGCGATCGCCGTGGGCCTCGAGGTGATCGACGAGCGCGGCCTCGAGCTCGACCAGCCAGCGCCCGCGCGTCGCCGCATCGTGGCCCGGATCCTCGAGTGCGCCGGGCCAGCGATCCGCGAACAGCTGCTCGAGGCGCCGGTGCTCGAGCGAGAGCAGGAACATCCGATCCGCGACACCCGCCGCGAGCGCGACGTCGTGCGTGACGACGATCGCGGACACGCCGAGCGTCTTGACCTGCTCGCGGATCAGCCGCGCGAGCACGCGCACGCGATGTGGATCGAGCCCGACCGACGGCTCGTCGAGGAACAGCAGCCTGCGCCGGCTGGCGAGCACGCGCGCGACCGCCACGCGCTGCGCCTGTCCGCCCGACAACCCGGTGACCGGCGTGCCGGGCTCGGCGAGTTTCGGATCGAGCCCGACCCGCGCGAGCCAGACCGCGGGATCCTCGCTGGACGCGTCGCCCTCCGCGTGACGCAGCGCGAGCTCGAGGTTGCCGCGGACGTCGAGGTGATCGAACAGCGCGCCTCGCTGCGGCACGAGCCCGAGCTGCCCGCGATCGAGCTCGAGCGCCGCGGCGACGACATCGAAGCCAGCAG
>DATLHR010000205.1:0-5311 GCA_035539815.1 Kofleriaceae bacterium
AGATCGAGCTGCCGGCCGAGTGGCGCGTCGAAGCCGTCTTCACCGACGAGCGACCGCTTCATCAGGATCTGCTTGCCGAGATCGTCGCTGGTCGCCCTCGGCGTCGACGTCGGCACGAGATCGCCGACCGGATGCGCGAACACCAGCTCGACGCGATCGAACTCGATCTGCTGCGCCTCGCCGTCGATGAACAGGTATCGACCTTCGGGCCGCCCGCCGCACGCCGTCAGCAACAGCGGGAGCAGCAGGCGAACATTCACGACTTCGGCCGCTTCATGTTCGTGAGCGGCACCGGCTCGACGGACATGTCCGCCGTCGAGAACTCGATCTCCATCGACCTCGCATCCGACGGCGCCCCCGCGCCTGCCCGCACCTCGGAGACCACCTGCCCGAGCGCCGTGGCCACGTTGGTGCCGACCGCTTCCTTCATCACCTGCGACAGCGCGTGCGCGAACTCGTCCGCGCTGCCGTACCGATTGTTCGGGTCGGCGGCGAGCGCGACATCGAGCACCGCGAGGAACGACGCCGGTACGTCGCTGCGGCGCTCCGCGATCGGCGGGACGACGCAGCCGCGGATCTTCTTGAAGATCTCGACGTCCGTCTTGCCGTCGAACAACCGCTCGCCGCACAGCGTCTCCCACAGGATGTTGCCGACGTTGAACAGGTCGGACTGCACCGAGTTCGGCTTGCCGAAGGCGACCTCGGGAGCGAGGTAGCTGAGCTTGCCCTTCACGGTGCCGGGCGCGGTGAGGCTCGCGATGCGATCTCTCGCGCGCGCGAGCCCGAAGTCGCTGAGCTTGACGACGCCGTTGATGCCGAGCAGCACGTTATGCGGCGACACGTCGCGGTGGATCACCGGCGCCGGGCTGCCGTCCATGGCGACGCGGCCGTGCGCCGCTCCAAGCCCGCGCAGCGTGCCGATGCCGATCCCGACGGCGAGCGGCCAGGGCACGTACTGCCCACGCGCCTTGTACGCCGCGATCAAGCCGCCGAGGTCGATGCCCTCGACCCACTCCATGATCAGGTAGTACGAGCCGTCCTCCGCGACGAAGTCGTGGACCTGGACGATGTTGGGGTGCGCGAGCTCGCTGCCGACGCGCGCCTCCTCGACGAACATGTCCGTGTAGTTCTTGAGGGCGCGGAACTCGGGCTTGATGTGCTTCACCGCGACGGTGCGCTGGAACCCAGCCGCGCCGCGAACGACGCCCTTGTACACGGTGGCCATGCCACCCTCGCCCGCGATCTGCACGAGCTGATACTTCCCGTCGATCACCTGACCGCTGAGATCCACGACCTCAGCATATCACTCCGGGTCAGGTGCTTTCGAGCTGAGCGCGCGCGGCCTCGAGCTCGGCCATCGCCTGCTCCCAGCGCGCCGTGAGCTCCTCGAGCTTGTCGGCGGCCGTCTGGTAGTCGGAGAGCAGCTTGTTGCGGCGCGCCGCGTCGTCGTAGACGGTCGGATCGGCGAGCTCGGCGGACCGCGCTTTCTGCTCGGCCTCGAGCACGCCGACGCGCTCCTCGAGCTGCACGACCTGCTTCTCGAGCGGGCCGAGCTTGGCGGAGCGCTTCTGGCGCGCCTCGGCCTCCTGCCGCTTGCGCGCCTTGTCGTCGGCCGTGCGGTTCGACGCCTCCTGCTTGCCCTTCAGGGCGCCGCGGGGATCGCGCTGCTGCGAGCTGTCGCCCTCGACCGCCACGGTCTGCCGGCGCTGCGACATCGAGTAGAGGTACTCGTCGAGGGTACCGGGGTAGGTCTCGACGCGCTGGTCTTCGACGTTCCAGATCCGCGTCGCGAGCGAGCGGATCAGCGAGCGGTTGTGGCTGACGAACACGAGCGTGCCGTCGTAGGTGCCGAGCGACGCGGTCAACGCCTCCGACGACGCGAGGTCGAGGTGGTTGGTCGGCTCGTCCATCAGCATGAGGTTGCCGGGCTTGACCAGCAGCCGCGCGAGCGCGACGCGCGCCTTCTCGCCACCCGACAGCACCTTGACAGGCTTGTCGGTGTCGTCGCCGGAGAACATGAACGCGCCGAGGATCGCGCGGACGCGCGACGGCGGCGTCTCGGGCGAAGCGCGCTGCACGACCTCGTAGACGGTGGACGAGAGATCGAGCGTGTCGGCGTGGTGCTGCGCGTAGTAGCCGACGTTCACGCCGTTGCCGAGCTTGATGCTGCCGGCATCGGCCTGCAGCTCGCCGGCGAGCATGCGCAAGAGCGTCGTCTTTCCGGCGCCGTTGACGCCGATGATGCCGATCTTCTCGCCGCGGCGGACCGTGAGGTCGATGCCGGGGAACACGACGTGCGAGCCGTACGCCTTCTTCAGACCTTCGACGCGAATCACGTCGTTCACGGTGCGCTCGGTCGGCGGGAACGAGAACCGCATCACCTGGCGCTTCTCGTAGGTCTCGACCGACTCCATCTTCTCGAGCATCTTCACGCGCGACTGCACGGCGGCCGCCTTGTTGGCCTGCGCGCGGAAGCGGTCGACGAAGCGCGTGAGCCGCTCGCGCTCGCGGGCGAGGTTCTTCGCCTTGCCGGCGAGGATGGTCTCCTCCTCGGCGCGCTGCGCGACGTACTTCTCGTAGTTGCCCGGGTAGCTGCGCACGCCCTCGAGCTCGAGGCTGACGACGCGCGAGATCTGCTCGTTCAAGAACTCGCGGTCGTGCGAGATGAGCACGAAGCAGCCGCGCCACTTCTTCAGGAAGTCGGAGAACCACGCCACCGACGGCATGTCGAGGTGGTTGGTCGGCTCGTCGAGCAGCAGCACGTCCGGGCGCTGGAACAACAGGCCCGCGAGCACGCCGCGCATCTTCCAGCCGCCCGACAGCTCGCCGATGTCGCGCTTCTCGTCGCCCGGCTGAAAGCCGAGGCCCGCGAGGATCGCGAGCGCCTCGTGCTCGCCGAAGAACCGCTCGAAGTGATCGACCTGCTCGTGCAGCTCGCCGACCTCCGAGGCGAGCTCGAGCATGCGCTCGTCCTCGACGTCGCCGCTCGCGCTCGCCGCTTCGAGCGCAGCCTCGGTCTCTGCGAGCCGGCGGTCGAGCTCCTTGCGGCCGGGCACGCTCGACAGGATCATGTCGATCAGCGAGCGCCCGCCCGCGATCGAGAGGTCCTGCGGCAGCCAGCCGATGCGGACGCCGTTCGCGCGCGTGACCTTGCCGTCGTCGATCTCCTGTTCGCCGGCGATCACCTTGAGCAGCGTCGTCTTGCCCGACCCATTGGGGCCGATGAGGCCGACGCGGTCACCGTGGCCGAGCCGCAGCGACGCGGCATCGAAGATCATCCGATCGGCGAAGAACAGCGTGACTTCGTCGAGCACGACCAGGCTCATGGCGTGCGCTAGATAGCACGATCACGTCTTCTTGCGGCGATCGCTGCGCGCGACCATCGCCGACGGCAACGCGCCCTCCGCCTCGAGGCGGCGGATCTCGTCGCCGAGCGTGCGCAGCTGCGCGAGCCGCGCGGGCTCGTCGCGGTACCGATCCACCAGCTCGCCGTAGACCTCGCGCACGGCATCGCCATCGGGCGGGTCGGCGATCACCGCACGCACCACGGCGATCCTCCAGCGCAGCGCGAGGTCCCCGCCGATCTCGTCGGCGAGCTCGTCGCCGCGCGAGCGCACCTCCACCACGGACGCCAGGTCGGCCTCGCACTGCTCCACCAGCGCCGCCAGCATTTCCGTGGAGTCCCCGCGCATCGCGCCCCAGCGTAGCACAGCGCTTCCGAACACCGAGTTAGCTCTCAGGTTCGCGTGGTAGTGTCCCACGCATGGCAGCACGTCTTCCTCGTCGTCGCTTTGCAGCACCGTTCGTCGTCACGTTGGCTGCACTTCCGGGTGCCGTCGGCTGTCGCGTGCAGGCGCAAGGCACGACCACGACGACGACCGCGAGCAACACGCAGCCAACGCGCGATCATCGGCACGACGAGGCGACGCCGACGGTGCGCGACCACCGGCACGACGAGACCACGCCCCCGCCGGCGACCACCCAGCCCGGCCCGAACGATCCGGTCGTGATCGCAAATCCGCCGCGCCCCTCGACGTCGACCGCCCCGCCGGCGACCACCACGCCGACGCGCCCGATCACCGGTGCGCCGACCACCGCGGGCGTCGAGAAGCCCACCTCGCCGACGACGACCGTCGCCAACCCGCCGCGTCCGTCGACGTCGACCGCCACGCCCGCGCCGACGCGCCCGACCACCGGTGCGCCGACCACCGCGGGCGTGGAGAAGCCGAGAGCGCAGCCACCCAAGGGCATGGCGCCGAAGCCGCCGGTGCAGAAGGCACCCACCACGGATCTCCGGTGGTCGGTCTCGCGCGCCAAGGCGACCTGCACCGCGTTCCTCGAGTCGGCGTGCCCGGCGCCACCCAAGGGGCAACCTGCGCCGCCGTGCAATCCTCCTCCTCCGACGAAGTACACGTGCCCGGACTTCCTCGCGGACGGCGCGAGCATCAAGGTCGTGCAGCGCGCGGGTGAGACCGAGTGCTGGGTCGAGTACGGCCAGCAGTCGTGCCCCAAGGGCATGATGTGCAACCCGCCGCCGCCGCGGCAGCTCGCCTGCCCCAAGTGACGAGATGACGACGCCCCTCGTGCGCGAGGAGTGGCGCGCGCGGATCGCCGCGGAGTACACGTCCGCCGCGATCACGCAGCACCTCGTGCTCTGGCTCATCCAGGCCGGCGCGCCGCCCGACCTGATCGACGCGGGCCTCGCGATCGTCGCCGACGAGCTCGTGCACTCGCGCATGAGCCACGACGTCTACGTCGCGGCCGGCGGCACCGCCCCACCCGCGATCGATCGCGACGGGCTCGGGCTGCCGCGCCGGCATACGCAGCTCGAGCTCGACATCCTGCGCGTCGCGGTGCGCGTGTTCTGCCTCGGCGAGACCGTCGCGGTGCCGCTGTTCAGCCACCTGCGCGAGGACTGCACGGAGCAGGTCGCGCGCGACGCGCTCGATCGCATCCTGCGCGACGAAGTCCGCCACCGTGACTTCGGCTGGGACCTGCTCGACTGGTTGCTGTCGACGCCGCTCGAGGACGCCATCCCCGGGCTCGTCGAGGCCGCGCTGCCCGAGATGCTCGCGGAGCTCGAGGCCACGTACGGCACCGGCAACGCCGCGGTCGCCGCCGACGATGGCTCGCTCACCGCGGCCGAGCGCGCGTGGGGCCTCGCACCGCCGCGCGACTACGCCGGCATCCTCGCGCGCTGCATCGAGAAGGACTACCGCCCGCGGTTCGCCGCGCGCTCGATCACGTTCCCCGAGCCGCAGCGATGATCACGCGCGTCGCTGCGCTCGCGTTCATCGCCGCCCTCGCGGGC
>DATLHR010000206.1:0-3233 GCA_035539815.1 Kofleriaceae bacterium
TCGAGCCGATCGATCACCTCGGCGGTCAGCGCGGCGAGCTCGACGCGCTTGCGCGTGAGCGTCAACCGACCCTGCGCGATCCGCGACACGTCGAGCAGCGCCGTGATCAGATCCGCGAGGCGCAACACGTTCCGGCTCGCGCGCTCCACCTTGGACCGCTGCTTCGCATCGAGGTTGCTGCCGTGCAAGCGCAGGCTCTCCATCTGCAGCTGGAGCGCGCCCAGCGGCGTGCGCAGCTCGTGCGACGCGATCGACAGGAACTCGTCGCGCAGGCGCAACGCCTCCTGCGCACGCGCCAGGTCGAGATGCACCTGCTCGGCGGTGCGTCGCTCCGTGAGGTCACGCGTGATCTTCGAGAACCCGATGTGCGCGCCGCCGCGATCGCGCAGCGGCGCGATCACCACATTGGCCCAGAACATCGAGCCATCTTTGCGCACGCGCCAGCCTTCGTCCTCGAACCGTCCCTCGCGCAGGGCGACCTCGAGCTCGCGTTCGCACGTTCCGTTGCGCGCTTCCTCGTCACGGTAGAACCGGGAGAAGTGGTGGCCGATGATCTCGTCCGCCGCGTAGCCCTTGATGCGCTGCGCGCCCGCGTTCCAGGTCACGATCCGCCCCGTGGTGTCGAGCATGAAGATCGCGTAGTCCTGCGCCGTCTCCACGAGCGCCCGAAACCGCTCGTCCTGGACGCCCTGCGCTTCGCTCGCTCCTGCCGTCACGTCACGAGCGACGACGGCGTAGCCCACGAGCGCGTCGCCGCAACCGCCCACGGCCGTGAGCGCGACGCCTATACGAACGCGCACACCGTCGCGACGCTCGTACCAGCTCTCGAGCTCCGCTCGTCCGCCGGCCTGCACGTTCGCGAGCGCCGCGTCCGCGTCCGCCGGGTGCAGCATCGCGAACGGACGCCCGACGATCTCCTGCGTTGCATGGCCGTACAGCTGTCCGGCCCCTGCGTTCCACGTCTCGATCCGGCCGCTGCGATCGAGCATGAAGATCGCCTGATCGAGAACGGCGTCCAGCAGCCGCTGAAGCCGCGCCGTCTCCGCGGATGGTGGGTCGAGCTTGCTCAGGGGGGCTCCTGCGCTGAAGAACTCACCCGCCACGCTTCACCGTTCATGCCATCTCGTGTGCGTTTCTGCGGCATCGCACGTAGCCGCGCTGCACCGCCTCGGCCGTTCGGGAGCTGGTAGGGGCGACCACGAGCGAGCTCGCACGCGAGCCATCCCGCACGCGGGCACGGCTGGTTGAACGCGGTGAACTGCCAGGTCATCATCGGCGGGTGCACCGCGCCGGTCTCCTCGTGCTCGCGTTGATCGCGTGCCGCGAGCCGTCACAGCGGCAACCGCTCTATGCGGCGGGTCGCCCGGAGGACGAAGGCCACGGGCAGCTGGCGCACGCTTCGATGAAGCTGATGACGAGCGACGACACGCCCACCCGGGCGCCATCGCCCGAGGTCCCGCGCTACCGCGATGACGACGATCTCTCCGCTGCCCAGGCGTACGGCGGGCCCGGCTACGGCGGCGCTTCGTACGCCAGCTATCGCCCACCGCCATGGACCTATCCCACGGCGCCGCGCACGCCCGGGTTCGCGACGGCGAACGGCCTCACCGGGGCGGTCGAGGGCACGATCACCTGGCGCGGCGCGACGCCGAAGCTGACGACGGCGTGTGGCGCCGTCGAGCCAGTCCACACCAACCCCGATCGCACGCTGCCCGACGCGGTCGTCTATATCGAGCGCGTGCGCGTCGGACGGTTCGTCGTCCATGCCGCCGGCGAACAGCGCCCGTACACCGTCGGAGGGACCATGCTCAAGCGCGGCTGCGAGCTCGCGCCGCGCATGCAGATCATCTCCCCCGTTCCCGCGGCCCTCGCGATCCACGGCGACACCAAGCCCGCGCGGATCAAGGTCACGCTGCCCGGCGGCGAGACCAGAGCGCACGAGCTGCAGGAGGCCGGCCGCGTGGTCGTGCCCGCGAAGCATGGGATCACGCGCGTCGAAGGAGAGGACCAGACGCTCGGCGCCGCGTGGGCGATCGGAGTCGACTCGCCGTACTTCGCGCTCACCGACGATCGCGGCCGCTATCGCCTCGAGGAGCTCGCGGCCGGTACCTACGAGCTCACGTTCTGGTATCCGCCGATTCCGAAGGTCAAGGACGGCAAGCTCGAGTACGGCGCGCCGGTCATGGTGCGCCGTTCGGTCCGCATCGACGACAAGCGCACTACCCGGCTCGACGTCACGCTCGCTCCGTAGGCCGCGCCCACGTGGGCGAGCCGCGGATTCGCCACGAGCTCGACGCGAGAGCAGGCGAGCGTTCCTTCCCACGGAGGCACTCACCGAGTCTTCGGGCGTCAGCCGGGAGCCGGCGTCCGGGTTTTGGCCGGATCGCGGACAAACGCGTCCGAGGTCCGGACCATCCGGACATCCGGGATCACGATCTCACGCGGTTGCGCTGGCCTTCGCCTTGCTCCTGCGCAGCGCGACGCGAATGGCGTCGGAAGGAGAACAGCCGTGGAGAAGCGAGAGTACAAAGTGCTGGCCCCGATCCCGAAGGCGAACGGTGGCGAATGGTTCATGCTCGTCGGGCGCGCGTACGAGAACAGCGACAGCTCGATCAACCTGTACGTCGATGCGATCCCGACCGCGTCCATGGGCAAGGGGCTGAAGCTGCAGGTGCGCGCCCTCGACGAGGAGGACCTGCGCCGCCGCGAGGCGTACCGCGCGAGCGCCTCGAGCCGCGCACCGAACGCGACGGTGCACGCGAACGTTCACGCGAAGGTCCCTTCGAGCGCGCCTGCGCAGGACTCGATCCCGTTCTGAGGAGCCGACGATGACGGTCAAGCAACTGACCCGACCGCTCGCGCCCCTCGTGGCCGTGTGTGCGCTGGTGCTCGCGATGGGTGGCACGTGGATGACGGCGTCGACCGCGCGCGCCGCGCCGGCGGTGCAGGCGATCACGCGGGCCGACGACGAGCAGCGACCACCGCGCGCGAGCAAGAAGCAGGTCGCGGGCAAGCTCAACCTCAATACGGCCAGCGAGGAGCAGCTGATGATGCTGCCGAGCGTCGGGCCGGCGAAGGCGGAGCGCATCGTGACCTGGCGCAAGCGCAACGGCGGCTTCAAGCGCGTGGCGGATCTGAGGCGCGTGAAGGGCTTCGGCTATCGCACGTACAAGCGGCTCGAGCCGCTGCTCGACGTCAAGGGTGTCACCACGCTCGCGGCGAAGTGAGCTGCG
>DATLHR010000207.1:0-14203 GCA_035539815.1 Kofleriaceae bacterium
ATACCAAATCGGCCGGTCGATCGGAACCACGCTCCTGCGCCAGGGCCCAGTCGACGACGGCGGCGGCGGCACCGGGCCGCGCCAGCGCCTTCATCGCGGCGCCCATCTGCGTGCGCTTCGCGGGATCCGCGAGCAGCGGGCGCAGCGCATCGGCGAGCTTGTCGGCGGTGAGCTCGGACTGCTTGAACATCAGCGCCGCGCCGGCGGTGGCCATCTCGCGCGCGTTGATCTCCTGGTGGTTGTCGGCGGCGAACGGGTAGGGGATGAAGATGGCGGGCTTGCCGGCGATCGCGAGCTCCGCGACGGTGGTCGCGCCCGCGCGGCCGATCACGAGGTCGGCCTGCTGGTACGCGGACGCCATATCCTTGATGAAGGCGCGGCAGTCGGCGGTGACGCCGGCGTCGGCGTAGCGCTGCTGGGTCTTCTCGAGATCCTTCTCGCCGGTCTGATGCACGATCGACAGCGCGTGCGTCTTCGCCAGCGACGACAGCGCGGTCGCGGCGAGCTCGTTCACGGCGACGGCCCCGAGCGAGCCGCCGGAGACGAGCACGTGCACGGTCTCCCCGGCGGGCTGCGACGCCGGAGATGAGGACGATGCGAGCAGGCGCTGCAGGAGGTCACGACGCACCGGGTTACCGCTCATCACGGTCTTCTTGGGCTTGAAGAACCGGCGGCTCTCCTCGAACGAGAGGAACACCGCGCGCACGACGCGCCCGAGGATCTTGTTGGTGAGCCCGGGGATCGAGTTCTGCTCGCAGATCGCCGTCGGGATCCCGCGCAGCCGCGCCATCAGCACCACCGGCCCCGACGCGTAGCCGCCGACGCCGATCACCGCGTCGGGCGCGAACGCCTTGACCACCTTGCGGGCCTGCCACAGCGCCTTGGGCAGCCGGAACAAGCCGCGGATCGCCCCGAGCGCACCCACGGTCTTGAGGCCCGAGACCTCGATCAGCGCGAGGTCCCAGCCGAGCTCGGGCAGCACGCGTGCCTCGATGCCACGCGCGGTGCCGACGAAGCGCACGGGAGCGTCGGGCTCGCGGGTGCGCAGCTCCTCCGCGATCGCGACGCCGGGGAATAGGTGGCCGCCGGTGCCGCCGCCCGCGATCAGGAGGCGCATGCGGACTCGGTGGCGACACGGACGCGCACGCGCTTACGACGCGCGAGCTCGCGCTGATGTTCCACTTCTTTCGTACGGCGCTCGGGGCGGCGCCCGACGTTGAGCAAGAGGCCGACGAGCGACATCGTGATGATCAGCGATGTACCGCCATAGCTGACGAGCGGCAACGTGATGCCCTTGTTCGGGACCACGCCGAGGACGACCCCGACGTTGAACAGCACCTGCACGCCGAACATGATCGTGATGCCGAACGCGAGATAACCGCCGAACACGTCGCGCGCACCGAGCGCCGCGCGGATGCCGCGCCACAGCAGGAGCGCGAACAGCACCAGCACGAGCGCGACGCCGACGAAGCCCATCTCCTCGCCGATCGGAGCCAGGATGAAGTCGTTGTGGCCCTCGGGCATGTAGCCGAGCGATTGACGCCCGTCGCCGAGCCCGACGCCGCTGAACCCGCCCGAGCCCATGGCGAGCCGCGCCTGCACGAACTGGTACGCCTGATCCGACGCGTAGGCCTCGGGGTTGAAGTACGCGAGCACGCGCTGGAGGCGCCACGGCGTGCCGACGACCATGTGATACGCGAGCGGCGCCGCCGCCAGCACCGCAAGCACGATGTACGAGATCCGCGTGCCCGCCATGAACAGCATGCCGAGCGTGGTGGCACCGAGGACGACCGACGAGCCGAGGTCGGGCTGCTTGAGCAGCAACGCCATCATCATGCCGCACACGATCAGGTGCGGGACGAAGCCGATCGTGAACGTCTTCACGCGGTCGGCTTTGCGCCCGAGCGAGTACGCCAGGTAGGTGACGAGCGCGAGCTTCGCGATCTCGACCGGCTGGAACGCGAACGGCCCGAGCGGGATCCACCGCGTGGCGCCGTTGCGCGCCGGGGCGAGCAGGGCCGCGGCGAGGAGCACCAGCGAGACGAGGAGCAGCGGGTAGGTGAGCTGGCGCAGGCGCCGGTAGTCGAACGTCGCGGCGACCCACATCGCCACGCCACCGATCCCCACGAACATCAGCTGCCGCTCCAGGAAGTAGAACGCGTCGTGGTGCTGGGTGAGGCCATCGGCGGCGGTCGCCGAGTAGATCGCGATCGTGCCGATGCACAGCAGGCCCAGCATCGCGAACACCAGCCACACATCGAACGGGCGCTCGGGGAGCGTCGCGGAGGGGTGCTGGAGCGAGACCAGGGCGGCGGGGGCCGGCAGCGTCGGATCGACGTCGGCCCCGCGGGACGGTCGCCGCCAACGCTCGGTGACGGCGGCGAGACGGCGGAGGGCGGACATCCCCACATCCTCTTCACGCGGATCCGGGGGCGCCAGTTTTCAGCATCACCCGTAGGGCACGTGGCTTGCTCCTCCGGAGCTCAGGAGGTCACCATGTCGACCACTGCCTGGATCGTCGTCTTGCTGCTCGTCGTCTTCTTGCTTGGTGGTGCTGGTTACTTCTACCGGCACTGAGCGTGAAATGGGTCTGACCCCTTTCGCGTGAGCGAGCGAATGTCGTCATTACCCGTTGCGTGGGATCGCGAGGCTGGCAGGATGCGCCGCCATGAAGTGCACCCTCCTCGCCGCCGTCGCCATCGCCGCTGTCGTTGGCCTTGCCGTCTCGTGCGGTGACAACCGGATCCACACGGGAGGCGTCGTCGACAGCGCCGTGACCACCGACGGTGCCACGTGCGGTGACGGCGTGGTCTCCGCCGGCGAAGAGTGCGAGACCGGCGCATGCTGCGTGAACTGCCGCATCGCGGACCGTAGCGTCGAGTGTCGCGCCACGACGGGTTCGTGCGACGCCGCCGAGATGTGCGACGGCGTGCTGGCGACCTGTCCCGCCGACGAGGAGGCGCCGGACGGCACGGCGTGCCCGCAGGGCTTCTGCTCCAACGGCATGTGTGGGGCCTGCAACATCAACATCGACGCCGACTTCGACGGCTCGAACCAGTGCGATGACTGCGATGACACGAACGGGCTCGTGAAGCCGGAGGCGTCCGAGACTGCGTGCGAAGGCCTCGACGACGACTGCGACGGCAAGATCGACGAGAACTGGGACACCGACGGCGACGGCTACTCGACCTGTTCGTCGGATCCGAGCGTGTTCGACTGCAACGACCTCCTGTCGGGCGTGAACCCGGGCGCTACCGAGTCGTGCGGCCCCGGCGGCATCCCCAACGCCATCGACGAGAACTGCAACGGCTACACCGACGAGACCTGCACGCCGTGCACGATGACCGACGCCGACGGCGACGGGGTCACGGACTGCCAGGGCGACTGCGACGACAACAATGCGACCGTTCGCCCCGGCGCGCCCGAGATGTGCGACGGCCTCGACAACGACTGCAACAAGTTCACCGTCAAGAACTGCGACGTCGGCGGCTCGTGCAACTACGCGAGCGAGGCGGACGTGTGCCAGGACGATCTGGTGTGTGGCTGCATCCTCGACGAGAACGGCGCCTGCAACGACGACTATCGCTGCGTGTCGTACTGCGAGGGCAGCTTCACCGGCGCGATCGGTGCGGGGTGCAAAGCGACCGAGACCTGCCTCTATCACTGGCTCGACTCGGATAACCAGCACGGCTGCGCCCCGGCGACTTCGACGATCGGCGCGAAGCTGGCAGGCGAGACGTGCACGGCTGAGAGCCAGTGCCGCAGTGGGTCGTGCCTCGATTTCGGCGACGGCACGCGCCGCTGCTACGACTACTGCGATCACAACGGTGGCGGTAACGGCAGCTGCGCGACCGGCACCGTGTGCGACGTCGTCTCGTCGACGGTCTCGCCGAGCATCTACATGTACGCGGTGTGCGGTCTCGACAACAACGGCGCGGGGGCGACCGGCGCGACCTGCAGCGCGGCTTCCCAGTGCAAGTCGGGCCAGTGCGTGAGCGGCAAGTGCGCCGAGCCGTGCGGCCTCGAGTCGCACTGCCCGAGCGGCTACCACTGCATCGCGCCGATGACGACGGGCACGTTCGTGACCACGGGGACGTGGACCGGCATCGGCGCCGGGATCGACGGCCAGCCGTCGGTCGAGACCGTCCCGGTGTGCGTCGCCGATGGCGCGGGCACGCATGATCGCCAGGGCGGGGCGGCGTGCACGAGCAACGGTCAGTGCGCGAGCGAGTTCTGCGACTCGGCGCTCAAGGTCTGTGTCGATATGTGCACCACCGACGCGAGCTGTGGAGTCAATCTGACCTGCGAGCCCGTCTACGTGAAGGCCAGCGCCTCGGCCGCCGGGATCTTCTGGGGCCGCGCGTGCGTGAACGCTTCATTCGGCACGCTGCTCAAGCGGATGTAGCTGTCAGCAGTCCTCGCGGTCGGCCGGGCGCTGATCGGCATCGCGCGTGCAGTGGCCCATGGGGAGGAGGAATCCATGGGAACCAAGTCCAGCATCGAACAGCTGAACAGCTTCTTGCGCGGCGAGATGGCGGCCGTCGAGACCTACGAGATGGCCCTCGAGAAGATCGACGAGATCAGCACCGCGCGCGACGAGCTGCTGATCAACCTGAAGTCACACCGCGATCGCGTGATGGCGCTGCAGGAGGCGATCGTCGCGGCCGGAGGGACGCCCGCGACGAGCTCCGGTCCCTGGGGGACGTTCGCGAAGGCCGTCGAGGGCTCGGCGAAGGTGTTCGGCGAGAAGGCAGCCGTGGCGGCCCTCGAGGAGGGCGAGGATCACGGCGTGAAGGACTACAACGAGGACCTCGACGACCTCGATCCCGAGGTGAGGCAGCTCGTCACGACCGAGCTGATCCCCGAGCAGCAGAAGACGCACGACCGCCTGAGCGAGCTCAAGCGCCGGCTGTAGCGCTCGATCGAGTCGCGTCGCGCCGACGACAGAGACGGCGTCGCGGAACACGCACGCGCTCTGTGGCATGAAGTGAAAACGCTTTGACGCCCGGAGAGATCGCGCCCTTTGGTACTCGATTCCTTGCAGCGGCTGCCATCCCCGCTCGGAACTCGAGGAGAAACAACATGGGCAAGTACGTTTGGCTCGGGCTCGCGCTCGCGGGCATCACAGCATGTGCAGTCACTGACGCGGGCGAGGATGGCGAGAACGACAGCTTCCTGGGTGCTGGCAAGGCGGACGGCGGCCTCGCCGACGGCTCGCGCCCGGCTGCCGGCGTGCTCCGCGTCGCCAATGAGTCCTCTCTCGAGACGCTGGATTCGGACGTCGGTCTTTCGACGCGCGCGGCGAACCGCATCATCGCGTTCCGCGCCGGCGCCGACACCACGCTCGGAACCGGCGACGATCGCCGGTTCCAGACGCTCGCCGAGCTCGACGCGGTGCCTTACGTCGGTTCGCGCGCGCTCGAGGCACTCCTCGCATACGCCGAGGATCGAGGCTACCTGCCATCGGTGGACCCGTTCGCGGCGGATCCGGCCGGACAGCCGATCGCGACCTATGACGATGTGCTGGCCCTGTTGCCCGAAGGGGAAGCCTTCGCGGACCTCGGACGGTTCGTCGTGTTCGAGCAGCATCGCGCGTGCGGGGCCTCGGGATGCACGCCGTGGCAAGACACGACGCTGCTGACGTTGACGACGGTCCTGAGCGGAGGTCCGGGCGGCAGGCAAGTGTTCCCGGCACTGCCTCTCGAGGGCCAGGTCTACCTCGAGTCGATCGAGGCGTATCCCCAGGCGCAGCTGTACCTCGCGCTCCAGGGCGACCCTGATCACAACGGCGATCGCCTGTTCTTCTGGTGCTTCGTCGGACCGTACACTGGAGAGACCGCCCGCCCCGTGATCGCGGCGCGCGGGCTCACGACCTGCGATACCTTCGTCACGAACTTCGACGAGATCGCGCTCGCGCGCGCCGGTCAGGGCCCTTCGTTCGATCGGCTCTTTGGCCTGCAGATCTCCGACACCCGGACCACGTCGATCGATTGGGGCGGCCAGGCGGCCACCGACAAGGGCTACCTCACGCCCTCGCACCTCGCGCTGGTCTCCAACCAGAGCGCCGACTACTACATGCAGACGGCGCGGCTCGCGATCGCAGCGGACCTCGCGCGTCCCTGATCGAGAACGTCCGACGTCCCGATCACGCGCTCGGCCTCCGCCGAGCAACTGCGACCCGGTCGTCGAGACTCGTGAACGTCGAGCTACGCCAGCAAAGCGATCTGCGAGGTCTCGCAAAGCGCGCGGCATGGCGCCGGGCAGGTCGATCCGCCTCCCCCGTGCGACGGCCAGGACTGGCGTCTCGTCCGGACTGACGTTTCACACACGATTTGGGGAGAACATGGGGGCGGATCAACACTGTCGTTCAACCAGAGCGCCGGCGATTACACGCAGGCAGCGCGACTCGCGATCAGACCCGACTTCGCGGGTTCGCGATCGACGTCGTCGAGTGAAGGCTCACGCATGGCCCGTGGGATGAAGATCGACCCTCGGGCGATCGCGGCGCTGCGAACCTCGGTCGAACGTGTCCTCACGCGCGAGGGCGCGAAGCTCCCTACGCCCCCATTCCGCGTGGGAGAGGACATCCCGGCGTACTGGCGCGCCGCGGAACACCTCCATGGACGCGAGGATCTGGCGCTGTGCGTCGCGCGCGAGCTGCCCGTCGGCACGTTCGGTGCGACGAGCTACTCGTTCGCGAGCGCCGCCACGGTTCGCGAGGCGCTACAGGTGTTCCGTCAGGACTCGCAGCGCGCGGTGGTCGGGCTCATCACGAAGGTCGAGACCATCGGCCAGACCGCCTCTCTGATCATCGATGGCCCCGAAGTGCTCGGGCCCATGCTCGACGTACTGATCGCGCTTCTGGCCCTCCGCTGCCAGCAACTGGCGGAGCCGGCCGTCGAGATCGTGAAGGTCGAGCTGCGCTGCCCCGCGCCGACCGACCTCACACCGTGGAGACAGCACTTCACCGTGCGGCCGAGGTTCGGCACCGGCCGCAGCCTGTTCGCGATTCCCGAGGCGCAGCTCCGGCACCCGCTGCGCACGTCCAGCAACGCGATCCGCGAGGTGCTCGGGCCTCGCACCGGCGCTTCGGCCGCCGACGAGGTCCGCGCCCACGTGCGCGCGTGGATCCGCGAGGCGTCGGACCTCGCCGACGTCGCGCGCGCGCTCGGGATGTCCCCGCGCACGCTGCAACGCCGGCTCGATGACGACGGCGTCACGTTTCGCCAGCTCGTGCTCGACGTCAAGATCGACGTCGCCAAGGAGCTGCTCGCCGCCGAGCAGCTGACGATCGCGGCGGTCGCGACCGCCGTCGGGTTCTCGCGCGTATCGGCGTTCTCTCGCGCGTTCTCGCAGCGCACGGGCATCAGCCCGACGAAGTTTCGGGCCGCGCTCCGGTGAGCGGCGACGAGCTCGAGCGTCGGCGGTAGCGCGTCAATCGAGACGCTTCGCACCAACCGCCGACACGGCGTCGCGGAACACGCGGCCGCGATGGCCGAAGTTCTGGAACATGTCGTAGCTCGCGCACGCCGGTGACAGCACGACCGCATCGCCGCTCGTGCACAGCTCGGTCGCGCGGCGTACGGCATCGTGCATGTCGCCGGCGTCCTGCACCGGGTAGGTCACGCCGTGCCCGGCGGCCGCGTCGCGGATCAGCGGGGCTGCCTCGCCGATCAGCACGATGCCCTTGCACACGCCGTCGAGCGCCTCGAGCATCGGCTCGTACGAGCCGCCCTTGTCGACGCCGCCGGCGATCAGCACGAGGGGGCGCGGAAACCCGCGCACGCTCGCGGCGACCGACGCCACATTGGTGCCCTTGCTGTCGTCGTAGAAGTAGATGTCGCCTTTGTCCCCGACGAGCTCCATGCGATGGGGCAGCGGGCGGTACGCGCGTGCGCCCGCGCGGATCGCGTCGACGGGGACGCCGGCGGCCGCGGCGGCGAGGTAGGCGCCCATCGCGTTCTCGAGGTTGTGGTTGCCGACGATGACGAGATCGTCGACGGGAAACACGAGGTCATCGACGGGCCGGCCGTTCGCGCGCATCACCAGCGCCTTGCGATCGGGCGACACGAACATGCCGCGCGTCGTGGTCGCGTCGGCGCCGCGGCGCGAGTCGAACGTGAACAGCTGCGACCGGATGTCCTGCGTCTCCTGCATCACCCACGGATCTGCGGCGTTCGCGATCGCGACGGCCGCGGGCGGCTGGAAGTCCCAGATCCGCCCCTTCATCTCGGCGTAGCGCTCCATCGTGCCGAACCGATCGAGGTGATCTTCGGTGATGTTGGTCAGCACGCCGGCGTACGGCGCGAACGAGGTGCACGCCTCGAGCATGAACGCCGCGACCTCGGCGACGATGAGTCCGCCGGGCACGTTCGCCGGGTGATCGACGGCGTCGATCAGGGGCATGTTGCCGAGGTTGCCGCCGCAGAACGTCGGTCGACCGGAGGCCTCGCACAGCTTGCCCGTGAGCGCGGTCGTCGTCGACTTGCCGTTGGTGCCGGTGATGGCGAGCAGCGTCGCGTCGGGGTGGAGGAAGCGATACGCGAGCTCGATCTCGGCGATCACCGGGATGCCCTGCGCGGCGGCGGCGCGCGTCTCGGGCAGCGGCGGCACGCCCGGCGACATCACGACGAGCTCGGCCGCGAGGTAGGTCGTGAGGTCGTGGCCGCCGAGCTCGAAACGCACGCGATCTACACACTCGGGCACGTCGAGCTGCTTCATCGCGTCGCCGAGCTTGTCCGCCGGCTTGCCGTCGGTGACGATGACGCGCGCGCCGCGTTTGGCGCAGAACTTCGCGACCGCGACGCCGGTGAGCCCGAGACCGACGACGACGACCGTCTTGCCGTCGAGCTCCATCAACGCAGCTTCAGGGTGCCGAGCGCGACCAGCGCGAGCAGCGCCGACACCAGCCAGAACCGAACGATGATCTTGGGCTCGTCCCAGCCCTTCTTCTCGTAGTGGTGGTGGATCGGCGCCATCGCGAACACGCGCTTGCCCGAGACCTTGCCGTCGGGGCCGATGCGCTTGGTCGCCTTGAACACGCCGGTCTGGATGATCACGCTCAGCGCCTCGACGACGAACAGGCCGCCGACGATGAGCAGCACGATCTCGTTCTTGGTCAGCACGGCGAGCATGCCGATCGCGCCGCCGAGCCCGAGGGCGCCGACGTCACCCATGAACACCTGCGCGGGGTACGCGTTGTACCAGAGGAAGCCGATCCCGACCCCGAACAGCGCGGCGGCGAAGATCGCGAGCTCCTCGATGCCGTCGATGTGTGCGACGTGGAGGTACTCGGCGATGTTGACCTCGGCGCCGCCGTGCACGACGAGCGTGGTCTGTACGCCGGCGATGTACGCGAAGATCAAGAACGTGCCCGCGTTCATGATCGACGGGCCGATCGCGAGGCCGTCGAGGCCGTCGGTCAGGTTGACGGCGTTCGCCGCGCCGACGACGACGAACGCGCCGAAGATCGCGTACGCCCACGCGGGGAGCGTGAGGTTCTGCTCGTAGAAGTTGGTGAACGGCAGCTGCAGGCGCAGCCGCACGTCCGGCGACATCGCGTCGGAGTAGAAGAGGTACGCCATCGCGGCGCCGGCGATCGCGAACTCGAGCGTCAGGCGCAGCTTGCCCGAGATGCCCTTCTTGTTGCGCTTGGCGACCTTCGCGTAGTCATCGGCGAACCCGATCGCACCGAACGCGATGGTGACGGTGAGCGCGAGCCAGACGAAGTCGTTGCGCAGGTCGCACCACAGCAGCGTCGAGACCGCGAGGCAGAACAAGATCAGCGAGCCGCCCATCGTCGGCGTGCCGGCCTTCTTCTTGTGCGTCTGCGGCCCGTCGTCGCGGATCAGCTCGCCGATCTGGCGCGCCTTCAGCCTTTCGATGAACCACGGCCCGATGATGAACGACAGCAGCAACGCCGTGATCGCCGCGGCGAGGATGCGCGTCGACGTGTAGCGGAAGACGTTGAGGAACCCGAGCTTCTCGCCGAGCGTTCCGTACAGCAGGTGGAACAGCACTAGTGCTGCTCCTTCATCGCCTCGAGCACGCGCTCGAGCCGCATGCCTCGCGACGCCTTGAGCAGCACCCAGTCGCCGGCCTTCGTGCGCTCGAACACGCGCTTCGCGGCGGCCGCGGGCTCCGCGGCGATCTCGGCGTTCGCGCCCGCGGCGCCGACGACGGTGGACGCCTGCGTGCCGAGCGCGATCACGCCGACGCCGAGCTCCTTGGCGAGCGCGCCGACGTCGGCGTGCGCCTTCGTCGAGTGATCGCCGAGCTCGAGCATGTCCCCGAGCACGGCGAGCGCCTGCGTTCCGCGGGCGCCCCGAGCGACAAACGACGCGAGCGTCCGCAGCGCGGCCGCCATCGAGGCGGGGTTCGCGTTGTAGCAGTCGACGATCACCTTGCGGCCCCCGACGTCGACGATCTCGCCGCGCATCACCGGCGGCCGCGCCTTCGCGAGGCCCGCGAGGATGTTCGCGATCGAAGCGCCGGCCGCGTGGGCCGCGGCGATCGCCGCGCACGCATCGATCGCCGCGTGCTTGCCGACCAGGTGCAACACGAGCTCGTGGCGCGCACCGAACACGTCGAGCACGAGCTGGCCGCCCGGGTGCAGCGCGTCCTGAGTCGTCGGCGTGTACTCGACGAGCCGCACGTCGGCGTCTTGCTCGCCGAACGTCACGTACCGCGCGCGCGGCCGGTGCGTGCGTGCGAGCTGCGCGAGCCGAGCATCGTCGGCGGGCAGCACCACGGTGCCGCCGTCACGCAGCCCCATCCAGATCTCCGCCTTCGCCTTCGCGATCGCATCGGTCGAGCCGAGCAGCTCGATGTGCGCGGTGCCCGCGTTGACCACGACCGCGACGTCGGGCTCGGCGAGCTTGGTCAGATATTCGATCTGTCCCGCACCGCGCATGCCCATCTCGACGACGCCGTAGGTGTGGAACAGCCGCAGCCCGAGCAACGTGAGCGGCACGCCGGTCTCGTTGTTGAGCGAGCCCTCGGCGGCGTGCGTCGGCGCATCGTGCGCGAGCGCCGCGCGCGTGAGCTCCTTGGTGGTCGTCTTGCCCGCCGACCCGGTGATCGCGACGAGCTTGCCGTTCCACGCGCGGCGGTGCGTGCGCGCGATCTTGCCGAGCGCGAGCCGCGTGTCCTCGACGAGGATCTTCGGCGCCGCCAGCTCCGCCATCTCGCGATCGACCATCACCGCGACCGCCCCTGCGTCGACGGCGGCCTGACAGAACGCGTGCCCGTCGTGCGTCTCGCCCTTGATCGCGACGTACAGCGCGCCGGGAAGCGCCTTGCGGCTATCGATCACCACGCGATCGATGGTCGTCTTCGCTGCGGCATCGCCGAGCGCCGGGGCGGAGATCGACCCGCCCGCGTCGCGCGCGAGCCCGACGAGCAACCGATGCTCGCGCTGCGTCACCGCCTCGGCTGCCTGCTCGCGATCGTCGAAGTGGTGCTTCGTAGTGCCGATGATCTGGTAGTCCTCGTGGCCCTTGCCGGCGATCACGACGACGTCGCCCGGCACGGCCTCGGCGATCGCGGCGCGGATCGCGAGCTTGCGGTCGACCTCGACGAGGAACGGCCGCGGCACGCCCGGCAGGATCTGCTCGACGATCGCGCGCGGGTCCTCGGTGCGCGGGTTGTCGCTGGTCACCACCGCGAGGTCCGCGAGCTCGGCGACCGCCGCGCCCATCTTCGGCCGCTTCGTCGGATCGCGGTCTCCGCCGCAGCCGAACACACAGATCAGGCGCCGCTTGGTCAGCGGGCGCACGGCCTGCAGTACGTTGCGCAGCGCGTCCGGCGTGTGCGCGTAGTCGACGAGGATGTCCAGGTCGGCGTGGTTCGGAATGCGCTCCACGCGCCCGGGGACACCGGGCAGCGCGGCGACGCCCTTCGCGATCGCGGCGTGAGGGATGCCGAGCGCCTCGCCGATGCCGACGGCGAGCGCGATGTTCTCGACGTTGTAGTGGCCGATCAGCGGCTTGCTCTCGATGGTGAGCTCGCCGTGCGGCGTGGCGATGCGCGCGGTGATGCCGCGCACCGTCGAGTCGTGGCGCACGACGCGGATGCTGCCATCGCCGTGGCCCTTGGTCGTCACGCGGAGCACGCGCCCATCGGCGGCGGCGCCCATGTGCTGGCCCTTCGGATCGTCGACGTTGACCACCGCGGCGCCGTTCAAGTGATCGGAGAACAGCCGGCGCTTCGCCGCGAGGTACCCGGCCATCGTGCCGTGCACGTCGAGGTGATCCTGCGTGAGGTTGGAGAACGCGGCGACCGCGAACTCGACGCCCGCCAGGCGATCCATGGCCAGCGCCGCCGACGACACCTCCATCACGACGTGCGTGCAGCCGGCGGCGAGCATCTTCGCGAACGTCTCGTGCAGCACCTGCGGCGTCGGCGTGGTGTACGGCGCGTCCATCGACTGGCCGGCCCAGCGATAGGTCACCGTGCCGATCACGCCGGGCTTGAACCCCGCGGCGACGAGGATGCTCTCGACGAGGTACGTCGTCGTCGTCTTGCCGTTGGTGCCGGTGATGCCGATCAGCGTCAGCTTCTTCGCCGGCTCGCCGAGCGCGCGACCGATCAACCTGCCGAGCGCGACCGCGCTCGACGGGACGACGACCACGGGGATCTGCCTGGTGATCGCCTCGGCCGGCTCGTCCTCGACGACGAGCACCGACGCGCCGCGATCGATCGCGGCGTCGATGAACGCATGACCATCGCTGCGAATTCCGCGCACGGCGACGAACACGTCGCCCGGGGTCACCTCGCGCGAGTCGCTGCGCACGGCGCGAACTTCGACGCCGTCGTCACCGAGCACGCGATAATCGGAGAGCGCCGGGAGAAGGTCGCGAAGTCTCATACGCAAGATGGAACGCGCAGACTCACCGATTTCCTCCGTCCAGGCAAGCGTCAGCGCTCCGCTGCACTCGGTGATTTTCCGTCGGAGAACCGCAGTGTAATGGTGGCGGGAGCGTCCCCGATCGGACCCGGCGGCGGCTCCTGCTCGACCACCTGGCCCGTGCCGATCGTGGTGATGGGGAGCTTTGCCACACGCGCGAGCTCCAGTGCGCGCGCGACGCCCATGCCGCGGAAGTCCGGGATCACGATCGCGTCGGTCGGCGGAGGCGGTGCGGGCTCGCCGGCGGTCTCACCCTCGAGCTCCGGCTCGCCGATCACGAGCTGCCCGACCGGGGGCTTGGCCTTCGGCGGCCTGGGCGCCGGGATGGTGCACGTCTTTGGCGTCGGATCGAGGTACGGGTTGTAGTTGGGCGGTGGCGTCGGGCACTGCAGGGTCAGGCCCGGCACGCCGAGGTAGCGCAGCGACTCGCTCGCCACCGTCCCGAACACCGGGCCGGCGACGAGGCCGCCGAAGTAGTCGCCGCCGGTCGGCTCGTCGATCATCACGACGATCGCGAGCCGTGGGTCCTCGATCGGCGCGAGCCCGATGAACGAGCCGAGGTAGCGATTCGGGGAGTACCTGCGGATCTCGTGGTCGTACTTGTGCGCGGTGCCGGTCTTGCCGCCGCAGCGGAACCCCGGGACGAGGATGTTCTTCGCGGTTCCTCCGTCCTTGCCGCCCTCGAACACCGTCGCGAGGATGTCCCGCATCTGCTTCGCGGTCTTCTCGCTCACGATGCGGCGCGTCGCCGGCGTGGGGGCGTAGAGCACCGTGCCGTCGGGATCGACGATCGACTCGACGATGCGCGGCTCGGTGTACATGCCGTCGTTGCCGAGCGCGGCGAGCGCGGCGGCGATCTGCAGCGGCGTCACCGTGATGCCATAGCCGAACGAGATCGTCGCGAGCTCGATGTCGCGCCACTTACTGCCGTCGCGCACGCGACCGGGCTGTTCGCCGGGCAGCTCGATGCTGGTCTTGGCGCCGAAGCCGAACAGCTTGAGCGCGGCATGCAGCTTCTCCTTGCCGAGCCGCATGCCGATCTTGATCGTGCCGATATTCGACGAGTGCTTGATGATGCCGCTCGTCGTGAGGTACGGCGAGAAGTGGACGTCGCGGAACGCCTTGGGGCCGACCTGCGCGACCTGCGTGTCGAATCCGGTGTCGGGCTTGACGAGGCCGGAATCGAGCGCGGCGGCGATCGTGAACACCTTCATCACGGAGCCGGCCTCGAAGGCATCGGTCACCGGCTTGTTGCGCGCGCCGGCGTGGGGCTCCGACGAGTTCGGGTCGTACGTC
>DATLHR010000208.1:0-3048 GCA_035539815.1 Kofleriaceae bacterium
GGGTGGTGCCGTCATCGAGCTCGAGCCGGGGCTGCTCGCGGAGCTCGCGGTGACCATGCCGAACCCGTCGAGCTTCTTGATCCCCGTGTCGCCCATGTCGAACGCGTGCAGCGCGGCGGCGAAGCCGGTGATCTTGGTCGCCGGCGGGGGCAGCGGCTGCGACAGCGTGTCGAACGCATCGGCGGCCACCTCCACGAGATCGGGGACGTTGCACGCCTCGGCCGTGGTCCGCACCGCCGACGCCGCGCGCGCGAGCAGCGCCGCGCCCTTCGCGATGTCGACGCCTCCGCCGAACGCCAGGAGCGGCTGATCGCTGAGCGCCGTGCCGAGCCCGGGCACCTGCGTCCGCAGCGCGGCGAGCTCCGCGAGCAGCCCCGGCTCGAGCTCGATGACGGCACCACCCGACGCGCGCTTCCCGGAGATCTCGGTGTAGCCCATCACGATGCGCGGCACCTTGGCCGCGAGCTGGTCGACCGCGGGCGCGCAGGTCGCCGGCGGCGGTTGATCCGACAGCGACAGCCCTTGTGCGCCCAGCTTGCGGGTGTCGAGGTAGCCCACCAGGTGCGGGCCGAACCCGTGCTTCTGCATGACGTCGATCAGCGCCTTGCCGTCGGCCATGCTCTGCGCGGGCTTCTGGATGCCGAGGATCAGATCGAGCTTGGCCTCGACCGAGGCCGTCGGGCCGATCGCACCGACGAGCTGGTTGTCGAGGATCGCGACGATGCCGGTCACGTCGTCCTCGGTGAACCGCCAGTACGCCTTGCCGCCGCGGTTCTCCTGCGGGGGCAGCTGCTCGCCGAGCTTGGTCGCGACGCGATCGAGCGTGGCGCGCAGCGCGGTTTCGTCTTTGATCTCGAGGCGCGCGACCGCGGGCACCACGCCGAGCCCGTACACGACGAACCGCGGTTTGGCCGACAGACCGAGATGCTCGAGGCTGTTCGCGTCGAGCTTGCCGCCGAGCTCCTCGTAGATGACGTCGAACAGGCGCATTGCCTCGTCGTCGCCCTGCGCGCGAGCGCTCGTGAGCATCTTGCCGAACGAGGGGCCGAGGCCTTGCTTCAGCTTCGCGTAGTAGTCGAGTCCCACCGCCTCGAACCCACCGAGCACGTACGGCGTGTCGGCCGGGACGTACCCGAACAGCGCCGGCACCACCACCTTCGATGGGTCGAACGATGCGCGCGTCGGCTGCAGCTCCGCGGGCAGGTTCTTGTCCGGTCCGAGCGAGCCGCCCTTCTTCTCGCAGGCGCCGCCGAGCGCGGCGAGCATCGCAACAACGATCAATCGACGTTCGAGCATCCGTCCCTCCAGATGCGCGGACGCTAACACACCCCTTAATTCAGGAGCGCCTCTTCTTTCTTCTCGGACTTGCTCGACTCGGACGTTGGCTTTGCAGACGACTCGCTGGTCGGCTTCAGCTCCGACGTCGACGTGATCTTCATGAGCTGCGAGCTCGATGCGCGCGCTTCCTTCGCGGCTTCGGCGAGGCGCTTCTTGTTGTTCTCGAAGATGAACTGCGTGATGTACGGGAACCCGACGTGGATGCCGTTGAGCTTGGGCGCGATCGTCGCCTGCAGGCCGAACATGATCACCGCGGCGCGCTCGACGTAGAACCAGCCCTCGGGATACGCGATCGACTTCATCAGCTCGCGCAGCTCTTCGCGCTTCATGTCGGGATCCGCGAGCTGCTGCGCGACGGCGGGATCGATCTTGCCGAAGTCGGTGATGTTGAGGTTGAGCAGCTTCTCGAAGTACTTGCGCGTCGTGCGCTCGAGCAGCTCGCGATCGCCGTTGGGCGCGATGAACCCCATCGTGTTGATGCCCTGCACGACGAGGTCGTCCTTGCGGGTCATCAGGCCCTGCAGGATGTCGAACATGCCGTCGGCGAGGTTGTCGGACAGCTCGGTCGCCGAGCCGAGGTCGAGGACGACGATGCGCACCTGACCCTCGGGGCCTCGCTGGACGAAGAAGTTCCCGGGGTGCGGATCCGCGTGGAAGAAGCGATCGATGAACAGCTGCTTGTAGAACACCTTCGTCAGCTTGGTCGCGACGTCGTACGGATCCAGCTCCAGCTTCTTGAGCGCGTCCTGCTTGGTGATCTTCACGCCGTCCATGAACGTCATCGTCATCACCGTCGACGACGACCACTCCGGGAACACGCGCGGGAACAGCGTGTCGGGATCACCGGCGAAGTTCTCCGCCATGCGCGCCATGCACCGCGCCTCGTTCGCGAGATCGGTCTCGCGCGCGAGCATGTCCGCGAGCTGCTCGTGCACGCGCGAGATCTGCTGGATCGGGACGAAGTTCTTGTACACGCCGAGCGCCCAGCCGAGCACCTTGAGGTCGACCTTGATGATGGTCGCGACGTTCGGATAGAGGATCTTCACCGCGAGGCGCTGGTTGTCGGCGGTGCGCGCCTCGTGCACCTGGCCGAGCGACGCGGCGGCGATCGGCTCCTCGCTGAACGACGCGAAGATCTGGTCCGGCGTGCGCTTGAACGACTTCACGAACGTCGAGCGGATCTTCTTGAACGACTGCGGCGGCACGTCGTCCTGCAGCGCCTCGAGCTCCTCCGTGTACTCGCGCGGGAGGAACGTGCCCATCACGCTCAAGATCTGACCGAGCTTGATGTAGACGCCGCGCAGGCGGACGAAGCCCCTGTACATGCGGCGCGCGTTCCGCCGGTTGATCTTCTTCCAGCGTTCCTTCGTCTCATAGCGAGACGGCCACAGCCGTGCCCACGACACCTGCCACAGGTAACTGAGGAAGATGACCGCGAACACCCGCGTCGCACGAAGGAGTCGAAGCGCTGCCCACATCGGCCCGGCCAGCTTCGAATGGTACCATTGCGAGCGTGTCCGACCTCTTCGATCGCGCGGCGAAGTTCTTCCTGGAGACGCAGGGCGCCATCTGTAACGCGTTGACCGAGGTCGACACCGGGGCCGAGTTCTCCCGAGACGCCTGGCAGCGGCCGGGCGGGGGCGGGGGTGTCGCCCGGGTGCTCGAAGGTGGGGCAGTATTCGAGAAGGCGGGGGTCAACTGGTCCAGCGT
>DATLHR010000209.1:0-4605 GCA_035539815.1 Kofleriaceae bacterium
CGAGCGTCGACGCGAGTGCCTCGCGCGCGAGCTCCTTGCCGAGCTGCTCGAGTTCGGTGGTGAGGCGCGTGGCGAGGTCGGCGCACGCGTCGGCAACGACCTGGCGGATGCGTTCGGAGGCCGTCATCGCTGGCACCCGACCGTGCGGTAGTTGACGACGATCGGCCGTGCGCCACCGGTGCAGTGGATGCGTCCGGGGAGGACGACGTCGGGCTCGTCGGCGCAGATGTCGCGCGCGCCGTCGCACGCGGTCCGCGGCGCGCGGCGCAGCTCCGTCCGTCCGCTCGGCGTGACGCCGTTGACGTACCAGCCCGCCGGCGCGTGCAGCTCGGCCGGACGCATGAAGGCGCACGCGACGAGGAACACGACGCCGGCGATCGCGGCGAGCAGCGTCTCAGCCACGGCGCACGCTCCGGTTGAGGGCGCGCGCGAACGGCAGGCGCTCCTTCTCCCACGCCCGCCGCTGGCGCTTCGTCGGCGCCGAGGCGTACGGCCAGGCCGAGCGCATGTGGTCGAGCGCCCAGAGGAGCAGCGCGACGAGGATCGCGATGATCACGAGCAGCGCGAACACGAGGTAGAGCAGCGGGCTCACGACGCGACCTCGTCGGGGATGAGCGCGAACGCCGCGTCGAGCTTCGCGGCGGCGACGAGCTGGTCGCCGACGCGCTGCAGCCGTGCGGGCACGGTGAGGTCGGGCGACTTGTGATCGCGCGCGAGCAGCTGGAGCATCAACCCCACGAGCTCGGCGTCGGTCGCGTCGACCGTGATCGTGATCCTGCGGCTCACCGGACACCGCCGTTCGCCGGCTGCGGCACCGGGTAGCTCGGCACCGGACCCTGCAGCACCCCGCCGGCGTGCACCTCGAGCGGCTGCACGACCGTCTCGATCGCGCTCGCGACGAACACCGCCGAGCGCTGGATCACCTGCTGGGTGACGTCGAGCCCCGCCGCGCGCGCCAACGCCCGCGCCTCGTCGAGCGCCTGCCCGGCGTGCGCCAGGAGGTCGAGCACCGCGTTCGTCGACGGGCGCTGCTCGAATCGCCGCCGGAAGTCGTGCCGCAGGAAGCGGTTGGCCGCCTCGCGCTCGACGTCCCGGTCTAGTTTCTGTTCACGGTCCCAGTTGGCCGCGATCGCGGCTTCGTGTTGCCTCGCCATTTGTGCACACCATGCACAAACGGTCTGACAATCTCAACTGGGTTTGTTCAGTCAACGCACAACTACGCGAGCGCCTTCACCTTGCGCGGAGCGATCTCTGCTCTGCGCGAGGCGAACACCTCCATCGCTTCGTCCTCGCGCTCGTACACAGCGACGTACGCCCGCACCAAAGCGAGCACACGCGCGAAGCGCTCCGGGTCCAACTCCTTCAACCGACGGCCGCCTTCAAGAAAGGCGTCGAGGTCGTCCACGACGAGGGGCTCGTACTTCATCGTCAGATTCTACAGAGCCCATCTGACGCCCCTCGAGCTCGAGCTGATCGAGGTCGGCGTCGAGTTCCCGAAGCTTCTGCTCTTTCGCGCCAATCCGGATCTTCGGCGGCTCGCTCTGGGAGATCTTGCCTGCTGCGAGGTCGGCGACCGCCTGCATCGCGCGCGCTTCGAGCTCGTTGCGCGGGACGAACATCGGGCGCGGGATCTGCGGGAAGTAGCGGCACAGCGCCTCCGCGAACAGGCGCGTCGGCTTGGCGCCGCCAACGAAGTTGGAGATCTTCGACCGGTCCCACTCTCGGCCCACGAGTTCCGCGAGCCGCTTCACAAGTACCGATTGCGTCTCCGGTGTTCTACGTAGGACATCGCGCGCGATCGCCAACCACCACTCCGGTGCATCGAACGGATCGTCTTTCGATCCGCGGTCTTCCATGCGCGCAAGGTAGCGGGGATCTGCGTGCGGTGTGCGCACTACGCTTGATTCGGATTTGTGCGTCCTGTACACAATCGAGCCGTGACCATCACGGAACAGCTCTCTGCCGAGTTCGATCGGAAGGGTTGGTCGGTCCAGGAGCTGCTCGACCGGAGCGGACTCCCCATCGATCGGTCGTCCCTTGCGCGGAAGCTGACCGGAGACCTTCCCTTGAAGGTCTCCGAGGCTGAGGTCCTCGCGAGGACTCTCGGCGTCGTCATCGTGTGGCCGCAGCGTCCGAGGCGATCGGCGTGACATCTGCGAAGTCTTCGCAGGGAGTGGACCGCGCGATCTACGCGTGGTTTTGCGTACCGCGTACGCGTGCGTACGCGCGGAGGTCTCGATAGTGCAGGAATCACTCGACTTCGGGCGAAGCCACCGCGTGGCCGGCGCCTATCGAAAGGTGCTGCGCGCGCTCAACGACGCAGTCGACGCCGTGGGCCTCTTGCAGGCCGCTGGCGCGTGCGACGCGCGCAAGACCGAGCTGCACGACGCGCTCGCCGATCGCGAAGGCCGGTACATCCGCCTCGAGTGGCTGCTCGCGATCTGCGACATCGCGCCGCCCGACTACCGCGCGCGCATCGTGACCGCGTTCGTCGAGTGGCAGGGCCTCGCGGTGATCCCGGTGAAGCCGCTCACCCCCGAGGAGAGGCTCGCGCGGCTCGAGCAGCGCCTGATCGCGAAGCTCGGCGCCGCCGGCCAGGAGCTCGTCGAGGAGAACCGCCGGTGACTCTACCGGATCGCGCAAGATCCAACGTCCGCCCCGTTGAGGTCGTCGATGCAACGCTTGCATCCGTCGAGTGCCCGCGCATGCGGTCCGGTGAGCCAGGCGTTGTAGCGCTTGGCGAAGCGGTCGAATCGCGGGCCAGCCTCGGTCTTGTACACGTCGAGATAGATCGCAGCGTAGGCAGTGACGACTTCGAGATCTCGTCGCGTCTTTGCGACGTCGTGTCCGAAGTCGGGGATCTCATGGTGGTAGTAGCCGTCGGCGACCGGGTAACACGGCTGGCCGACGGCAGTCTTCTGCTCGAGCCTGTCGAGTTCGCGCTCCAGGCCGAGCGCGAGGTTGTTGAGGCCGTCCTCGAGCCGGTGATCTGGACTGCCGCACGCAGCAAACACCACCAGCGCCATCGCTCGTTTCATCCCGCGAGCCTACCGCAAGCGAGGGCCGCGTGATCCCGCACCGCAACGATCTGGAGTCCGACGAGGAGCGCCTCGAGGCCGAGCTTCGCCACGTGCACGCGCAGCTCGAGCTGATCGACCGCGTCGAGGAGCTCGAGGAGGACCTGGCCAACGCGCTCGCCGAGATCGAGACGCTCAAGACCGCGGCCAAGGTCGCCGGCGAGCGCGTCCGCGAGCTCGAGGCCGAGGTCGATCGCCTCCGACCGCTCGCAGGCGTCGCCTACCCACTGGACGTCCGCAAGAAGTAGCCGATGGCATCGCTCCACGCTGCACACGCCTGCACCGACTGCGGCAAGCCCGTCGACGTCGAGAGTCCTGGCGCGCCCGTCGGCGAGGTCCGGATCGTCGGTCGTAACGGTCGCGGTCATGTCGTCGAGCTGTGCTCGCGGTGCTTCATCAAGCGCGGCGCCGAAGAGGCGCAGGTCGTCGAGCCACGGGGGCGCAGGTGAGCGCAGCGCCTTCGATGCGCGAGGACATCGCGCTGCCGTACAACCTCACCGCGGAGGCGTCGATCCTCGGCGGGATCATCCTCTCCAACGAGGTGCTCTCGAAGCTCGACGCGCTCGAGCCCGGTGACTTTCACGACTGGCGGCACGGCGTCGTGTTCACCGCGATGCGGAACCTCGAGGCGCGCCGCGAGCCGATCGACGTTGTCACGCTCGAGAACGAGATCGCCAAGCAGGGCAAGCTCGACGCGGTCGGTGGCCCGGCGTTCTTCGGCGAGCTCGTGCTGCAGGTCCCCACCGCCGACAACGTCGTCGAGTACACGACGATCGTTCGCAGCCACGCGCAGGTGCGGCGCGTCGCGCTGCTCGCCAGCGACCTCCTGCAGCGCGCGCAGCGTTGGGGCAGCGAGCCAGTCGACGAGCTCGTAGCGCAAGCGAAGCGCGAGTACGAGGAGCTCGCCAAGCGACACGTCGAGGCGAGCGAGCCGATCAAGCTCTACACCGTCGGCGACGCGCTCGAGGAGCAGGCGCGGTTCGCGGAGCAGCCGGTGTACCCGACGCCGTGGCCGACGCTGAACGAGTCGATCGGGTTCGGCGGGCTACTCGGGACGCAGGTCTACACCGTCGCCGCCGGCACCGGCCGCGGCAAGACGACGTTCGTCACCGAGCTCGGGGCGCACAGCGCCGGGACCGTGCCGGTGATCGTCGCGAGCTACGAGATGAAGCCTGGCTACTTCGTCGCGCGCAAGGCCGCCGGCGTGCTCGGCGTGCACTCGAACCAGATCATCCGCGGCGAGGTGTCGATGAACGCGGTCATGGCCGCGATGCCGTACGGGCGGCTGTTCTTCATGCACAAGCCGTCGCTGCGCCACCTGCGCATCGCGATTGATCGGCTCGCGCAACGGTTCGGCGCGGCGCCGCTCGTCGTTGTCGACTACCTGCAGAAGCTCGCCGACGAGATCGCGAAGAGGCAACAGCGCCCCGACCTCCGCATGGCCACCACCGAGGCGAGCTCCTCGCTGCTCGAGCTCGCCTCGGTGGTGGCCATGCGGAGGTCGGGGCGCTGTTGCCTCTTCGCGATC
>DATLHR010000210.1:0-3347 GCA_035539815.1 Kofleriaceae bacterium
CTCGCGGGCCTGCACATGCCGAAGCTCGCGTGGCTCGCGCCGCCGCCGCCGAGTGACGTGTTCTCCGCCGAGTTCTGCGCCGTGCAGCTCGTGGTCGTCGCGCTGCCCGAGGAGCTGTTCTTCCGCGGCTTCTTGCTCGGCCTGCTCGAGCGGCGGTTCCCGCCGAAGCGGCGCATCCTCGGCGGCGGGGTCGGGTGGGCGCTCGTGCTGTCGGCGCTCGCGTTCGCCCTGATCCACCTGCCCAAGGACGGCGATCCGCGCGCGCTCGCCACGGTCTTCCCGGGCCTGTTGTTCGGCTGGATGCGCTCGCGTTCGGGCTCGATCCTCGCCTCGACGCTGACCCACGCCGGCGCGAACATCCTCGTCCGCTTCCTCGATCTGATGGTGAGGTGATGGTGCGCGCTGCCTTCTTCGACATGGACAACACGCTCCTCCGCGTCGACACGGGGATGAGCTGGACCAAGTTCCTCTACAAGCGCGGCGAGCTGCCGCCGAAGATGGTCGCCAAGGCCGTCTACTGGAGCACGCTCTACAAGCTCGCCGTCCTCGACATGGAGGCGGTGTTCACCAGGCTATGCCTCGATCTCCGGGGGGACTCCGAGGCCGAGATGATCGCGAAGTGCGATGTCTGGTACCGCGACCACATCGAGCGCGAGATCGCGCCGGCCGCGCGCGTCGCGGTCGAGCACCACCGCCGCGCGGGGCACGTGGTCGTGCTCGCCACCGGCTCGACGTGCTACGCGGCGCGCCCGGTCGCCCGCGGCGCGAACATCGAGCACGTGCTGTCGAGCGAGCTCGAGGTCGAGGCCGGCGCGTTCACCGGCCGCGCGAGCGCGCTGTGCTTCGGTCACCACAAGGTCGCGCTCGCCGAGGCATGGGCCGCGCAGCACGGCGTCGATATGGCCGCGAGCTACTTCTACTCGGACAGCTACAACGATCTGCCGATGCTGTCGCGCGTCGGCACCGCGATCGCGGTGAACCCGGATACCCGGCTCGCCCGTCACGCCAGGCGCCACGGCTGGGCCGTGCAGCGCTGGAGCTAAGCTAAGGACCGATCCGGAAAACCGTTTTGTGTTCTCGGTTCCCATCCCTATCGGTCGCGCTCAACCATCGCTTGGTCCGTGTACGGGGCCCTGGATCGCGTGCTCACCGACGGGTGCCGCACTCGTGCGCGTCTCCTGCGCACCTCGGTTGTCCGATGGTGAGCCATCCCAGAGGGGAGCCGCCAAGATCGCCAAGATCGCCAAGCAGAGGTCGTTCACTCGATCGGCCGAACCAGACGCCGAATGCCCTGCGTGAGGACCGGGACGTTGAAGTTGATCAACAGGCCCAGCTCGAGACGTGCAGCGCGCATGTACGAAAGCGCCTGAACCACATGAGCCGACGTGATTGATTCGACGGCCTTGATCTCGAGGATGACGAGATCGTCGACGAGAAGATCCAGACGCTGTTCGCTCACGCTGACGCCCTTGTACGCGACCACAATCGGGACCTGCTGCGCGAACGGGATCCCGCGCAGCCCGAGCTCGACGGCAAGCGCGCGCTCGTACGCCGACTCGAGGAAGCCCGGCCCCAGGTGGCGATGAACTTCGATGGCGGCCCCGATCAGGGAGTGCGCAATGCGGTCTGCGGCCTCAGATGGTTCGAGGACGCGCTGGAGGCGACCGAAGTACTCTGCTTGGCGAGCTTGGCGATCTTGGCGGCTCATGATCAGGGAGCGCTATCGACCGAGGCGCCCCCCCGGTTGCGCTCCATGCAGGCCTAGTCTCAGGTCGACGAGCGAGCCAGGCGCTGGCGCTCTCCTCGTCGAGAAGCAGCACTAGAGTGACCAGATTGGTTCTACGCTCCGAGGCGGCGTTCGGCGTAGCCGAGGGCGTCGGGCGGGATGTCGAGCACGGCGAGGATGCTCATCGGCGTGCTCGCGCCGAGGACGGCGTCGATGCGCGGGTAGCCCGGGTTGGTGCCGGGCCGGTTGTCCCAGCGCGTCGCCTCGAGCCCGCGAAACACGGTGACGCTGAACCAGCCGGTCTGCGCGTTGTACATGACGTCGTAGACCGGCCCGGGCAGCTCGGCGGCGAAGTCGATCACGAGGTCGCCGGGTCGGCCGGTGACCAGCGTCCCGAGCGCGTTGGCGCGCACCGCGATGCGCTCGTTGAGTCCGACCGCGGTCACCTCGGCCGGCGTCGCTCCGGTGATCACGCAGACGCTGCGCGTGGTGGGTTCATCGGCCATGCGCAGAGGCTACCGCGAAGGGATCGGATCGACGAGAAAGCGGATCCCAAACGAGATGATCTGTGTATCCTGCGCGCGAGATGTCTCCTTCCTCGACGCTCTCGGGCCTCCCGGCAATTCCGGCGGTGCGCCGCCTGATCGAGCTCGCGCTCGACGAGGATCTCGGGCGCGGCGACGTGACGAGCGGCTCTATCTTTGGTCCCGCCGCGAGCGGTGGAGGGACCCTGGGCGCGCAGGGGCCGCGGGTCACCGCCGACATGAACGCGCGCGAGCCGATCGTCGCGTTCGGCATCGACGTGGCGAGCGCGGTGTTCACGCTCGTCGATCCGCGCATCGAGGTCGAGGTTCATGCGCCGGATGGCACGCGCGTCGATCGCCGAGGCCTCTTGCTCACCGTGCGCGGCCCGGCGCATAGCGTGCTCGCCGCGGAGCGGACGGCCCTGAACTTCGCGCAGCGACTCAGCGGCGTCGCGACGCTCGCCAGGCGCTACGCGGATGCGGTTGTGTCTTCGGGCTCGGGCAAGGCAAAGGTCGTCGACACGCGGAAGACGACGCCCGGGTTCCGCGTGCTCGAGAAGGCCGCGGTGCTCGCCGGCGGCTGCGGCAACCACCGCTTCGACCTCGGCTCCGGCATCCTGATCAAGGACAACCACATCGCGGCGTGCGGCTCGGTGCGCGCGGCGGTCGAGGCCGCGAAGGCGCGCGCCCCGCATCCGCTGCGCGTCGAGGTCGAGGTCACCAACCTCGGCGAGCTCGACGAGGCGCTCGCCGCGGGCGCCGAGGTCGTGCTGCTCGACAACATGACGCCCGCACAGGTCGAGGTCGCGGCCGCGCGCGCCCATGGCCGCGGCGTGCTCGTCGAGGTCTCGGGTGGCATCACGCTCGCCACGATCGGCGACTACGCGCGCGCCGGCGCGGACCTCATCTCCGTCGGTGCGCTGACCCACTCGGCGCCGTCCGTCGATATCGGCCTGGACGTGCGCACGTGAGGTGGCTGGGCGTCCAGCGGATCGACCTCGACGAGTGCGGCTCGACGAACGACGAGGCTGCGCGGCTCGCGCGCGCCGGAGCGCGTCACGGCACCGTGGTGATCGCGCGAACGCAACGCGCGGGGC
>DATLHR010000211.1:0-10233 GCA_035539815.1 Kofleriaceae bacterium
CTGCGGCCCCGGCGCCCGACCACGTGGAGCGCCTCCAGCGCCGCGCCGATGGCACCGGCCTCGCTGCAGTGCGGGTGCACGTGCACCACCGCGCCCGGCACGCGCTGCACGATGTAGTCGTGCTGCGCCTTGACCGCCGCGAGGTTGCGCTGCGTGCCGCCCTGCAGCACGAAGACGCGGCCGAGCCGGTCGAGCCGCGGCAGCTGCACCACGTACTGCCAGATGTTCTTCGGCAGCACGAGCGCGAGACCGGCGAGCAGCTCCTCCTTCGCGTAGCCTTCCTTCTGGAAGTTCACGCGGTCGGAGTCGAGGAACACGGCGCAGCCGTAGCTGAACTTCGGCGCGAGGCGCGCTTCGAACGCGACGTCGGCGTACTGCTTCACGGGCAGACCGAACTGGTCGGCCATCGCCTGCAGCAACATGCCGTTACCCGCCGAGCACGAGTTGCTCAGGCGGAAGTTCTTCACGTCACCGTTCTGCATGAACATCACCTTGATGTCCTGCCCGCCGATGTCGCAGATGACGTCGACGCTCGGGAACCAGCGCTTCGCGCTCATCATGTGCGCGACGGTCTCGACGATGTTCGCGTCCGCACCGAGCGACTTCTCGAGCACGTCACCCGCATATCCCGTCACGCCGAAGCCGGTGACCTCGAGCGTCGCGCCCTGGTCCGTGGCCCACTGGCGCATGTCCGTGAACATGTCCTTCATGTCCTGGATCGGGTTGCCCTTGGAGAGCGTGTAGACCTTTTTGAGGATGTTCTCGTTCTCGTCGATGAACACGCACTTCGACGACGTCGAGCCACCGTCGAGGCCGATCACGCCGCGGTACGTCTTGCCGCGCTCGAGCTTCGCGTCGTCGTAGTCCGGCGTCTTGTACTTCTCGACGAACACGTCGCGCTCGGTCGGCGCCTCGACGAGGCCGGGCCCCGCGCTCTCGCCGAGCTTGGCCTTGCGGCCGAAATTGATGAAGTCCTCGAGCGGCTCGAGGCCGCGGTACTTGCCGACGTGCGCCGGCTCGTAGAGGCCGAACAGCACCGCGCCGTACGCGGCGTAGAGGTCCGAGTTCTTCGGGACGAAGATCAGCTCCTCGATCGGCACGGTCTTGTCGTACTCGTAGCCGCGCTCCGCCCACGCCTCGGGGATACGGAGGCGCCAGCACTCCTGGAGGAACGGCAGGTACGTGTTCGGGCCGCCGAGCAGCAGGACCTTGCTCTTGAGCGTGTTGCCGCGCGTGAGCACCGCGAGGTTCTGGCTGACGATCGCGTCGGCCAGCGAGTTCATGATCTCGTTGCGCGGGATGCCGCTCTTCACGAGGTTGACGATGTCCGTCTCGGCGAACACGCCGCACTTCGCGGCGACGTGGTGCAGCTTCGTCGGATCGAACTTGAGGCCCGGGACCTCCTCGCGCGGCATGCCGACCTTGAGCACGCACTTGTCGATCGTCGCGCCGGTGCCCGACGCGCACTTGTCGTTCATCGACGTCTGCGCGGTCTTGTCGCCGGTCTCGTTGTTCTGCTTGAACATGATGATCTTGGCGTCCTGGCCGCCAAGCTCGATCACGCTGCCGACGTCGGGGTGGAGCTTCTCCACGGACATCGTGACCGCGTTGACCTCTTGCACGAACTTCGCGCCGATCTGCGGCGCGATCGGCGAGCCACCCGAGCCGGTGATGAACACGCGGATCTGGTCGTTCTTCAGCGTCGGAAACGCGGCGTGGATCTCGCGCAGCATGTCGCGCGTCATCTCGGGCTGCCGCGTCTCGTGACGCAGGTACTTCGACCAGAGGATTTCTTTCGTCCCCGGATCGACGACCGTCATCTTCACGGTGGTCGACCCGACGTCGATGCCGATGACCACGTTCTCGGGCTCGGAAGTGTTGATCGAACTCATTAAAAATCTCCGCGGGCAGGACTAGACTGACGCGTCATTCTAGGGATGACTGACGCGTCAGTCCAGTGTTAACTATCGGCAAGGAATGATCTCTTCGGTGCGCAACGCAGTGCGCAGCTGTTGGTGAGATCGCTTACATGACGTGCGTTCGGTGCGCACGGGATTTCGCGGCTGGATCCCATGTAGGATGGCGTTCATGCGCGCCGCCCTCGCCGCGATCGCCCTCGCCGGGTGCTACTCGCCCTCGCCAGCGCCCGGATCACCGTGCACCGCCGCCGGCCGGTGCCCCGAGGGCCTCGAGTGTCGCAACGACGTCTGCGAGCTTCCCGGTGTCGTTGGAGATGATGCGGCACGGGGCGACGCCGCGGACGCGCCCGACGCCTGCGCCGGCACGTGCGATGGGAACACGCTCCTCTCCTGCGATCAGCAGGTGACCGTGTGCAGCGACGGCTGCACCGACTTGCCGGTGGCGCACTGCAAGCAGCTGAAGCCCTCGAACGGCATCACGCTCGCGCTGCTCGAAGGCACGACCGCGAACATGAGCGGCGATCGCTGGACGTTCTACACGGACACCGGGCAGATCCGCTCCGGTGCGCAGACGGTGCGTGCGGCGGGCCTGGGCGTGATCAGCGGGATCAACTTTCAGATCGTCGACGAGGCGGGCGTCTTCGCGATGACCAGCTTCTCGCTCCCCGACAACGAGCGACTGGACACGAACGGTTCGCGGCCGCTCGTGCTGTTCGCGGCGACCACGATCGACATCAGCGGCGAGCTCGATGGGTCCGCGACGGTCGGCCAGCCGGGGCCAGGCGGCAGCACTTCGAACACGAACACGAACGTCGGCTCGGGCTGCCGTGGCCGCGCCGGACGCTTGCTCTCCACCCAGCACGGCGAAGGCGGCGGCGGTGGTGGTGGCGCGACAGCGGGTGGCAACGGCGGTCCCTCGAACGCCGCCTCGCCGACCGGGATTGGTGGCGAGCTCTGCGCCTCGCGCTCGACGACGCGGCCCCTGCGCGGCGGCGCGGCGGGCGGCGCCGGTGGTGCCTCGGACCTGAACTCCGGCGGTCCGGGCGGCGGCGCGGTGATGCTCCTCGCGCTGCAGTCGATCACGATCAGCCTGACCGGCAGTGTCAGCGTGTCCGGCGGAGGAGGCCGCTCCGGTGCGGGCGGCACGGTGGGCTCCGGTGAGGGCGGCGGTGGAGGTGGCGCCGGCGGTGCGATTCTCCTCGAAGCGCGGACGATCACCGTGAACGGCGCGCTCATCGCCAATGGTGGTGGCGGTGCGGCGCCGCGGACCGATTCCGGCACGAACGGCAGCGACAACGCGATCACCGCCGCGGCCGGCGGTACGTACACGAGCAACGGAGGCACCGCGCACGGCGGCGCAGGCGGCGCGCGCAACACCGGGCCGGGCAACGGCGAGACCTACAACTACAACGACGGCCTCGGCACCGCGACGTCGACGTGGTCCCTCGGTGGAGGTGGCGGCGGTGCGGTCGGCCGTATCGAGCTCCGCGCCGAGATGCTCGACATGCCCAGCAACGTCATCAGCCCGGCGCCGATGACGAACGCGCCCGAGTACGAGTAGACACAGCGTCAAAGGTTCGTCGGAGGCTGCCATCGTGGGGCACGCGGTTTCGCGCGGTTGGCCATGGTCCGACCATTGCTTTCACCGGCGCACATGCTCCGTCGCCTCGCGTTGCTCACCTCGTTCGCCGTCTCCGCCACGGCGTGCAGCCAGGGCCTGTGCCCGCGCTCGACGGATACATGCATCATCGAGCCGTCGCCCCCTGCCCCGGCGATGCCATCGAACGACTCGGGCGACAGTCACGACTACATCCTGCCGGTGGCGGTGGGCGCGACGGTGCTGACCGCGGTGCTGCTGCTCGCGATGCGCTCGAACGATCGCGAGGACAAGCCGGCCGCGAGCGGCCCGCCACCGGTGCGCTTCGCAAGCACGCCCAGCGAGGACACGATCGAGCGCATGTTCGTCCAAGGTCACGCGCTCGCACGCGCGGGCCGGTGCGACGGCGTGCAGTCGGTCGGACGCAACCTCGCGCGCATCGCGTACGAGGACTTCAAGCGCTACACCGCCGATCCGGCGATCGCCGTGTGCTACGCGGGCGCTACTTGAGCACGCCGCGCAGCGCGACCATCAGCAGCTCGTCGACGACCTGCTCGACGCTGAGCTCGTTGTCCTCGCGCACGAGCTCCTCGATCACGCCGCGGATCAGCCCGAGAAGCGCGGCGGAGACGAGGCCGGGGTGACACTTGCGGAGCAGCCCGATCTCGAGACCGGACTCGAGCGCGCGCCGGAGCAGATCGCGGATCTCGCCGTAGAACTGCTCGATGCGCGCGGCGGCCTCGACGTCGGGCGTGTTGCCCGCGGACAGCAGCATCGTCGCGAGCGCGCGATCCTTGACGATGTACTCGAGCGTCGCGACCACCTGCGTGCGCAGCTGGACCTGCGGCGCCTGCGCGCCCGGATCGTCGACGTCGATGCGATGGATGCGCGCGCGCAGATCGGCGAGCGCTTGATCGAGGATCGAGTCGAACACCGCCGCCTTGCTCTCGAAGTAGAGATAGAACGTGCCGCGCGCGATCTGCGCGCGCTCGATGATCGCGTGGATCGACGCGCCGTGATAGCCCGCGTCGGCGAACACCGCCTTGGCCGCGGCGAGGATCTGGCGCCGCCTCTCCTGCTTGGCGCGCTCTCCCGCATCCACCGGCGAGACCATCAGCCGCCTCGTCGAGATTGGTACGCGATGATCGCGGCCTCGAGGCCGGAGTACATCTTGCGATACGTGAGGCGCGAGTCGACGACGCGGCCGTCGGCGCAGTGCTGCGCGATCTCCGCTTCGATCGCGAGCGCGAACGGCTCGCTGTCGGCGAACAGGTTGATCTCGTCGTAGACGCCGTGCGAGAGCGAGGTGAAGTTCGCCGAGCCGACGTCGCTGAAGCGATGATCGATGACGACGACCTTGCTGTGCACCATGCGCGGCAGCAGCACGATCGTGAGGTTCTCGGGCGCGCCGGTCAGCCGCCTCAGGGCGTCGCACGTCGCGCGGTTGATGTTGGCGAGCACGTCGGCCTGATCGGCGGTGACGAGCTTGACCTCGATGCCTCGCAGCACCGCGCGCGCGAGCGCTGCCGTGAACCGGCGGTCGTTCATGTACGCCATCTCGACGGTGAGCGACTGCTGCGCCGAGTCGATCAGCGCGAGCCGGTGGCTCATCATCGGGCACGTGTGCTTGCGGTGTGCCTCGCGGCTGTGGACGAGGAAGTCGACGCCGCGCGACGGATCGAACTCGTCGTGCCCGGCCATGCGCTCGCGCAGCCGCTCGACGTGCTCGCGCCCGACGACCTCGACCATGACGTCGAACCACTCGTGGCGGTGGTTGTCGCCGACGCCCATCGAGCCCAAGATCAGATACTCGTCGTCGACGATGTAGACCTTGCTGTGGTCGAAGCGCTTGCGGTGGTGCTGGACGTCGATGTTCGGGTGCTCGAGGATGCGCTGCGACAGCGCGTTCGGCCGCTGCTTGAACGAGCCCGGCGCACGGTAGACGGCGCCGAGGAACCACGCCTGGAAGCCGCGGATCGGGTCGACGCGCTTGTGGAAGAAGCTCTGCTTGTTGCCGCCCGTGTACTCGTAGACCGCGGCGATCTTGTCCTTGTGGATCGTGACCTTCGCGCCGCGATCGGCGGCCGCGAGCACGGCCTCGCCCATCTGGTTGCCGGCCTCATCGTCGCGCCACAGGAACGCACGGATCTCGACGGAGCGCTGCGCGCCGCGCACGCGCTCGAGGATCTGCTGGAACGCGACATCGCCCGAGCCGAGCACGCGCAGCTTCGCGTCGTCGACAGGGTTGGACAGCGCGCCGAGCGGCGCCGGCAGCCCGACCGGTGACATCTGGTGCTTCACCCGGCGTCCCCGCCGCCGCCCCCCGAGGCGACTACCGAACAGCGGGGGACGTCGAGGGGTACCGCGGGGCATGGGAAAGCCTACGGGTACCCCAGGCGGAGGTCGGGGTCAATCATCCGTAGACCCTGGCAATGACGCGGCGTTACGAGGAGGCTGGGACCCGAGGCCCCGAACTGCCAACGCCGTTGTCGTCGACGCGGAGTGCTCCACCCGACAAGCGCCGGATCTTCGGGCACGTCCACGGGGCCCGCCCCTTGCAGCACGCGGCCGCCATGTCGCGCCTACGCCTCTTGATCACGGCCACGCTCGTGGCGATGCCGCAGCTCGCTGTCGGAGAGCGTCTGCTGACCTCGCTGCCACATCAGGAGAGCTTCGATGCGGAGAGCTACGCCGATCTGGTGTGGACGACCCAGGGCTGCACGCACACGTGGCTCGCCGACGGCGGATGGCGCGGTGGTGCCGCCACGTTCACGCCGCCGCTGACCGGCGAGGGCGCGTGCGGCCTGGGGCAGTTCATCCTCTCGAACCTGCCGCAGATCCCGGAGCAGCTGAACGTTCGCTTCTTGATCTTCCACGGCCGCACGTGGCGCGAGTACGGCCCCGGCAACAAGCTCGTGATCATGAACCGCGACGGGAACGCGGGGCGGCCGATGATCATCACGCGCGAGTTCGAGGGCACCGACGCGACCTGGGAGACGTGGGGCGCATGCGATGGCACGGTGTGCCGCTACGAGGAAGGCGACTTCTGGCCGCTCGGCGGGGATCGCCTCAGGATCGGCGACCCACCTCTCGCCCGCGAGGAGGAGTGGATCAGCGTCGAGCTCGAGGCGAACACGACGACCGGCATGATCCGCCTCTACGTGGACACGCAGGACGGCGCGCTGTCGGGGCTCTATGTCGAGCGTGCGATGGACGACACCGGCCCGGGCGGAACGTGGAGCTACATCGATCTCGTCGGTGGTTACATGGCGCAGGCCGTCCAGGTCGATCCGGACAACTACTACCGGATCGACGAGCTCGCGATCGGCTCGCAGAGGATCGGGCCGCCCGACGGGTTCGTGGGCTCCGCGGGCTCCGACGCCGGCGTCGGCACGGATGCGAGCGACGGCGCCGACGCGAGCAGCGGCGGCGGTAACAATCCCGGCGACGATTCGCCGTCGGCCGGCTGCGGCTGTCGCACGCAAGGCGGTGCGGGTGATGCGGCGCAGGCCGCGCTCGCCCTGTCGCTGGTCGTGGTGATGCGTCGTCGTCGTCGGTAGGCGCCTCGTGTTATGACCGCGTGACGTGCAGTGGGCGATCGCGGTCCTGGCGCTCGGTCTCGTCGGGCTCGCGGTGTACCGCGCGCGGCACGCGATGTCGCGTCGCCTCCAGGTCGCGTTCGTCGTCGCTGCGTGCGCGTGGACCGCGTACACGGTCACGCGGCCGCCCGGGCTGTTCAGTGGCGACGAAGGCGTCAAGCTCGTGCAGACGCTCGCGGTCGCCGACGGGCAGCTGAGCCTCACCTACCCCGCCGACGTCGTCGATCCCTCACACGCGGCGTTCCCGTTCCGCCCGCCGTGGGTCGTGAACCGCGGCCACCGGCACTACGGCATCTACTCGACGAACTTCACGGCGCCGTCCGCGATCGGCTGGCGCTTGTTCGGCATGTGGGGCCTGCACCTGTTGCCGCTGCTCGGCGGCCTGCTCGCGTTGTGGTCGACGCTGCGGATCGCGCAGCGCGTGTTCGCGCGCGACGGCTGGGCGCTGGCGTGTGGCGCCGTGTTGCTGACCACGCCGCTCGTGCTCAACGCGACGATGTTCAACGAGCACGCGCTCGCCACCGGGATGCTCGCCTTCGCCGTCTACGCCGCGATCATCGAGCCCCGCCGCCGCGACCTCGTGCTCGCCGGGCTCGCGCTCGGCGTCGCGATCACGATCCGCCTCGAGCTCGTCGCCGTGCTGCCCGCGTACACGGTGATGGTCGCGATGCTGGCGCCCGGCGTGCGCGGCGCATTCGTCCGCCTGGCGTGGATCGCCGGCGCCGCCGCGCTGCCCGTCGCGATCTTCGCGATCGCCGGATTCGCCACGATCGGCGTCCTGACACCGTCGATGGACCCGACGTATCTCAAGTCGGTCCAGCTCGGCCGCGATGGGCTCGCACCGAAGGACTTCACCAAGGTCACGCACGTCGGGGTGACGCTCCTCGCCTGGCCGCTCGCCCTCAGCGTCCTGCACCTCCGTCACCGCGTGCTCCGGCTCGTCCACACCCTCGCGTTGCTCGGCCTGCTGATCGCGTGGCTGGTGGGCTGCGCGCGCTACGCGGAGATCGCGCACGACAAGCTGCCCGGCCGCCTGTTCGGCCACCTGCTCGTCGCGACGCCGGTGCTCGCGGTCGGGCTGACGCTCGGACGCACGCCGCGTGATGCGACCCAGGGCCAGCGGATCGCGTCCGCGATGTGGGCGTTCGCGATCGCGGGCTCCGCCGCCGTCACGATCCTCAACCCGGTCGCGGCGGGGCTGCGCGTCGGCGATCGCTACCTGTTGCCGATGCTGCCGTTCTGGGCGATCGCCGCCGTCGCGGCCGTGCAGCGCCGCAAGCTCCTGCTCGTCGTCGCGGTCCCTGCCCTCGCGCTCGGCATCTTCACCCTGGTCTGCAACCACGGCCTCATGCAGCGCATCCGCACGACCAACGCGGACACCGTTGACGACGTGCGCAGCCTGGGCGATCGCTACGTCGCCGCGTATCTGTTCTGGGGACCACAGGTGGTCGCCCCGGTGTGGCCCGACAAGGCGGTCCTCGGCGGTGAATGGACCAACTCGGCGATCCTCGAGCGGATCCGCGCACGCGGCGAGACCGGCATCATTACCGTCAACAACGGGAAGCTGACGCAGCCGAACCTGACGCGGGCCACGATCCGCACCCGTGGCAAGCGCGTGTCTCGCTATCAGTTCGCGCCACGGCCCTGACGCTCGCCGCGCGCGACAGATCCCTGCGGGCTCCGTCCGGACGGGCATGATGAGCTTCCCACACTCTCTCCTTCCCGCCGCGCTGCTGGTCGCGGCGTGCGGCGGCCCTGGGCCCGGCGACGACGGCACGACGCCCGACGCAGCCTCGATCGATGCGCCCCAGAGCAGCGACCCCAAAGCGCCGCGGTTCCTCAGCTTCGGCACCAACGTCACCGCGATCACCGAGGGCGAGTCGGTGGTCTTCACGGCGGTGCTGACCGATCCGGACGGCATCGACGATCTGATCGGCGGCTCGCTCACGAGCCCCGACGGCAGCGTGACCTATGGCGCGTTCGCGACCTCGGGCCAGGAGGGCTCGTACACGATCACGTTGACGTGGGCGCAGCTGCAACAGATCGACGACATCACGTTCCGCACGATGGAGAGTCGCCAGTTCCGCGCGGAGTTCTTCGACGTCGCCGGGCACGCCGTCGAGCGCGCGGTGTCGATCAGCCTGCAGTGCGGAAGCTACGGAGCGTGCTCCGGCCGCTGCGCCGCCGCGTGCGAGTACCTCGACCCGGTGCGGGTGTCGTGCGACGCCGCGTGCGCGATGCACCAGGGCACCTGCTACGCGAACGACACCGATCGGCGCGCGTTCTATCGCCAGGGCGGCCTGCAGGAGTACGACTTCCTGGACACCTGCGCGAGCGTCCCGGCCGCGACCTCCGGCGGCCTGCCCTTCGCCGCCGTCGAGTGCGTGTGCGTGCCTTCGGATCCGTAGCGCCGGCGTTGCCGCCTGCACGCGGGCCGTTGTTTCTGGCAACGCGCCCGCCGCGCTGTCGGGGAATCCCGCGACGTTAGCGTGGCGTGAGGCTTGCTCGTCCGGCGCGCGTGAGCGAGCTCGAGCTGACCGGGATCCGCAAGCAGTACGAAGGCGTTGCGCGCCCGGTGATCCCGGACCTGGCGCTCACCATCCCGTCGGGGAAGATGGCGGTGCTGGTCGGGCCCTCGGGCTGCGGCAAGTCGACGACGCTGCGCATGGTCGCCGGCCTCGAGGAGCCGACCGCGGGCACGATCAAGATCGGCGGCCGCGACGTCACCCACCTGCCGCCCGCGGAGCGCGACATCGCGATGGTGTTCCAGAGCTACGCGCTCTACCCGCACATGACCGTGTTCGAGAACATGGCGTTCGGGCTCCGGATCAAGCACCTGCCCGAGCGCGAGATCCGCGCGCGGGTCAACGCGGCGGCCGACAACCTCGGGCTCACGCCCTACCTCGAGCGCCGGCCCAAGGCGCTCTCGGGCGGCCAGCGCCAGCGCGTGGCGATCGGACGCGCGGTCGTGCGCGCGCCGAAGGTGTTCCTGTTCGACGAGCCGCTGTCGAACCTCGACGCGAAGCTGCGCGGCGACATGCGCCGCGAGATCGCGCGCATCCACCAGGCGTCGGGGACGACGTCGATGTACGTCACGCACGATCAGATCGAGGCGATG
>DATLHR010000212.1:0-9173 GCA_035539815.1 Kofleriaceae bacterium
GTCCGGGGCCGGCTCGGGGTCGGCCGCCGCCGGCTCGGGCGCGGGGTCGGCCGACGACGACGGCCTGGCGGAGTGGCGGGCGAAGGAGATGCCGCGCCGCGAGGGCAAGAAGACCGGCTTCGGCACCCCCGACGAGAAGCCCGAGGTCGTGACCGAGGATCTGCTCCGCAAGATCGCGGCTGGCGAGGTGCCGGTGAAGCGGTTCATCGATCCCAAGCTCGGCGTCTACGACTGGACGTCGATGCCGGGTGGCTCGGACAAGCCGAAGGCCGACGTGAAGACGCAGCGCTGCGCCGACGCCGAGAAGGAGGTCGCGGGGTTCATCAAGAAGCTGGTGGACCGCGAGACCGCGACGAAGGGCGAGACCGCGATCACGTGCGGCAACGAGTTCGTCGCCACCGAGGATCCGAACTTCGGCGCCGACGAGATGGGCGAGAAGCCCAAGCACGCCGTCCCGCACAAGCATGCGACGTGTGTCCAGGCCGGCCTCGGCGAGTACGACGCGGTCTACTGGATCGTGTGGCAGCCCGACGCCGAGCGCGGTCTGCACATCTCGGCGATCGTGGCGACCGAGCAAGGCGCGATCAACAAGAACCTCGCCGCCGATCTCAGCGTCGCGCTCAAGACCGCCAAGCCCTGCAAGTGAGCGAGCGCGGAGCTCCGCGCTAACGGCGCGCCGCGAGCCACGGCGTACCGTCGACGATCGCCACGATGTAGAGCGGCCCCGCGGGGAGCTGCGCGAGCTCGAACCGGTCGCCGGTCCGCGTCGCGGACAGCTCGATCGGCTGCGGTCGATCATCCGCGTACGCGACGAGGCGCACGTCGCCCAGCGCGAGGCCCTGCGGGCGCAGCTCGAGCGTCGCGCCGCGCAGCGTCCCGAGCAGCGTGCGAAACGTGCCGCCGGGCAGCAGCTCGCCCGTCACCGCGATCGGATGGCGCTCGAAGCGCGCGGGCGCCGGGTACGCGGGCGCCTCGAAGATCACGAGGTGATGCCGCACGCCCGTGATCGGCAGGTCCGAGATCCGCGCCTTGTCGACGACGTACGCGAGCCGCTCGCGCAACCTCTCGGGCGAGCGCTCCCTGTAGATGCCGCGGAAGCGGTGAGCCATCCACTTGATCGCATCGGCCGACAGCGTCGCGCCGAGCGGCTCGAAGTGATCGCCCGGCACGTCGTACGGCTGATGCTCGAAGTATGGCGACCGGGCGCGCACCGCCGCGAACATCGGGAACCCCGAGAACGGATACGTCCCGATCCGCTGATCCACGCCGCTCGGCGCGAACGCGACGAACGCATCGTACAAGACGAAGCACGCGGCGAAGATCAGCGGTCCGCGCGGAGGCCGCCACGTCCCCGGCGCGGGCGAGGGAGCGGGACGACGCAGCAGCGCATCCCAGTCGACGAACACGGCCGCGAGCGGGAGCCAGTTGAGGTTCCACAGATCGACGACGAACCCGAGTGCGAGCACCTCGATCACGAACAGCCCCGCGCACGCCGCGCGGACCCACGGCCGCCGCACGAACACGCACGCGGCGATCGGCGCGAGCTGCGTGAGGAGGTTGAGCAACGCCGCCGTCCGGTACCTCCATGCGTGGTCGATGATCCAGTCGACGAGGGGCGGCCGCTCGAGGCCGGCGAGGTCGTAGCGCACGAGCAGGTGGTGGCGCAGGCTGTCGGAGAGCGCCCAGCCCAGCGTCGGCCCGCCGGAGATCAGCTTGTGACAGGCCGCGCCCGCGAACATCAGCGCGACCGCGAGCTGCACCAGCCGCAGCGACCACGTGTACGCGCGCGCGCGTTCGAGCGGCGGCAGCCCGCGCACGTGACGCAGCAGCGCATCCACGCTCAGCACGTCACCGCCGTGGGCGCCGAGAAACGCGAGCTGCGCGAGGAACACCACGTTGTACTGGTGCGACCAGTGCCCCGTCCCGGAGAACGAGATCGCGGCCAGCGGCATCGCACACGCGAAGCTGACCGCGGTGGCGATCCGCGTCCGCAACCCGACGAGCATCGCCGCGCTCGCGACCCATGCACCGATCCACATCGCGTCGATCAACGCGGCCGGCGGCGCCGATCCGCCGAGCAACCGCCACGGCCCGACCGGCCGATACACCTCGCCCGGGGCGACCAGGGGGCTCACCGTGGCGAGCCGCGACAGGCTCAGCAGCACCGCGGCGGCGATCGCGATCCGCACGCACGCGGCGGCCCACCGACCGCCGTCGGCGAACCAGTAGCGCTGCCACCGCGTCACCCGCGCGACGTTACACCGCGCAACTCCCCGAGCGGGCACTCCCACGCCGTGCTAGACGATGGTGTGGCCAAGGATCGCGCCGCGCCGTTCTCGCGCAAGCACGCCAAGTACTGGGTCACCGTGACCGGCGGCATGATCCTCATCGGCGTGCTCAACGTCGCCCTCGGCTGGTGGCTGTACGAACCCGCCGGAGATCCACCCGAGCGCCTCGTCCCGACCGCGGCCCCCGGCCCCGGCCCGGGCAGCGAAGGCGAGATCGGCCTCGGCGAGATTCCCGTCCCGGTGATGCGTTCGTTCGCGGAGAGCTTCCCGCAGCGCGCGCCCCAGACCGCCCGCAAGCTCGCCAACGACATCTACGAGCTCACGTTCGCGGCCCCGGGCTCGACCCTCAGCGAGAAGGCGCGGTTCCGCGCCGACGGCACACTGATCAAGTAGCCGTCCCGAAACAGGGACGGGTTCAATTCAGGGTGCGCCGGGCGCCACGCGGCGCAGCGGGTCGCCATAGAGCCGATACAGGAACTGGTACATCGGCTGATCGTGCTGGAACAGCCAGTGGGCGCCGTTGCCGGTGCTGCTGATGCCGTTGGTCCCGAAGTACACGTTCGTGCTCTGCGCGAAGTACTCGTCGACGTTCGACGACGCGTACGTGTCGCTCCACGTGCCTTTGCGGTTCCCGCGATCCTCGCGCCGCCGCCGATCGTACATCCGCCGCACCTCGCGCCGCTGATCGTCGCTGAGGCCCTCGCGGAGCAGCGTGTGCGCGAGCTCGTGCATGCCGACGCTGTAGTTGTTCGGGTACTGCTGCGCGCCGGGCAGGAGCTGCGACGCGTCCATCTGGACGAGCGTCTCCTCGCCGATGCCGATCATGATGCCATCGCGCGTCGTCGTGCCGCCGTTGCCGCGGACGGTCGACCAGTCGCGATCGTCGAAGGTCTCCTCGGTGCGCAGCGACGCGAACTCCGGCAAGTTCGTCATCGGCACGTTCGACGGGATCACGACGATCGTCACCCGCTTCTCGAGGAACCGCTGCTGCGCTTCCACGTTGCCGTGCATCAGCTGGTTGATGATGCGTTCGCACTTCGTCATCACGTCGACGGCGGTGCCGGGGCCCGCGATGACGCGCACCCCCAGGATCGTGTGCTCGCGCGCCACGCGGGTGCGCACCAGCGGCGGCGGCGCCGCAGGCCGCGCAGCTGCAGCCGTCCGGCGTCCTTGCGTCTGTCGTCCAGGCGCGGGCTGTCGCCGCGAGGGGCGTGCCTGCGCCGGCGCGGGGGGCGCAGGCACGTGCTGCTCCGCCGCGAGATCGAGCAGCGCGTCCTCGTCGAGCGCGTCCTCGTGCAGCGACTCCTCGTGCCCGTGCCCTGCATGCTCGTGCCCTGCGTGCGCGTGCGCAGCAGGCGCGTGCGCGTCGGCAGACGCCGGCTGCGCCAGCACCTCGCTGGCGTTCGGGTTCGCGAGGTAGGCGGCGCGGACGCGCTGCATGTGCGCGAGGCCGACGTGGGACTGCAACGTGACCCACACCTCCGGGTTCGCGCCGTGACCACTCTCGCGGAGCCCCAGGGCGATGCGCTCGGCGGACATCCCGTACGTGGTCAGGACGTAGCTAACCGCGCGCCGTGTATCGAGGTGCTCCGCGCCCGTGTCGTGCTCGTGGCCGTGGTGCGTACCGGCGTCGCGTGCCGCGCGCTCGAGCATCGACATGGCCCGAGCATAACAACGCCTCAGTCCCAGGTCAGCTCGTAAGGCAGGCGGGCCTGGGCGCCCTCGGGGCCGACCAGGATCGACGGGGGGATCCCCCTCACGAGCTCCTTGACCATCGGGAGATCGGTCACCGATACCGACGCCTCTTCACGTGCGCCGAGCAGACTGCCCAGCGCGCCGAGCAGGCTCGACGGGACCTGCGGTAGCTCGACGAGCTGGACCCTGGCGCCGGGGGAGAGCTTCATCCGCCGCTTCGCCTCGTCGAGCGCGTCGCCGAAGCCTCCATGGCGATCGACGAGCCGCGCAGCCTTGGCCTGCTCCCCCGTGTAGACGTGGCCGCGCCCCACCGCGTCGACCTCGTCCTTCTTCATCCCCCGGCCTTCGGCGACTGCGCCGACGAACCGGCCGTACATGTAACGCAGCTTGTCGAGCAGCACCGCGCGCTCCTGCTCGGTGTACGGGCGGAAGTAGCTCTCCGTGTCGGAGCGCGCGCCGCGCTTGTAGATCGTGGTCGAGATGCCGAGCTTGCTCGCGAGCCCGCTGACGTCGAACTTGCCGAAGAAGATGCCGATCGAGCCGGTGATCGTCATCGGCTCCGCGAAGATCGTGTCGCAGCCCGCCGCGATGAAGTAACCACCCGACGCCGCGACGTCGCTGAACGAGCACAGGATCGGCTTCACTCCACGCGTCGCGAACACCTCGCGCGAGATGAGCTCGGACGCGAGCGCGCTGCCTCCGGGCGTGTCGATGCGCAGGATGATCGCGCCGATATCGGGGTTCGCCCGTGCGGCGGCGATCGCGCCGACCAGCGTCTGACTGCCCGCGAGCTTGCTGCCGACGAGCGGGATCGAGCGCGACGCTCCGTCGGTGATGTCGCCCTCGATGTAGATCACCGCGACCTGCGGGTGCCGCCACTTCGACGGCCGCTCGACCGGTGGCCGCGCGACGCCGATAACGCGCCCGATCTCCTTCATCACGAGCTCCGCGATCTTGTCGGGCGCGGCGACGGCGTCGACGAGCTTCTGATCCTTCGCGAGGTCGCCCGCGGTGTACGGGCCGTTGTCCACGAGCTGCTTGACCTCGTCCTTGGAGAGCTTGCGCCCGTCGGCGACGGCGGCGACCCAGCGGTCCCACAGGCCGTCGTAGATCGCGTTGTTCATCTTCGTCGCGGCCTCGCTCGGGCCGGTCTGCGTGAACTGCTCGGGCGCCGACTTGTACTCGGCGATCTTCTCGAACTGCGCGTCCACGCCGATCTGCTGGAACGCGCCGCGGAAGAACATCGTGGTGCCCGCCATGCCGACGAGCCGCACACCACCGGCCGGGTCGACGTAGATCTTGTGGGCCGCCGACGCGATGAAGTAGTCGCGCCCGGTGCCCGAGACCATGTACGCGAACACCTTCTTGCCCGCGGCCTTCACCGCGAGGATCTCGGTCCTCAGCTCCTCGAGCGTGGCCCACCCACCCTCGGCGCTGTCGAACGTCACGATCAACGCCTTGGCCGTCGGGTCGCGCGAGATCGCGCGCAGCCGCGCGACCAGGGACGTCAGCTCGCGCAGCCCGATCGCGCCCGACAGCTCGACGCGCTCGATGTGATCCGGCGTGCCGAGCACCGATGGCCCGGGCACGGCGGACGCGCGCACGAGCAGCTGGCCGCCCAGCGCGTGGCGATCACCGCGGTCGTCGCGCAAGCCACTCGCGGTGCCGGTCACGGCGAGCCCACCGAACGACACCTCGAGCCCCGCCATCGCCCGCACGTCGCGCCCCTCACGCTCGGCGGTGCCGACCAGCGAGTCGAACGCGAGCGCGTGCAGCTCGCGGGTCTCGACGCCGAGGTGCGCGGCGACGCCACGCGCGATGCGTCCCGAGACGCGCGCCCAGCCGTCGAGGTCGAGCCGCGTCTCGCCGATCCGGCCGCCGATCGCGACCTCGAGCGCGGACGTCGAGAACGGCCGCACCACGGCCTCGAGCTCGTAGCGCCGCTGCACGGGGATGCCGCCGATCTCGGTCGTCGCGAGGTCGCGCACCGTGGCGCCGATCGCGAGCCGGTTGCCCCATCGCGTCGACAGCCCGAGATCGAACGTGTCGACGCCATCGAGCAGCCCGTCGTCGATGAAGTGTCGCCACGCGACCCCCAACCCAGCGTGCTTACCGATCGGCAGCCCGTAGGCGAGCGTGAACCGGAACGGCTCGCCGGGATCCGGCGCGAGCTGCTCGCGCGGCGGCCGCAGCCACTCGAGGCCCATCCCGAGCGCGAACTTCGGCAAGAGACCGCCACCGAACGTGCTGGCGAGGAACGCGCCGAAGCCCTGCCCCGCCGTCGTCGCGACGTCGGTGTCCTCGAGATCGAGCGCGAGCGCGAGCTCGGCGCCCCGCAGCAGCGCGAGCCCGCCGGGGTTGGTGCTGACCGCGCGCGCGTCGTGCTCGCCGGCGAGCGGCGCGAGTGGCATCGCCATGCCGTCGGTCGGCTCCTCGGCGTACCTGCGATCCACGCCCTGGGCGTGGGCCGTGGCCGCGAGCATGGTGATCGCCGAGACCAGGAAGCTGCGCATCGGCGCGCGACGGTAACACGCCATCCGGTGAACAATCGGTGATACTGGGGCCGTGCCGACGCCGACCCTGCTGGAGAAACATCCGCTGTTGGTCAACCTGTCTCCCGACCAGCTCGAGCGAATGGCGCGCGCGGGCGAGATCGAGAGCTACAACCCGGGCGAACCGATCGTGGCAGAGGGCAGCCTCGGTGATGCCCTGTTCTTGATCCTCTCGGGCCAGGTCGCCGTGCATCGCGGCCCGCAGACGTTCGCGACGCTCGCGGGCGGCGAGTTTTTCGGAGAGATGTCGCTCGTCGAGCCGGCGCCGCGCTCCGCGAGCGTCACCGCGATGTCGGCGACGTTCCTGTTCCGGCTGCCGCACGATCAGCTGCGGGAGCTGATCCGCTCCGACGGCCGCGTCGCCTCGATCCTGCTCGTGCAGGTCGTGAAGACGCTATCCGAGCGCCTGCGCAAGGCGAACCAGATGCTGTCGTCGGTCGACCTCCTCGCCGACTGGCTCGCCGGCTCGATGGTCTGAGGCGCTACTTGTTCGCTGGAGGCGCCTTCGGCGCCGGCGCTCATTTCTTGAGGCCGTCGCCCGCGGGCAGGCCCATCGCGCGGTTCACCGCGGCGATCTTGCTCTCTGCGAGCGCCTTCGAGCGGCCGCTGAGGCTCCGGTACAGCGCGACGAACACCTTCTTCGCGCGCGCGTTCAAGCCCTGCTTGAACAGCGCGTCACCGTAGAGGAACTGCGCATCGGTCTTCGGCGCGCCGGGCTTCTTCGTCGCTTTGTCGGCGAGCTCACCCGCCGCCACCGCATCGCCGCCCTGGAACGCGGCCCACGCCTGCTTGAACAGCGCCTGACCGGCGTACGCCTTGTGCTTCTCGAGCTTCTGATAGATCGCGCGTGCCTGGTCCCAGTCGCCCGCCTTCTCGAGCGCCGCACCGTGCTTGAGCAGCGCCTTCGGGTCTTTCTCGTCGACAGCGGCGACCTTCACGGTCGCCTTCTTCGGCGACGTCGCCGCGGGCTTCTTGGGATCGTCCTTGGTCTTCGCGTCGTCGTTGCTCTTCGGGTCGTCAGTGCCCTTCGGGTCGTCGGTGCCCTTCACGACCGCGGGGCTCGCCCCGTGCGTCGGCTCGTCGTCATCCTTCGACGCCTTCGACGGCTTGTCCTTGCCGTCCTTGTCCTTGGCGTCCTTGTCCTTCTTGCCCTTGCCCTTCGGGGGGGCGGTGTCGATCTTCGGCGACGGCTCGGGCGGCTGCTCGGGGGTGGTGGACTCCTCGACGTTCGGCGCCGGCTTGTTCCCGCGCTCGCCCATCGCGAAGTACACGAGCGCGCCGACGCCGCCGAACAGCAGCGCGCCGAGCAAGAGCCAGCCGAGCAGGCCGAGCGCGCTGCGCTGCGGCTTGAGGCTCAGCGACGCGGGCACCGGCGGTGGCTCCTCGGGCACGGCCACCGACGTCGCGCGAACCGGCAGCGGCGTGGCCGCGCGTGTCAGGGCGCCCTGCGCCGCCACGGGCTCGCTCTGCGCGCGCTGCAGCGCGCTGACACCGGTCGTCATCGTCGGCCCGGACCACATGCCGCCGAGCTCGCCCGAGCTCACGCCGCGTCCCGTCTGGATCTGCGGCGAGCTGCCCTGGCCGCGCGTGCCGACGATGCCCTCCTCCTGCACGCGCATCGAGATACCGGGGTTGAGCGTGGCCACCACGTTCGGATCCGTGGTCATGCCCAGGCCAAGACCGAGGATGTTCGCGACGGCGACGCCGCGCCCCGACAGACACTTGTTGAGCTCGTACTCGAGCGTCTCCATCGTCTGCGGGCGGTTGTCGGGGTTGCGCGCCATCGACTGCATCACGAGATCGGAGACCTGGAGCGCGAGATCGGGGCGGATCGCGTTGGGCGGCGGAGGATCCTGCGTGGCCTTCTTGGTCAGGATCTCCATGAAGTTGTCGCCGGAGTACGGCGGCTGCCCGGTGACCATCTCGTACATGATCGCGCCGAGCGCGTAGATGTCGCAGCGCGCATCGGCGGGACGACCCGCGGCCTGCTCGGGCGCCATGTATTCGGGCGTGCCCATCGCCATGCCCGGGCTGGTCAGCCGACGCTCGCGCGCGGCCTCCGCCTCGGTGGTCTTGGCGATGCCGAAGTCGAGCACCTTCACGACGTCGGCGGCGCCGTCGCGCGTGATCAAGAAGACGTTCTCGGGCTTGAGGTCGCGGTGGACGATGCCCTGGGCGTGCGCGGCCGACAGCGCACGGCAGATCTGGCTCGAGATCTTGAGCGCGCGCGCCGGATCGATCGCGCCCTCGCGCTCGATCACGCTGCCGAGCTCGACGCCCTCGAGGTACTCCATGACGAAGTACACGCTGCCGTCGGCGGTGGTGCCCGAGTCGGTGACGTCGACGATGTTCGGGTGCCCGATCTTCGACGCCGCGCGGGCCTCCCGGCGGAACCGCTCGACGAGATCGGGCATGCGCGAGTAGCTCTCGTGCAACACCTTGAGCGCGACGCGCTTGCCGATCTCGACGTGCTCGGCGAGGTAGACCTTGCCCATGCCGCCTTCGCCGATCAGCTCGATGATGCGATAGCGATCGTCGACGATGGTGCCGAGCAGATCCGCGGGCGCCTCTTCTTCCTCGAATCGCGCGGCGAGCGCCGCGGACACCCCACTGTCATTCGCGGTGGACGCCGACGAGG
>DATLHR010000213.1:0-14463 GCA_035539815.1 Kofleriaceae bacterium
GAGGCGATGCGCTCCTTTAGCTGCGTTTTCATGCCCTTCGCCGCGGGCGGCAGGCTCGGCGAGGGAGGCGACCGACGCGTGGGCTCGGCCCCGGCGGGCGCGGCGACCGCGCCGGGCACAGAAGTTGTCGCAGCCTCCGGGGCCACGGTCTTCGCCGCCGCGGCGGGCGCGGCGACGTACTCGCCGGCGGATGGCTCGCGCAGGATCAGCCATACCACCACCGCCAACACCAGGAGGCCCAGGCCGAGCACGACTCGCATGAGGACCTGGACAGCGCGGCTGCCCGACGGTTCCGGGGTACGGTGTAACGGTTGTGGGCTCGCCCCACTCCATTGCTTATGAGCGCCGAGTCTGTCGCTGTCCCTGCCCCGCCCGAGCCCTCGGATTCCGACATCATCGCCGACGTCCTGGCGGGGGATCGCCGGCAGTTCGCGGTGCTGGTGCGCCGGCACAACCAGCCCGTGTTCCGGGCGTGCCGGGCCGTGCTGCGCGACGATCAAGAGGCCGAAGATGCGGTGCAGACGGCGTGGCTGAACGCGTATCGCGCACTCGCGACCTTCCGGCGCGACGCCTCGTTCCGCACGTGGATGACGCGGATCGCGGTCAACGAAGCCTCGACACGGCTGCGTGATCGCCGGCGCCACGCGGCGCTGGTCGAGGATGGACCGCCCGTGAACGCCGGCCCGAGCCCCGATCACCAGGCGATCGCGAGCGAGCTGAGCCGCGTACTGGAGCGCGAGCTCGATGCGCTCCCCGAGGGCCTACGCGCCGTGCTCGTGCTGCGCGACGTGATCGAGCTCGACACCGCCGAGACCGCAGGCTGCCTGGGCATCCAGGACGAGAACGTCCGCGTGCGCCTGCACCGCGCACGCACCACGCTCGCACATCGGATGCACGCCTCCATGCAGGAGCTGCTCGATGCATCGCTCCCCGACGTGTGGCGCTTCGACGGCGACCGCTGCGCGCGCACGCTCGACGGCGTGCTGGCGGCGATCGAGCGCATGTGAGTCAGCGCGCGGTCAGCTTGCCGCGCATCGTCGGGTGATACGTGCACACGTACGGCAGCTCGCCGGCGGCCGTGACCTTGTATTGCCACTGCCGCTGGCCTTCGATCATCTGCGAGTCGAACGCCACCGGTGACCCCGCGGCCGTGGTGACGGTGTGCGGCACGACGTCGCGGTTGGTCCAGATCACCGTGTCACCGACCGCAACGACGAGCTCTGCCGGGGCGTACTGCATGGCGCTGATCTCGACGTGATGGGTCCGCGGCTCGCGAGCCTTGGAGCCACAGGCCGCGAGCGCCAGCGCGAGCGCGGCCGCGCGAGCCCCCGAGCTCATGGCTTGCCGTGGTCGTGCGCAGCCGGGGCGCCGCCGGCCAGCGCGGCCTGAATCTGCTTCGCGTGCTGGAGGTGCGCATCGAACGCGGGCTGCGCTCCGACGAGCGCCCCCTTCAGCTCGGCGTTGCTCGCCGACGGGATCAGCTGCGTCTTCAGCACACCGATCACCGCCTCGTGGTACGCGACCTCGTTATCGACGTAGGCGCGATCGAAGTCCGCACCCTCGAGCTTCTCGAGCTTCGCGAGCGTGTCCGCGCCGCCCGCGACGAGACCCTTGCTCGCGTCGGACTCCTGGGGGGTGACGTTGAGCCGCGTGACGAGGTCGACCGCCGCCTTGTTGACGGCCGAATGGTCGGTCACCATGCGCTCGGCGAACTTCTTGACCTCCGCATTCTTGGACTTCGACAGCGCGAGCTTGCCGTAGTCGATGTCGACCTGGTTCGCGGCGACGACGATCGCCGCGATCTGCGCATCGCCGAGCGCGGGGGCGGCGGGCGGCGGCGCCGGCGTTGGGGCCGGCGCGGGCGCCGGGGCAGTGGCGGTCGGCGAAGGTGCCGGGGCGGGCGGCGTGGCGCCCTTGTCAGCTTCCTTCTTCTTGCAGGCGGTGGCAGCGGTCAGCGCCACCGCAAGGACGAACATCGGCCAACGAGCTCTCATCATAACCCAATAGAGCGGGCCGGGGCCGAAACCGTGACAGCACCCCCCAGCGCAAAAACTGCGGGGCGCCGCGAGCTATTTCGCCGTGCAGGCCATGTCGCCGTCGACCTGCCGCAACAGAAGCGAACCCTGGGGTTAAGACCTAGATCTCGACGGCGCCGGCCGTGCACGGCGTCGCGCGCGGCATGCCGCGCTGATCTGTCGGCGGGCACGCCGAGGTGCCGAGGCCGCGCGCCGGACTGCCCGCCGCGGGCTCGAGCGTCTCGGTGTCGCCGCCGTGGTCGCCGAGCGGGCCGAGCATCGGATCCGCGATCAGCGGTGACTCCGTGCACAGCGAGCCCTCCGGCCACTGCAGGTTGCCGGAGCCGCCGGCGCGCTCGACGTTGCAGGTGGGCGTGTACATCGCGGTGTTGTTCGCGACGATGGTGTTCACGAGCTCGAGCCCCTCGCCGAAGATGCCGCCGGAGATCTGGTTGGCGGCGATCGAGTGGTTGTTCGCGATCGTGCAGTTGAGCAGCTGGCCCGTCGGGTTGTTGCCGAGCCAGATGCCGCCGCCGTTGCTGCCGGTCGCGGTGTTCTCCGCGACGGTCACGTTGGTCATCTGCACGCTGCTCTCGTTGAGCCAGATGCCTCCGTTATAGAAGGCCTGATTGCGCGAGATGGTGCTGTTGGTGATCGCGATCGCGAGGCCCTGGAGGTAGAGGCCGCCCGCATTGCCCTCCCCGGCCGGCGTGACGCGGTTGTCATCGACGGTGGAGCGATCCATGGCGAACGAGCCGTTGTCGGTGTTCGACACGCGGAACACCCCGCCGCCGATCGCCCCCGCCGAGTTGTGCTGCACCGTGATGCCGCACAGCGTGGTCGCCTCATCCCGGCCGTCCTGATAGATCGCGCCGCCTGCACCACCGTCGCCCGGGTTGCCGCCGGTGCCGCTCGCTGCATTCCCGGCGAGCGTGCTGTTGATGATCGTGAGGTCGCCGTTGAGGCTCCCGATCGCGCCGCCGTCGCTGGCCGAGTTGTTGGTGAACGTGCTGCCGGCGACGATCGTGTCCCCGCCGCCGAACGCGTAGATCGCGCCGCCGGCGATGTCCTGGCCCGGTGACGGCGCGTGGTTGTCGTCGAACGACGAGTCGATCACGGTGAGGCTGCCGCCGTCGCGGTAGATCGCGCCGCCGCCCTGCGCCGTGTCCTCGCCGCCGGCCGGGGCCTGACCGCGCACGAACGCGAGCCGCTGCACGGTGAGCCGCGGGGTCGGGGTGTTGTAGTCCGAGTCGAGATAGAAGATGCGGCTGGTCCCGCCGCCGTCGAGGGTGACGAGGCCGCCGCCGTCGATCACGGTCTCGCGCGCGAACGTGATCGCCTCCGTCACGGTGATGGTGATCGGCGCGGCGCCGCACGCGAACACGATCGTGCCGCCTGCGTCGGCGGCCGCTTGCAGCGCGGCCGGCGTGCACGATCCTGGAGTCCCCTCCCCGACCGTCGCCGTCGGTGCCGAGACGTCGGCGAGCGCGGGCGCATCGCAGCGCGCCTCGGGGATGCCGACATCACCGACGTGACCGCCGTCGGAGCCGGTGCCGTCGGAGCCTCCGCATGCAGCGAACACGAGGACAAGCGAGGCCGCTCTCATCTCCTCCATCATACAGAGGCGGCATCACCCCGGCGCTTTCGCGTCGGCGATCACGCCGACCCGCGGCGCGAGACCTTCTTGCGGGCGCCGCGTGCGAGCGCGCGCTCGGCCTCGGGCGCGAACATCCGCCACACCGTCGCGCCGGCTTGCCCGAAGCCATGATCGTCGAGCCGGAGATACCCGAGCCGGCTCGCCTTCACGAGCCCGACGAAGGCACCCCACATGAGGGCGATCACGATGTCGACGCGGGTACCGCCGGCTCGGTCGTGGACCTGCTTGCCGACGAGGAACAGCGGCGCGAGCGTCGCGACCTCGAGCTGGCGGCTGTCGCCGTCGAGGTACTCCACATGGTCCTGCATCTCGAGGAAGCGGAAGGCGGCGGGCTCGGCTCGCGCGTACGCCGCGAGCCGCCGCCACACCACGAGGAACCAGGCCTCCGCGGCACCCGGCCGATCGAGGTCCGGTTCGTCGAGCCCATCGAGCAGCGCGGTGCGCAGGCGCTGCTTCGCGTCCCGGTAGACCTCATTCACGAGCTCCTGCTTGTGCTCGAAGTAGTGATACAGCGTGCCGGTCGCGATCTCGGCGGCGGTCGCGATCTCGGGCACCGCGACGCCGTGGTAGCCGCGCTCGGCGAACACCTTCAGCGCGGCATCGAGGATCCGCCGCCGTTTGTCGTCGACCAGCGGGCGGCCACGTTTTTTCGAACGAACGTTCACTCGACCAGCATACAGCGCCGGGCACGCCGAGTGCACCAGCTCCGCGCGTGAGCACGCGGGGTTTGCCGATCGACGCGCTCGAGCTCGCCAGCCTCGTCCGCGTCGCGCCCGAAGGAGACGAGTGGCTGCACGAGCAGAAGTTCGATGGGTACCGGATCCTCGCAGACAAGCGCGGCGCGACCGTGAAGCTGCTCAGCCGGCGGTTCAAGGACTGGACCGAGGTGTTTCCTTCGATCGCGCAGGCGGTGAGCGCGCTGCCCGCCAGACGCCTCGTCCTCGACGGCGAGGTGTGCGCGCTGCTGCCGGACGGGCGCTCCAGCTTCCAGGCGCTGCAGGGCGCGTTCGGCGATCCCCACGCGAACCTCGCCTACTTCGCGTTCGACGTGCTCGCGATCGATGACGAGGTGCTGACCGAGCTCCCCCTCGAGGACCGCAAGCAGCGGCTGCGTGCGGTGATCCCGAAGCACGGGCCGGTTCGCTACAGCGATCACATCATCGGCGACGGCGCGCGGTTCTTCGCCGCCGCGTGCGAGCGCGGTCTCGAGGGCATCATGTCCAAGCGACGCGATCGGCCGTATCGTGCCGGGCGCGGCAAGGACTGGGTCAAGACGAAGTGCTGGCTGCGCCAGGAGCTGGTGATCGGTGGCTTCACCGAGCCGGCGGGGAGCCGCAGCGGTCTCGGTGCGCTGCTCGTCGGCTACTACCAGGGCGACAAGCTCGTCTACGCGGGCAAGGTCGGCACCGGGTTCTCGATGAAGGTGCTCGCCGAGCTGTTCGCGGCGCTGGCGAAGCTCGAGCGACCGACGACGCCGTTCACGCCGACGCCGCCGCGGACGTCGACCGGCCCGGGCGTCCACTGGGTCGAGCCGAAACTCGTCGCCGAGGTCGCGTTCGCCGAGTGGACCAGCGACGGACGGCTACGGCATCCATCGTTCCAGGGGCTGCGCCTCGACAAGCGCGCACGCGAGGTCGTGCGCGAAGCGCCGGTTCACTCGACCTGAACTATCGCTCTGTTAACGGCCGTCACGCATGAACGGCTCGGCGCCCCACGACGAGCCTGTAGATCCCCAGCAACAGCAGCGCGCCGACGAGCGACGCGATGAAGCCCGAGCTCTCGCCCTCGCGGTACCAGCCCGCGGCCCGTCCGAGGAACCCAGCGATCAACGCGCCGGCGACGCCGATCAGCATCGTGACGATGATTCCGCCCGGGTCCTTCCCGGGCATGATCAACTTCGCGAGCGCGCCCACAACGAGACCGATGATCAGCATCCAAAGAATGTGCATGGCTGTGCCTCCTGCTCGCTGGACGTTGCGACGCACGTGCCAGGCGATGCCACGCGGCGTTTGGCGGCCGATGACGCGCATGATGCTCTGATGCTGGGGAATGCGCCGACGCGTGATGACCTCCAAGAGCGGCGATCTCCGGACCATCGGGCGCTTCATCATGAGGTCACTCGCCCGCCGTTCGACGTTCGCGTGATTTGCCTATGGCGAGGAAGCACGGGCGCACGGAGAGCCGATCGAGGTGAGCACGTAGGTCATGGAGACCACTGAAGGAGAACCTCGAGGAGAAGCGCTCGACGAGACGCCGGCGCGAAGCCAGGGCACGCGAGTTGCGTACTCCTGCTTCAGACCCAGGAGGAGCACAATGATGATTCGCAGAATGCTGGGGCTCGCCGCGATCGGCGGCCTGCTCTACGCGCACAAGAAGCACGGCGGCGAGTGGACGGTCGAGAGCTTCAAGCGCAGCGGCCGTGACCTGCTCGATGCCGCGAAGCAGCGCTCGCAGGACATCCGCACGAAGACGTCCAACCGTGCGCGCGAGGTCGCCGACAGGCTGAACACGCGGCAACGCTCGGACTCGACGGTCGACGAGAACGTGTCGGCGACTGCGACGACGGGCTACGGGTACGGCGGCGGTTATCCGCAGCGCTGATCGCGAGTGCGTGGACCGTGGCTTGCTCGGCGTGACCTCGAACCATCGAGGAGAGCACCATGGACTCGCTGCATGCGTATCGGAGCACGCTTCCGGACAAGCCACCTAACCGCGCCGGGCTCGCCCGCGGGCTCGGCGCCTTCAGCCTGGCGGTCGGCGCCACCCAGCTCGTGAGGCCGCGTGCGATCGCGCGCCTCGCGGGGATCCCCCACGGGCCCGTCACCACGACCGTGATCCGTGCGCTCGGGGCACGCGAGGTGACGAACGGCGTGGGCATCTTCGCGAGGCCGCGGCACCCGTTCCCACTCTGGGCGCGCGTGATCGGCGACGCGGTCGATCTTGCCCTGCTCGGCCTCGCCGTGCGCTCCGCGCGACGTACGCGCTACGGGCGCGTCGCGGGCGCTGCCCTCGCGGTCGCGGGCGTGATGGCGCTCGACGTGATCGCCGCGCGCCGCGCGGCGCGCAGCAAGGTCACGCAGCCGATCCTGTACTCGGTCACGATCAACAAGCCACCGCAGGAGGTCTACGCGTTCTTCCGCAAGCTCGAGCGGCTGCCCGCGTTCATGGATCACCTCGAGAGCGTCACCGAGCACGGCGAGACCTCGCACTGGGTCGCCAAGCTGCCCATCATCGGGACCGTCTCGTGGGACGCGAAGATCATCGCGGATCACCCGGGCGAGGAGATCGAGTGGGAGTCGGTCCCCGGCTCGAAGATCAAGCAGCGCGGACGCGTGACGTTCGCCCGTGCCCCGGGTCGCAACGCGACCGAGGTGCGTCTCGAGTGGGTCCTCGGGTTACGCGGCACCCCGGCGAACGAGGAGCTCGCCAAGGCGCTCGCGAAGCCCCAGGCGAAGGGCGACCTCAGGCGCCTCAAGCAAGTGATCGAGACCGGAGAAGTTCTGTATTCGGATGCGAGCGAGCACGACAAGCCGTATCCCGCGCAGCCGGCGCGCCACGGCGAGCACAAGCACCCGCGCATGTTCGTCTCCAATCCACCAACCGCCCGCAAGGGAGGTGCGTCATGAGGGCGACCTGCTGGATGGGCAAGCAACACGTCAGCGTCGAGCGCGTTCCGGATCCCGAGATCGTGAACGCTCGCGATGCGATCGTGAAGGTCACGTCGACGACGATCTGCGGCTCGGACCTGCACCTCTACAACGGCTACGTACCGGCGATGATGAAGGGCGACATCCTCGGCCACGAGTTCATGGGCGAGGTCGTCGACGTCGGCCAGGGCGTCAAGAACCTCAAGCCAGGTGACCGCGTCGTGGTGCCGTTCGCGATCGCCTGCGGCAACTGCGAGCAGTGCGAGCTCGGCAACTTCTCGTGCTGCGAGAACAGCAACCCGAATAGCTGGCTGTCGGAGAAGATGATGGGCCACGCGACGTGCGGCGCCTTCGGCTACTCGCACCTCACGGGCGGGTTCGCCGGCGGCCAGGCCGAATACGTGCGCGTGCCATTCGCCGACTTCGGCCCGCTCAAGGTGCCGTCGACACTCACCGACGAGCAGGTGCTGTTCCTCACCGACATCCTGCCGACCGGCTACATGGGCGCCGAGTTCTGCGAGATCACGCCGCGCAAGGTGATCGCGGTGTGGGGCTGCGGCCCGGTCGGGCAGATGGCGATCGCGAGTGCGCGCATGCTGGGCGCCGAACGCATCATCGCGATCGATCGCTTCCCGTACCGATTGCAGATGGCGCGCGACCAGGCGGGCGCGACCGACGTGATCAACTACGAGCAGCAGAACGTGCAGGAGGCGCTGCGCGACCTGACCGCGGGCCGCGGTCCGGATGCATGCATCGACTGCGTCGGGCTGGAGGCCCACGGCCACGGGCTCCAGTACGCGCACGACAGCGTCAAGCAGAAGCTGCACGTGCAGATGGATCGGCCGCTCGCCGTGCGCGAGGCGATCATGGCGTGCCGTGGCGCGGGCATCATCTCGATCCTCGGCGTCTACGTCGGGCTGGTGGACAAGTTCCCGCTCGGCACGGTGATGAACCGTGGGCTCACGATCAAGACCGGCCAGTGCCACGTCCACCGCTACATGAAGCCGCTCCTCGACCGCATCGAGCGCGGCGAGCTCGACCCGACATTCCTCGTGACCCACCACATGAACCTGAACGACGCGCCGAAGGGATACGACATGTTGATGCGCAAGCAGGACGATGTGATGAAGATCGTGCTGCGTGCATAGGTGACCGCGATAAGGCCGTTTGCTAGGTTGCCTAGCGATGGGTCGAGCTTTCGAGAAACGCAAGGGGGCCATCTTCGCGCGCATGGACCGCGTCGCGAAGCAGTTCACCAAGGTGGGCAAGGACATCGCGATCGCGGTCAAGAGCGGCGGGGCGAGCCCCGAAGGCAACCCGGCGCTGCGGCGAGCGCTGCAGAACGCACGCGCCGTCAACATGCCGAAGGACAAGGTCGAGGCCGCGATCAAGAAGGCGAGCGGCCAGGGCGCCGCGGACTACGACATCGTGGTCTACGAGGGCTACGCACCGCACGGCATCGCGATCCTCGTGGAGACCGCGACGGACAACGTGACGCGCACCGTCGCCAACGTGCGCCACGCGTTCAAGTCCCACGGCGGCAACATGGGCACGTCGGGCAGCGTCGCGTTCATGTTCCAGCGCCAGGGCGTGTTCCGGCTCGCCCCCGCGGGCATCGACCGCGACACGCTGGAGCTCGAGCTCATCGATCACGGCCTGGTCGCGCTCGAGGACGGCGAGAGCGACAAGGGAGAGAAGCAGCTGCTCGTGCGCTGTGCGTTCAACGACTTCAGTGCGATGCAGACGGCGCTCGAGAGCCGAGGCATCGCCGCCGTCTCGTCGGAGTCCGAGTACGTCGCGCAGAACCTGACGGAGCTGCCCGAGGACAAGGCCAACGAAGTGATGGAGCTCGTCGCCGCGCTCGAGAGCGATGACGACGTCCAGAACGTCTACTCGAACCTCGCGTAGCGTGGCGCTGCGGCGGTTCGTAGCAGTGGTCGCCGCGGTGCTGAGCGCACCGGCGGCGCACGCGGACGAGCCGGCCGGCCCGTGGCTCGACGCGACGGCTGCACCGCTCGAGCGTGCGCCCGCGCAGTCCACGCTGTCGACGAAGCGGCGGGTGGCCGCGGTCGCCGCGGCCGTGTTCCCCGGCGTGATCGTGCGCGGGCTCGGGAGCTATGTCGCCGAGCGTCCACGCGTCGCGAAGCGCCTCGCGCTCACGGGCGCGATCGGGCTGGGTGCGATGCTCGCCGGCGGCCTGCCCGTCGGGCTCACCGCGGGCAACCCCTACACGATCGTGCCCGGTGTCCCGCTCGTCGTCGGTGGCGCCGGGCTGTTCGTCGGCTCGTGGATCTCCGACATCTGGGTCGCGGCCGGCGGTGACCAGGTGCGCTCGACGCCGCGCGCACCGACCCCGTGGTCGCTCGAGCTCGGCACGACCTACGTGAGCGATCCGCTGCGCGATCGCGCGCTGGTGCGCGGCGCCGCACGCGTGGTGCTCGGCCGCGTCGAGCTCGGTGCCGGTGGCTATGTCGATGCCGGTGGCGACGAGCTGGCCGGCCTCGTCGAGACGCGCGTCCGCCTGCTCGGCGCATCGGCGACCGGCGCCGCGATCCCCGACGGCACGCGCCTCGAGCTGCGCGCTGCGATGCGCGGACGCGACGACGACGAGGATCGCCTCCAGGTGGTCACCGGCGAGCTCGAAGCGATCCTGCGCCTCGACCTGCGCCACCTGGCACACGAGCTCGACGCCGCGTTCCTCGACCTCTCCACGGGCCTCGGGTTCGACTACGTGCGCTATAGCGCCGGCGCGACCGACCTCGGCTCGCTGCTCCTCGCACGGTTCGCGGGCGGCGCGTACCTCGGCCGCCGCGGTGAGGCCACGGTGTTCTACGATCATCGGCGCGACCTGCTCGCGGGCGGCATCCCCGCCGGCCGCGCCGCGGGCTTCGTCGGCAGCGTCGGCGCCTCGCTCGAGCTCCGCCTGTTCGGCCCGTGGGCCGCGCGCGCCGAGCTCGAGTACGGCAGCGCCTACGTCGGCACGCTCGCGCTGCGCTACCAAGGAGGTCCACCGTGATCCGCTGCCTCGTTCTTCTCGCCGCGCTCGCGGCATGCACACGCCCCGCCGAGGAGCGCGCGCTCGCCGAGCTCGAGGTCGGTCACGCCGCGATCAGCGACGCCTCGGTCTCGGTCGCCGGCGCGCTCGCCGCCGTGCGCGAGCTCCGCGATCACCGTCTCGAGCTCTGGGGCCAGGCCCCGGTGCTCGACGTCGAGCTCGTCCTCGGCTCGACCGCCGCCGGCGAGTGGGAGCTGCTGTTCCGCAACGCCCTCCCCGACGCGACGCTCACCGTCGACGGGACGGTCTACACGCGCGATCCCGACGAGCACCCGACCGTCGCGCGCTTCCACGTCCCGCTCGCCGGGGGCACCCACACCCTCACGCTCGCGCCGCCCGACGCCACCATCCTCGAGCGCTATCGCGTCGCCGCGATGGCCGATATCCAGACCGCGCTGCCCGAGGTCGACGACGTCTTCCGCGCGATCTCCGCGATCCCCGATGTGCGCTTCGTGGTCTCGATGGGCGACATCACCCAGCGCGCCGAGACCGAGGAGTACGACCTGTTCGAACGCCAGCTCACCGAGCTCCGCGTGCCGTTCTTCACCACGCTCGGAAACCACGAGCTGTGGGCTCCCCCCGAGCGGTTCTTCGATCGCTTCGGCCGCGCCTCGTTCCAGTTCTCCTTCAAGGGCGCGTTCTACACGTTCGTCGATTCGGGCGACGGCGCCCTCGACCCACTCGTCGAGGACTGGCTGCGCGACTGGCTCGCCACGGGCCACGATCAGACCAACATCTTCCTCACCCACTTCCCGCCCATCGACCCGATCGGCGTCCGCTACGGCGCGATGCGCAGCGTGCGCGACGGCAACCGCCTCCTCTCGCAGCTCGCCGATGGCCGGGTCGATCTGACCCTCTACGGCCACATTCACACCTACGAGGCGTTCGAGAACGCCGGCATCCCCGCCTACATCTCCGGCGGCGGAGGCGCAGATCCGATGAAGGGCGACGGCATCGATCGTCACTTCCTCGTGGTCGAGGTCCTTCCCGCCGGCGTCGGCGGTGTCGAGCTCCACCGGGTCGACTGATCAGGACTGCTTGTAAGATCGGGCCGTGGTGAGCGTTAGCTCCAGCATGTGGGGCGCCGGATGGCTCGTCGGGCTCGTGGGCCTCGCGGCGCTGGGCTGCCACGCGTCGGCAACGCACCCGCAGCCGCGACCACCTGCGCACGACGCCATGGCGCGCCACCTGACGCTCGACGCGATCACGGCGCCGGGTGTGGAGGTGAACAGCGGCGCCGAGCTGCTGCGCGCATTGGACGAGCAGCAGCGGCCGATCGCACGGCTCGCCGAGGTGGTCAGCGTGACCTGGCGCGATCGCACGTTCGATCGCGAGACGCTCGGCGACATGCTCGCGGGGAACTACCAGGCCGAGACGCGCACGCGGTTCAAGGCCCGGTTCGGCATCGACTACGACGTGGTGTTCCGCGTGTTCCTCCACGGCTATGCGGCGCAGCTCTCCGACCGGTTCGGGATCACGCCGCGGGACATGGGCATCTCCGACGAGAACGGGCGCTGGATCCTCACGGTGCGGGGCACGCTCGGCGATCGCTCGGTGCAGTGGCGCAGCGGCGTGTTCACGGCGGGCCCGCCCGAGGCGGCGGTGGGCAAGCCCCTGCCCGCGCGCTTCGAGACCGTGCTGGTCGCGAACAACAGCGACTACTACACGCTCGCCGAGCTCGGTGCGAACGCGCTGTTCGAGGGCAAGGGGCCGGCCTCCGAGCGCGTGCACCGCGGCGAGGTCCGCCGCACGTATCTCGAGCGCGCGGAGTACACGGATGCGAGCGGGCACCGGTTCTCGTATCGCGTACCGATCGACTCGCCCACGCCCTACTTCATGGTGCGTCCGGGCGGACTCGACCAGCTCACCGAAGAGCTGCACGTCGTGCGCGTCGAGATGGACCAGACGGCACAGCCCGGGTCGGCCGCGTTGATCGAGTCGTTCGTCGTGCTCGACGGCACGCGCGACCTCGCCGCGCTCGCGCCCGCCCACAAGGCTGTGTGGACGCGCTTCCCCACGGATCGCGCCGCCGCGCTCGCCAAGGCCGCTCCGCAGCTCGCCGATGCCGACGCTGCGCTCGCTCGGCACGCGGACGAGTGGGCGCGCGAGCAGCGCCCGCCCGGCACCCGCCACACCGACCGGCGTGAATACAACACGACGCGACCGAGCTACCGCTGGGACCCTGCGACCAGGACCCTGACGCTCGGTTTCCGCCACACGTACTCGGTGATCATCCGCACCAACATCGCGTATCCCAACCCCGAGCTCGAGCACGTCCACTGCCCGCCCGGCGTGCCGTGTGCCGTTCCCCCCGACGAGGCGTACCACGTGCTCGAACAGCGCTACGACGTCGAGCTCGAGGCGACGTACGACATCGATCGCGCTGCCCAGGTCACGACACGCGCACTCACCGGACCGGCGTTGCACCTGCGGTAGCCGCAGATCCCAAGTAGACTCGCGGCGTGACCACCGTCCCGTCCGCCTACCCCATCGGCATCGCAGGTCAACCCTGGGGCGCCGCCGAGCGCGCGCTGTGGCGTTCGCGCCAGAGGCTCAAGCGCAGCTACGCCGCCGACGTCCTCACCGTGATCGAGCGCCTGCATTCCCGGTTCGACGTCACGCCGTACGGCGAGCTCGACTACGCGCCCGATCGCTACCCTCTGTTCGCCATCAAGAGCCGCACGTGGCGCGACGACCTCCCGATCGCCCTCGTCACCGGAGGCGTGCACGGCTACGAGACCAGCGGTGTCCACGGCGCCCTGCAGTTCATCGAGCAGCACGGCGACGCGTACGCCGGCCGCATCAACCTCCTCGTCCTGCCCTGCGTCAGTCCATGGGCCTACGAGCGCATCCACCGCTGGAACCCGCTCGCGATCGATCCGAACCGCTCGTTCCGCGGTGCCGGCGAGTCGGAAGAAGCGGCCGCGGTGATCCGCCTGCTCGCCCCCATCCGCGACCGCATCCTCGTCCACATCGATCTGCACGAGACCACCGACTCCGACGAGACCGAGTTCCGCCCCGCCCTCGCCGCACGCGATGGCAAGCCTTCCGAGCCGGGCGAGATCCCCGACGGGTTCTACGTCGTCGGCGACACCGAGAACCCGCAGCCCGCCTTCCAGCAGGCCCTCATCGCCGCGGTCGCCAAGGTCACGCACATCGCCCCCGCCGACGCCGACAACAAGATCATCGGCTCCCCCGTCGTCGCGCCCGGCGTCATCAACTACGCGTTCGCGGAGCTCGGGCTCTGCGCCGGCGCCACGCCCGCTCGCTACACCTCGACCACCGAGGTCTATCCCGACAGCCCGCGCGCAACCCCCGCCCAGTGCAACGACGCCCAGGTCGCGGCCGCGCGCGCAGCGATCGACTTCGCGCTCGCGCATCGGTAGCTCGCCCGTAGCGAGCGTGCGCGGACCGAGCGCCGATCGGCGACCCGGCATCGGCCCTCGTCGCGACGACAGACGAACCGCACAACGCTCAGCGGTATGTCCTGACGTGCGCGTTCGGGCGTGCCAGCCTCGAGCGGCTCGATGCACTGCGCATCGCAACGCGCAGGTTCGCCGGCCGGCGGCGGCGTGCGAGACGGGGGCCATCGCGGCTTAGGCACGAGGAACCGGGCAACGGCGCAGCGCCTCTCGGATCAACTGCTCGAGGGGCACGTTCGCATGGCCGGCGGCGAGCGCGTCGTCGACAGCAGATGCCGCGATCGCGGGCTTCCAGCCGAGCCCGACCAGCGCGTCCCGCGCCTGGGTGCGCAGCGCGACCTGCTCGAAGCGACTCGGGCCGTCGTTCGACGTCGTGGGTGCGCCCACGTGGGCGCGACTCCCTGGGTTAGCCTTCACGGCGCCAGCTGGTTCGTCGGCAAGACGTACGACCACGAGCTGGTCGGGTGCCGTCCCGGAGATCGCCAGCGCGCCCCGGTGGTGTGCGTCGTGGCAGGACGAGCACGCCAGGCAAAGGTTCGAAGGTTCGTGCGTGCCGCCGTCGGCTCGATGGATGATGTGATGGATCTCCAGTCCGAGTGCCGAGCGGCAGCCAGGAATCCGGCATCGGCCCTGATCGCGACGCCAGATGAAGCGCACCACGCTCGGC
>DATLHR010000214.1:0-3617 GCA_035539815.1 Kofleriaceae bacterium
GCGTATCCGCGCGCGTTGAAAGCTCGGCGTCGCGAGCGATTCCTCCTCCCATGTTCGTGGGAGAACCAGATCGATGATCTCGTTGCCTCGCTAGAAGGTTCGCGAGCCGATCCGTACGCTGGCTCCATGTTGCTTCGAATGGTGTTCGTGTCGTGTCTCCTGACAACTCTCGTCGCGTGCGGCAAAGGCAAGTCCGACGGCGGTGGCGGTGGCGGTGGCGGTGGCGGCGGTGGCCCCTCGTGCACCGAGGCCGCTGCGTTCTACGTCGATGCTCACGTCAAGGGCGGCGGTAACAAGATCTCCGGGCTCAAGCCTCCGGCGACGCCCGACGAGATCAAGACGCTGACGGCGGCGTTCGAGGCGGACTGCAACAAGCGGCCGTGGAGCGCGCAGGAGAAGACCTGCATCATGGGGATCAAAAATCTGTTGACCGACAACAAGTGCTTCAAGGGACTGCAGGTCGCCCAGATGGTCCACGATGCGGCGCAGGCGATCAAAGACGCGCGCGCGGCCAGCGGCTCGGCCGCTCCTACGGGATCGGCCGGCGGATCTGCGGCGCCGTAGTGGTCGCGCTGCTCGCCGCACGACAGTTGCAAGTCGTGACGTGATTGCAGATCCTTGGCGAAGTGTGAGGCGCGCGTTCCTGGTCGAGGACTCCGAACCCGTGCGCACCGGGATCGCGACGCTCCTCGCCCGCGACGGCCGGTACGCGATCGTCGCGTGCTGCGCGAACGTGAGCGAGGCGCGCGCGGCGCTCGCGTCGAACGTCGAGGTCGACGTGGCGCTGATCGATCTCCGCCTGCCGGATGGCAGCGGGCTCGAGGTCATCGCCGAGCTCGCGGCCGCGCGGCCGCGTGCGCACATCCTCGTGTTGACCAAGTTCGCCGATCCGGACGAGATCGTCGCGGCGATGCGCGCGGGGGCGGTCGGATACCTGCTCAAGCACACGCCGCGCGGGCGCATCCTGCAGGCGCTCGACGAGGCCGAGCTCGGAGGCGCGCCGATGAGCCCGGAGATCGCGCGCAAGCTCGTCGAGAGCCTGCGTCCCCGCACCGCGCGCGGCGATGCCGGGCTCACCAACCGAGAGCACGACGTCCTGCTCGGCCTCGCACGCGGGTTGCGCTATCGCGAGATCGCGGCGGAGCTCGGCATGGGCGAGAGCACGGTCCAGACCCACGTGAAGAGCATCTACAAGAAGCTCCGAGTCACGACGAAAGCAGCGGCGACACGAGAAGCCCTCCGGCGGCGCCTTGTCGACTAGCCGCGATCGGCCGATGCGGAGTCTCGGCGAGCAGCTCCATCTGCAGACGCGGCGGCCTCTGACCACCGCGGTGATGGCGGCGGGCGTGCTCGTCATCGCGATCGCGAGCGAATACGTCGCCCCGCGCGAGTTCGTCGGTGCGCTGTCCGTGTTCGCCGTCGTGTACCTGGTGTGCGTGATCGGCGCGACGGTGCTGATCACCCGCGGTGTCTACGACCTGCGGTACCTCGCGTTCAACTGGACCGAGACCTTGGTGCACACGATCGGTGTGGGGCTGCTGATCGTCGCGAGTGGCACACCTCACAGCCTCCTCTGGTTGATCTACTTTTCGGCGTGCCTGCACGGCGCGCGCGCGGCCCTCTACCGGCGCTTCAACTTCGCCGTGTTCACGCTCGCGCCCCTCGTCATCGCGGGCGGATTTCTGTGCCGCGGAGACCTCGACGCGGCCATCGTCTCGCTCACCCTCGGCGCGAGCGCGCTATACCTCCACCGGCTGTTCCTCACCGCCAGCGACCGCGAGGACGCGCTCGAGCAGGACCGCGAACACCTGCGACGGCGCCTCGCGGCCCTCGCGATCACCGAGGAGCGCGAGCGGATCGCGCGTGACCTGCACGACGGGTTCGGCGCGAGCCTGACGGCCGCGATCTGGCAGGCGCGGCGCGACGCGGACGTCGCGCAGGTCGCCGCCATCGAGGATCGGTTGATGGCGTGTCTCGACGAGCTAGGCACGTTGGTGTGGACGACCCGTCGAGATGATCGGGGACGCACCGCGCTGTGGTCGCACCTGCGCACGCGCTGCGACGAGCTGTTCGGCGCCGAGGTGAGCATCGAGTACGCGCTACCCGCCAACGACGACGAAGCTCCGCTCGATGACCGCACCGCGGTCGCGATCATGTTCATCGTGTTCGAGGCGTTGCGTAACTCCGTCCGTCACGCCAGCGCGCGCGCGGTGCGCGTGTCGGCGAGGATCGCAGCGCGCGCGATGACGGTCGAGATCCAGGATGACGGTGTCGGCTTCGATCCTGCGACGGTCGTGCGTGGCCACGGCCTGCGTCACATGGACGAGCGGGCCCGCAGCGTCGGAGGCGAGCTCGAGCTCCGGTCGACGCCCGGGGCGACGATCGTCGCGGTACGCCTGCCGTTGTGATCCTACCGACAGGTGTACTTCGCGACGCGGCTGAACCCCGCGGTGTAGAGGTGATCGGAGATCAAGAAGGCGTCAGTACCGACAGCGGTGAGCGGCGCCGCGGCGCGCGTCGTCTCCGAGACCGCGAGGTCCGGCCCGACCATGGCGATGCGGAGGGCGTTGGCCTGGCTCCCCGGCTGCTCTTGGTGCATCACGACGAGCAATGCGCCGCCGAAGGTTGGCGCCTCGGTGACCGACACTGCCCAGCCAACGAGCGGCGTCGGTTGCCACGGGGACATCACGCCGTCCGCGGAGAGCGTCGCCAGGGCATAGGAACGTGCGTTGACGTCGTCCGGGTTCGGCCGGGTACCGACGAGCAGCGTGCGTGAACCAACGCGCGTGTAGGCGGCGGTCATCCACGCCGACCGGACCTCGCCTGCGCTCCACGCGCCACGCTGCACGTCGAACGTGCGCACGGCCTCGCCCCCAGGCTCGCCGGTCGCCCGCGTCAGCGCGAAGGTGTGATCGTCGAGGGCGACCAACCCCGTCGCGCCGACCTCTTCTGACGTGTGCACGATGCGTCGCGCCGCATCGAGCACGAGCAGCGTGGCGGGCCGCTTCGCGTCGCGTGCGGCGAGGGCGGCGTCATCGGGCCATGGACCTTCCGGGTCACGCTCCTCCTCGAGCCATGCTCGTCGCAGCACGACGAGGTGATCGCCGGCGGCGATCATGTCGTCCGTGTAGGTGTCCTCGAGAGGGAGCGGGAGCTTGATGGGTGGACGGGCCTTGTCGCCGTCGAACGGCACGAGCCAGACGAAGTGCGTCATCGTGACCTCGTCGTCGGGCGCCGGCGGCGTCTCCGTCACGACGATCGCGGGCCCGCTCGGCATGGCGAGCGTGCTCGTCACCATCAGCGCTCCGCGTGCAGGAATCGCGATGCGCGCGCGCACGTCGGAGGTCTCGAGATCACGCAGGACGAGCTCGGAGGTGGCCTCGTCGATCACGGGCCAGATGGGGCGCTGCTGGAACGCGAACGCCCCGTACACCACGGGGCCGGGCTGGGCCTCGGCGAACGCGTCGTCGTGCACGCAGGTGGGCGCACGCACCGCGGCCCGTCCGGCAGGCGTCGCCGCCGTCGGCGCGGAGGAGCCACACGCCGTCATCCCGACGACGCCAACAAGAGCCACAGTGATCGATGACAGCGCGGAACGCACCGTCGCGCATGGTGCG
>DATLHR010000215.1:0-3975 GCA_035539815.1 Kofleriaceae bacterium
CCAGCACACACCGGGCAGCCTGTAGCACCTGGTCATCGGCCAGCTTTGATCACGGGTACAGTCGCCAACACGTGACGACGACGCGACGGAGCGAGCTCCGAACCAAGCTCCTGGCCCACGCGCATGCCGCGCCGTTGATCCGCGCCCTCGAGGACTTCGAGCCCGATCCTGCGGTAGCGACGATCGTCCGCGAGCTCGAGGAGTCGTTTCGTGCCTATCGCGGCGATCTCGCGCGCAAGGCGTCCGCGCCGATCACCGCCATTCGCTTCTACTGGGCCGGCGCCGAGATCGAGCCGTGGGTGCCGTCGACCGTCATGGGGAATGTTTACGCGGGCAAGGCGCTCGTCCTCGACTCGGCAGGCGGGTTCGAGCCGGCGCCCCTCTCGATCCTGTGTGACGCCCTCGCGGAGTCGGAGGCGCTCGCCGAGAGCGACGCCTTCGACGACCTGAAGGAGCTGTTCGTCCTCGAGTCCGTGGAGCTCGCTCGCGTTGCCGTGGCGATCGCAGGACGCGGCGACGCCTTTGCCGCGCTCACCACGGCGCGGCCCTTCGAGTTCCTCGCCACGCCGGGCCACGACGAGCGGAAGCTGCTCCTGCTCCGCCTCGACGCTTGAAGCACGCAGGCGAATGAGACGCCGCGCGGAGCAGATCCACCCGCTCGCGTCGGAAGCGCGCACCGGGCGAGGACATGCCATGCTGCGTCCATGAGACGCGCGACGGTGGTCTTCTCGCTCGCCCTGATCGCGGCCGCCGGCAGCCAGGACGTCGTGGGCGCGCCGCCGACCAAGCCGGCGCCGCGCAAGCCGGCCGTGCCCAAGCAGCCGCCGACGTCGGGGCCCGCCCAGCTTCCGCGCGACGAGCTGCAGCGCATGCACATGCACGAGAACTTCGATCTGCTGCGCGCGATCGAGCGGCTGTTGATCACCGGCAAGCTCGACGACGCCAAGCGCTTCGCCGCCGCGATCTCGGAGGCGCCCGACTCGCCCGCGCATGGACCGTGGGCCGCGCATGTGGTCGCCGTCCGCGACCGGGCCGCGGCGCTCGCGCGTGCGACCACGCTCGCGCAGGCGACCCGGCTCGAGGCGTCGCTCGCCGCCGCGTGCGCGAGCTGTCACGTCGAGACCGGCGTCGCGCCGGAGTTCCGCCAGTTCCCGGTCCCGCCCGACGCGAAGACCGTCGAGGCGCGCATGCTCCGCCATCGCTGGGCCGCCGATCGGATATGGGAAGGCATCATCGGCGGTGATCCGGAGCCGTGGCGCGCGGGGCTCGACGTCCTCGCGGCGGCGCCCCTCGACTGGGGCCCCTCCTCGTCGGATCGCGCCGTCCACGCGCGCACCCTGCAGCGCCTCGCCAGTCAGGCGCGCGCGAACAAGCTGGCGACCACCGAGGCCCGGGCCACCGCGTACGGAGAGATCCTCTCCACCTGCGCCGCGTGTCACACCGGCGCGCCGGCGGCGGCGTCGCGCCGATGAGCGACGCGAGCAGCCCCCGCGGCGAGACGTCCCACCTGGTGCAGCTGTGCGCCGGGTACTTCGGCGCGTACGTGCTGACCGGCGTGCTCGTGAAGTACTTCACGGCGGTCCGCAGCCCCGCGCTGTCGGACATGGGCTACCTGGTGAACAACACCCTCGGCGGCAGCTTGTTCGCGCTCGCCGTGGTCGCGTTCGCCGGCTGGTTGCGCATGCGTTCGAACCGGATGCGCCGCTTCGGACCGTTCACGCTGCCGTCGGAGATCGTCTACATCATCCCGTCGGGCGTGTGCACGGCCGTGATCATCCCGACGACCACGCTGATGTACTCGCTGCCGATGTCGGTGATGGTCGCGATGGTGATCATGCGCGGCAGCGTCATCGTGATCAGCCGCGCGGTCGATGCCGTGCAGATCCGGCAAGGCATCCTGGTCAAGCAGGTCTACGCCGAGGAGAACTGGGCGGTGGTGTTCGCGCTGCTGGCGGTCGCGACCAACGTGCTGCTGCCGCCGATCGCGTCCGCGCTCGGGATGGCCTCGGCGTCGATGGACGGCGCGTTCGACTTCATCGAGTCGCCGTTCGCGCTGGTGATCATGGGCCTGTACATCACCGCGTACGCGATCCGCATCTACGTGATGAACTATTTCAAGAACACGCGCGCGCGCGGCGTGCCCCTCGACAACAAGGGGTTCTTCGCGATCGAGCAGGTCGCCGCCACGGTGTCGATGGTGGTGATCGTCGCGATCTTTCTCGCCTCCGGCTCGGACGATCCGCGCATCGTCGAGCTCCGCCGCGCGGTGGCAGACCCCGACCCCGTCGCGATCGCGTCCGGGATCCCCTACGGTGCGGTGGCGTTCTTCTCGGTGTTCATCTTCATGTTCGCGGGACGCACCGCGACGTTCGCCGGTCTCGTCAACCGCCTGACCTCCCTGCTCGGCGGCGTCGCCGCCACGCTGCTCCTCGCCGGTCTGTTCGGCCTGAAGTGGCCGTCGCTGCAGGACTGGGTCTCGGTGCTGTTCATCGCGATCGCGGTCGCGTTCCTGGCGCGCGCAGAGCGTCGCCGCAATGCAGAGCATCCACGGAGTCCATGATGCGCAGCGCGCTGATCGTCGGCGATCTTCAGGTCGGCATCCTCGACAACTACGCGTTCACGAGGACCGTCGTGCCGCCCGTGACCGAGCTACTGCCGCGCGCGCGTGCGGCGGGCGTGCTGGTCGTGTTCGTGCGCACCGCGTTTCGCGCGAACGGCGCGGACGTGCCGGGCGGGATCTTCGAGACCTTCTACCGGGCCGGCGCGCACTTTCACGAGGGCTCGCCGGGTACCGAGGTCGCGATGGAGGTCACCGAGGACGACGTGGTCGTACTCAAGCGGCGCACGAGCGCGTTCGCGGGAACGGATCTCGATCTCCTGCTCCGCGCGCGCGGCGTGGACTCGCTCGCGATCACCGGTGTCGCGACGAGCGCGATGGTCGCGGCGACGCTGTATGACGCCTCCGATCGGGGCTATGGGCTGACCGTGCTCCGCGATGGGTGCGCCGACCACGACCCCGTGGTGCACGAGCTCCTCGTCGACAAGGTCTTCCGCGCCAGAGGCGCCGAGATCCTCACGTGTGCGGAGTGGCCTCCGCATTGAGCCGCCCCCCTTCGCGGTCACAGGTAGGGATCGAACTCGATCTCCTCGATGAGGAGAGCGACCACTGCGAACCAACGATTCTTCTGCATGAAGCACCTCTACGTAAGCGGCCCTCGTGACCGCCCACGCGGTTGGTGCAAACGGTCTTGCCGCGAGGCATCGCGAACGACGGCGGGTGCGGGAGTGCTTCTGATTCCATCGGATATGACGGCGCCGGAGGGCGCACTCGGAGGTTGCCCGGTACGCCACATGCCCGGCGCAGAGCAGTCGAGACAACGCGACAGCTGGGCTCGTCAATACGTACGAGGCGTCGTGCTCACCCAGTAGCCCGAGCTCATCCCCGGCGGATGCAGTGGAGCGAGCGCGCAGTCGGTCGTCTCGCTGTTCGAGACCACGGGTGTGACGTCGACGACGCGCCACATGTCACCCGTGGCGTTGCCGCCTGACTGGTCGAAGCCCGAGACCTGTGCGGACTGCTGACCATACGAGCCGCGCAGGCGCCCGCCGCAGTAGACGTTCACCACCGGGTGGACGGTGCCGGTGCCTCCGAAGTAGTTCACCATCACGCGATACGCGGCCGCCTCCGGCACGTCGACGTTGATGTTCTCGGGCACGCCGCTGTCCTGGATGCTGTCGATGTCGAGCCGCGGGTTGCGGCAGAAGCCGAGGGCCGCCCAGGACGTGCCCTCGGGCCCGCCCACGCATGCTGCGAGAGGGCTGTTGGCGTAGCCCCACGTCGCCGGGGACGCTGCCTGCGCCTTGCAGTTCTCGTAGTAGCAGGTGGCGCCGTTAGCGGTGGAGAACCAGCTCAGCGTGTTGTTGGGGCGATGCAGGTGAAGATCGAGGTCGGTGTTGGCGGTCTGATCGGAGCAC
>DATLHR010000216.1:0-3108 GCA_035539815.1 Kofleriaceae bacterium
ACGCAGCTGGGCGGCATCGTGAGCTTCGGCGGCTCACTGCCCGGGCGCGGCGTTCTCCCCCGAGATCGTCCGAGCGCGCCTCTTCGAGAAGAGAACGTCGATGGCTTGGCGGGCACGCTCTTCACGCTGTTGCGCATTTCGCCGAACGTGATCGTCGGGATCGCTCGATCGTGATCACGGGGATCGCCGCATCGTGATCGGGGTCGGAGCGTAGCGACGCTGGTCGTTCGTTGGTTCAGCTCTTGGTCTCGTCGTTCTTCCTTCGGGTGGGCCCCTTGAGGTTGATGCGGTGGGCGTTGTGGACGACGCGATCGAGGACCGCGTCCGCGATGGTCGGGTCTCCTACGTGGTCATGCCACTTTCCGACGGGGAGCTGGCTCGCGATGACGGTGGACTTCGCGCCGTGTCGGTCGTCTATGATCTCGAGCACGTCGCGTCGCTGGATGTCGGTGAGCGGCGCGAGGCCCCAGTCGTCGAGCACGAGCACGTCGATCTTCGCCAGCTTGCCGAGCAGGCGCGTGTACGTGCCGTCGGCGTGCGCGAGGGCGAGCTCCTCGAAGAGACGCGGCGTGCGTCGATAGAGCGCGCGGAATCCCGTGCGGCATCCGAGCTGCGCGAGCGCGCACGCGACGTCCGTCTTGCCGACGCCGGTCATGCCCGTGATGAGCACGTTCTGGTGGTCGGCGATCCATCGCCCCGTCGCGAGCGTCCTCACGAGCGAGCGCTCGATCTCGCGCTTCGGCGACGTGTCGATGTCCTCGACGCACGCGCCGGGGATCCTGAGCTTCGCCTCGCGCAGCAGCCGCGCGATGCGCTTGTTGTCCCGCGCGAGCGTCTCGGCATCGACGAGCAGCGCGAGCCGCGCGTCGAAGTCGAGCTCGCCGAACGAGGGATCACCTCGCTGCGCGACCCAGGCGGCGGCCATCGCGTAGAGGTGAAGGATCTTCAGCTTCTCAACCGTGGGCTCCATCAGCATCTCTTCTCCTTCAGTTCAGGTACTCGGTCGGGCCACGCACGTTCTCGTGCGCGATCGGCTTCGCGCTCGCCGTGCCGTCGTCGATCGGCACGCGGTCGAGACCCTTCTTCAGGATCGACTCGACGTGCCGGTAGGAGCGCGCGCGCGCGATTCGCGCGAGCGCACGCCGCTTCGAGCCGGTCTTCTCCGAAGAGCTTCCCGAGCCGCAAGATGCCGAGGCACGAGCGGAAGCCCTGCTCGGGGTGCGGACGCTCGGTGAGGATCGCGTCGCACAGGTCCCGCGTCGCAGGGCCGGTCTTCGCCGCCCACCCGAGGATCCGCGACGGCGACCACTCCGCGTGGGCACGATGAGAGCTCGGCATGTGCTCGTGGACCGTCGTGTGGCGACCGCGTTGGCGCGAGCGCAGGTGCGAGGCCACGCGCGCCCCCGCGTGCATCACCTCGATGCTCATGGTCGTCGCGCGGACCCAGACCTCCTCGTGCACGAGCGCGTAGGGCACGGAGTAGAAGTGCTCGTCGAACACGACGTGGTAGTCGATGTTCACCCGCGCTCGCTTCCACTCCGCGTACTCGAAGCGAGACGACGGCAGCGCGCCGAGCGCGGGCCTCTCCATCGACTCGAAGAGCTCCGCGCGGCTCTTGCCGTAGCGGCGCATCACGCGCGCGTTGAGCAGGTCGAGCAGCTCGCGGATACGCTCATTGAGCCGCACGAGCGAGCTGAACGTCTCGTCGCGGATGCACGCGAGGATCCAGCGCTGGACGATCTGCACCGCGACCTCGACCTTCGCCTTGTCGCGAGGCTTCCGCGCTCGCGCGGGCAGGACCGTCGTGCCGTAGTGCGACGCGAGGTCCTCGTACGTGCGCTGCACCTCGGGCTCGTACCGGCACGATCGCGTCACGCCGCTCTTGAGCTGGTCGCACACGATCGCACGAGGTGCGCCGCCGAAGAACGCGAGCGCACGCACGTGGCTCGCGATCCAGTCCGGTCCACGCTGGCTCCGCGTCGCCTCCGCATACGTGTAGTTCGACGCGCCGAGCACCGCGACGAAGAGCTCGACCGCGATCACTTCGCCCGTCGCGGGGTCGAAGAACGAGGGCCGCTTACCCGAGTAGTCGACGAACATCGCGTCGCCGGCGATGTGCACCTGACGCATCACGAGCCCGCGGCGACCGAGCCATTCGCGATAGCGATCGCAGAACGTCGTGTAGCCGAAGCCGTCGGGATGCTTCTGTCGGTACTCGTCGTGCAGCAGCTCGAGCGTCACGCCGGGGCGCGAGCGCTCGCGATGGATCCAGGAGCAGTCCGGGTCCGGGCGCAGCGCCTCGCGCGTGGACGCGCCGTACAGCATCGCCTCGAGCGTCGGCTCATCGAGCGGCTCGACCTGCGCCCAGCTTGTGAGGCCCGCGGCGCGTGCGCGCTCGATCGCGCCGCCGACCGCACCCGCGCTCACGCCGACGCTCGTCGCGATCGCGCGGTGCGCTCGTTGTAGCGCCCACTTCTGGCGCAGGATCTCTTTCGTCTTCCTCATGGACAGTCGCTCCGTAGCCACCGGGCCTCCTCGAAGGTCCGGGGGTGGTTCGACGTCCAGCGTCTCGATGCTCCGGCCTTGCCGGCCCGGGAGGATGATCCTCTCCGGCCTCGGCGGGGGCCCAATCAGCCCCGGGAGGGCGGCGTGATCACGTCGGCGATCCCGGCGATCACGATGCCGATCCGAGTGATCACGATGCCGATCCGGGCGATCACGATGCGCCGATCCGGGTGATCACGATGCGCCGATCCGGGTGATCACGATCGCGCGAAACGCGCACGCTGTCGCATCTCACCGTGAACGACGGGTACGCGACCACGCATCTCGGTGACGTCGAGCTCCTGCGCGCGTGGCTGAAGCACCCGCACTTTCGCATGCTGAAGTAGGCGATGGCGCGCGGATCAGCCGCAGACGGCGTGGAGGCCCGGCTCCCCGCCGGGGCGGTCGGGGCGCTCGCAGGGGCCGCCGCCGCAGTCGCGAGCGTCGCGGCAGAGGCGACGGCAGGTGGCGGTGCCGTCGCCTTCGGGCCAGCACGCGTGGCCCGGCGCGCACGCGGCGACGTCGAAGCAAGGCGCGCCGGCCGGCAGAGCGCCGGGGGCGAGG
>DATLHR010000217.1:0-5475 GCA_035539815.1 Kofleriaceae bacterium
GACCCTCCGACCCCGACGCCATGGAATTCGCGCTGATCCAGCTCCTGAACGCGCTCCAGTACGGACTGCTGCTGTTCCTGGTCGCGAGCGGGCTGACGCTGATCTTCGGCATCATGGGGATCATCAACCTCGCGCACGGCAGCTTCTACATGATCGGCGCGTACATGGCGTTCACGCTGTCGTCGCTGACCGGCAGCCTCGCCGTCGCGATGGTGCTGGGCATCGCGCTGTCGGTGCTCCTCGGGCTCTTCCTCGAGTGGGCGCTGTTCTCGCACCTCTACAAGCGCGACCACCTCGAGCAGGTGCTGCTCACCTATGGGCTCATCCTGATCTTCGAGGAGCTGCGCAGCCTCATCGTCGGCAACGACGTGCATGGCGTCACCGTCCCACCGGTGTTCGGCGGGTCGATCGCGCTCGGCGACACGATGACCTATCCGGTCTACCGCCTGGTCATGTCGGCGGTGTGCCTCGCGATCGCCGGCGGCATGTACCTGCTGATCCAGCGCACGCGCCTGGGCATGATGATCCGCGCCGGCGCGTCGAACCGCGAGATGGTGGGCGTGCTCGGCGTCAACGTGAACCTCGTGTTCCGCCTCGTGTTCGCGCTGGGCGTCGCGCTGGCGGCCTTCGCGGGGATGCTCGCGGCGCCGGTGTCGTCGGTCTACCCGGGCATGGGGCAGCAGGTGCTGATCATCTGCTTCGTCGTGGTCGTGATCGGCGGCATCGGCTCGGTGTGGGGAGCGCTCGCGGCATCGCTGCTGATCGGGCTGGTCGACACCTTCGGCAAGGTGCTCGTGCCCGAGTACGCCGGCGTGGCGGTCTACGTGCTGATGGCGGCGATCCTGCTGTGGCGGCCCGAAGGCCTGTTCCGGCGCGCGTGACGCTGCCGAGGCGACGATGCCGACCCGCCTGATCGCCCCGCTCGTCGCGCTCGCGCTCGTCGCGCTCTTCCCGCTGTCGGGCGCGACGTTCTACGTCGAGCTCACGACGAAGATCATGATCATGGCGATCTTCGCGCTGTCGCTCGACCTATTGGTCGGCTGGACCGGGCTCGTGAGCTTCGGGCACGCGGCGTTCTTCGGCGTCGGGGCGTACGCGCTGGCGCTGCTGTCGCCGAAGGCGGCCGCGACCGGGCTGTGGTCGTCGCTCGCGGTGGCCGTCGCCGCGGCGGCGCTGTGCGCGTTCGTCGTCGGCATCTTCGTGCTCCGCACGCGCGGCATCTACTTCATCATGGTAACGCTCGCATTCGCGCAGATGTTCTACTTCGTGTTCCACGACACGAACGTCGGCGGCGGCTCCGACGGCCGCTACGTCAACGTCAAGCCCGACGCGAGCCTGTTCGGGTTCACGCCTTTCGACCTGGACAAGCCGAACCAGATCTTCTACGTCGTGATGGCGGTGCTGGTCCTCGTGTTCGTGTTCCTGCAACTCCTGCTGCGCTCGCCGTTCGGCCGCGCGCTGCAGGGCATCCGCGCGAACGAGCAGCGGATGCGGGCGCTGGGCTACCCGGTCGCCGCCTACAAGCTGGCGGCGTTCACGCTCGCCGGCGCGCTGGCCGGGCTGGCCGGCTACCTGCTCGCGGCGCAGTCGGGCTTCGTCAACCCCGAGATCCTGTCGTGGCACCAGTCGGGCAACGTATTGCTGATGGTGATCCTGGGCGGCGCGGGGACGCCGTACGGGCCGATCGTCGGGGCGTTCGCGCTGACGCTGCTGCACGAGTTCTTCAGCTCGGTCACCAAGCACTGGCAGCTCTTCCTCGGCGCGACGATCGTCCTGATCGTGCTGTTCATGCCCGGCGGGCTGGGCCATCTGGTGCGGCGCGTGCGCCGGAGCCTGTTCGGCGGTGCGCGCGATGGCTGACGCGGTCCTCGATGCGCGCGGCCTCACCCGCCGCTTCGGCGGGCTCGCGGCGTGCGACGGCGTCGACCTCGCGCTGCGCCGCGGCGAGCTGCACGCGCTGCTCGGCCCCAATGGCGCGGGCAAGTCGACGCTCATCAACCTGCTGTCCGGCGATCTCGGTCCGTCGTCGGGAACCATCCGTTTCAAGGGCGCCGACATCGCCACGCTGAGCCCGGACCGCCGCTCGCGCATGGGCATCGGCCGCAGCTACCAGAAGACCAACATCTTCCCCGCGTTCACGGTGTTCGAGAACGCGCGGCTCGCGGCGCAGTCGCGGCGGCCGCGGCCCTTCGCGATCGTCGCGAACGCCTCGCGCGACCCGGTCGCCGGCAAGCGCGCGATGCGCGGCCTCGAGCTCGCGGGCCTCCACGAGCACGTCGAGCGCCAGGCAGGCGCGCTGTCGCACGGCGAGCAGCGCCAGCTCGAGATCGCGATGGTGCTGGCGACCGAGCCCGAGGTCCTGCTCCTCGACGAGCCGCTCGCCGGCATGGGCGCGGAAGAATCCGCGCGGATGGTCGGCCTGCTCAAGCGGCTGGCCGCGGCGCACGCGATCCTGCTCGTCGAGCACGACATGGATGCGGTGTTCGCGCTCGCCGACGTGATCACCGTGATGGTGAACGGGCAGGTGCTCGCGTCGGGCCTGCCCGGCGCGATTCGCGCGAACACCAGCGTGCAGCGCGCCTACCTCGGCCACGAGGACGACTGACATGGCCGACGTCCTGCTCGAGGCGAGCGACCTGCACGTCTACTACGGGGCGAGCCATGTGTTGCACGGCGTCGACTTTGCGGTGCGCGTCGGCGAGGCGGTCGGCCTGATGGGCCGCAACGGCATGGGCAAGACGACGCTCCTCAAGAGCATGCTGGGGATCGTGTCGCCGCGCAGCGGCACGGTGCGCGTGCGCGGCTACGACGCGGCCGGCTGGCCGACCTTCCGCATCACGCGCCAGGGGATTGCCTACGTGCCGGAGGGGCGCGGCATCTTCCCCAACCTGTCGGTGCGCGAGAACCTGGTGATGTCCGCGCGCCCCGCGGCCGACGGGCGCTGCGACTGGACCTACGACCGCGTGCTCGCGACCTTCCCGAGGCTGGCCGAGCGCCTCGACCACGGTGGGGCGCAACTGTCCGGCGGCGAGCAGCAGATGCTGACGATCGGCCGCGCGCTCCTCACCAACCCGTCGCTCCTGATTCTCGACGAGGCGACCGAGGGCCTCGCGCCGCTGATCGCGAAGGAGATCTGGCGCATCGTCGGCGAGATCCGCGCCGCCGGGATCGCGACGGTGATCGTCGACAAGAACTACGCGCACGTGACCGCGATCACCGACCGCAACGTCGTGCTGGTCAAGGGCCAGGTCGCCTACGAGTGCGACAGCGCGACGGCGCGCGCCGACCCGGCGGCGCTGCACGCGTTCCTCGGCGTCTAGGGAAGTCGATGGCCTTCGTCGACGTCGGCGCCGCGCGCCTCGAGGTCGAGCGCATCGACGTCGGCCGGCGCGACGTCGCCGCGATCGTGATGCTGCACGAGGGGCTGGGCTCGGTCGCGATGTGGAAGGATTTCCCGCACCGCGTGGCGCACGCCGCCGGGCGCGACGTCCTCGTCTATTCGCGCGCCGGCTACGGGCGCTCGTCGCCGGCCGCGTTGCCCTACGGCGTGCGCTACATGCACGACGAGGCGCTCGCCGTGCTGCCGCGGCTGCTCGACGCGTGCGGCGTCGAGCGACCGATCCTGTTCGGGCACAGCGACGGCGCCTCGATCGCGCTGATCCACGCGGGCGCGCAGCCGAGGCCGGTGACGGGCCTCGTGCTGATGGCGCCGCACGTGTTCGTCGAGGACGTGTCGATCGCGAGCATCGCGGCGGCGAAGACCGCGTGGCGCGCCACCGACCTGCGCGAGCGCCTCGCCCGCTACCACGACGATGTCGACGCCGCGTTCACCGGCTGGAACGACATCTGGCTCGACCCGGCGTTTCGCGCCTGGGACATCGCCGCCGAGGTGCGTGACGTGCAGCGTCCGATCCTCGCGATCCAGGGCGAGGACGACGAGTACGGCACGATGGAGCAGGTCGAGCGCATCGCGCGGCTCGCGAGCGACGTCGACGTGGTGAAGCTCGCCGACTGCCGCCATGCTCCGCACCGCGACCAGCCGGACGCCGTGCTGGAGGCGCTGGTGCGCTTCGTCGACCGGCTCGGCTAGGAACCGCGATGCCATTCGTCGTCGACAAGCCGATCCGCTTCCACCACTGCGACCCCGCGGGCATCGTGTTCTACCCGCAGTATTTCGTGCTCATGAACGAACTGGTCGAGGACTGGTTCGACCAGGGGCTGGGCGTCGACTTCGGCGGCTATCACGCCCGTGACCGCCTCGGCGTGCCGATGGCGCGCATCGAATGCGAGTTCGCGGCGCCGTCGGGGGTCGGCGACCGGCTCGCGTTCGCGCTCGTGGTCGAGCGCCTCGGCAACGCGTCGATCACGCTGCGCGTGAGCGCGACCTGCGCTGGCGAGGAGCGCGTGCGAGCGCGGCTGGTGCTGGTGCAGGCGTCGCTCGAAACGCGACGCGCGGTGCCCCTCTCCGACGACCTGCGCGCCCGCATGGCACGCTATGTCGCGGCGGGTTAGGGCCCGTTACCGCAACACGGGCGCGAGTGCCCCGGCAGCGCTAACCGGCCCTAGCTCACGCCGCGGCGTTGGGCCATCTCGCGCCCGATGGCGGCGATCTCGTCGGGCGCCAGGAGGTCCTGCGCCAGCGGGATCAGCTCGGCTTCCTCGATCTCGATGTGCGCCTCGTAAGCGTGGGTGATCTCGTGCACCAGGCGGGGCGGGAGCACGGCGCGCTGGCCGGTGGCGATGCCGGACAGGAGCGGACGCAGCTTGCGCCAGTGCCCGGCGAGCTCGCGATGCTCCGCGAGGAGGCGCGACGCGAGCGCCTGCGCGTCCGGCGCGCGCGCGAGGAGCCGCGGCAGCAGGCTCGCTTCCTCGTCCTCATGGTGGTGCACGGCCGCCGAGTCGAAGTAGCGCATGATCGCCCGCGCCGCCGCGCGTGCGTCGGCGTCGTGCCCGTGCCCGGGCAGGTGGCGCTCGAGGCGGCCGAGCGTCGCGAGCTGCTTGCGGATGCGGCCGTGGCAGGCGACCAGCATCGCGAGCGGGTCGTCGAAGGTGGCGGCGTCGGCGCCGGGGAGCAGGGCGTTCATGGTTCGCGGCCGGTGAGGGTCAGAGGCGCGCGAGCGCGCCCCACGGGGACTTGGTGATCGCGACCGACACGATATAGCCGAACGTCGCGAGCGCGGCGAAGAAGGCGGCGGCGCGGACGGCGAACGTGCGGCCGCGCTTCAGCGCGATCATGCCGAGCGCGATGTAGACGACGAGCGCGACGACCTTCGCGCCGATCCACGGCGCGGCGCCCACGCCGAGCTGCCACGCGAGCCAGACCGCCGAGACGAGCAGCCCCGTGTCGATCACGTGCGGCACGATGCGGACCCAGCGTGCCGCGAGGCGCTCGGGCGCGACCGCCCGCCAGGCGCCGCGCAGCACGAAGAGCGCGAGCGAGAGGCCCGCTGCCGTCACGTGCACGTGCTTGATCGC
>DATLHR010000218.1:0-3362 GCA_035539815.1 Kofleriaceae bacterium
GCGATCGTCCGCGCGGTGTCCGCGCAGCGACGCTCGCTCGTCACCCTCGGCGCCGGCGTGCCGCTGGTCGCGATGGCGCTGCTCGTCGGTCCTGCGTTCGGCGTCGACGATCCACGTGGGGCGCCGAGCCGGCTCGCGACGGATCTCGTCGGCTCGCTGCCACCGGGCCCCGGTGCGATCGTGCTCACGCGCGCCACACCGTGGGCGGCCGTGAGCTACGAGAAGCTGGTCGCCGGCGCGCGGCCGGATCTCGCGCTCGCGCCGTTGATGCCTCCCGAGATCGCCGACGCCGTCGTGGTGCGCCACCTCCGCGGCGACGACATCGTCGGCTCCGACGTGCCCGCGTTCGGCCGCCTGGATCCTCGGCGCGCCGTGCCGCGAGGCCGTGGCTTCCAGATCCAGCTCGCCGAAGCGGAGGTCGTCGTGCCGCCGCCACCACCCACGACCTACCCTTCCGCGATCGGCGAGCAGCAGGCGATCACGCTCGCGCTCGCCCGCGCGCGCTACGAGGCTGGCGCGGGCCGCCTCGATGCCGCCGCGCGCGCCGCGGGGCTGACCCCGCGCTTCGGCGCCGCAGATCTCGCGCTCCTCGCGACCACCGCGCTCTCGCGCGAACGGCCCGCGCTCTACGGTTTCGTACCGCGGTTCCCCGAGGAGCCCCTGCGGGTGCGGCTCGAGCTGTTCGGGGATGACCTCGCGTGGGTCGCCGGCCTCGAGCAGCCCAGTGTCGATGCGCCGCGCTCGCGACGCCTCCACGCGCTGTGGCGCGAGCTCCTGCTCGGTGCTCGCAAGGCCGACGATCCCGCGATCGCGGCGCTCGGTCCCGAGGCCATCGCAGCGACGCACGAGCTGCTCGCGGCCATCGGTCCGACGCCGTAGCTCCTCCGAAAAAAAAACCGCCGGCAACATGGGGGATGTTGCCGGCGGGACCCGCTACGTGGCGGGGGTCAGTGGCGGCCGCTGATGCGGGTGGAACATCAACTGGTCGCCGATCGAAACGCTCACCGATGAGGTGCAGGCTCGAGGCCAACCCGCGCGCGGCACGATGCCGCGCACTTGCACGATCACTGCGCTAGATCCTCGCATCCGCGGCCGCGCGATTAGGCACAGCGTGCGTCGCTGCGCGGCACGACCGCGCACACGCGGGGTGGCATCCCCACTGCAATCACCATCTTCCATGCCGCAAAAGCATCCGTCGATACCGCGCAGCTACGAGGAGATCGTGCGCAAGACGGTCCCGAATCTCGACTCGTCCTGGCGTCCGTCCGAGGAGCAGGTGCGAGACGCGTACGCCGGCAAGCACGTCCTCACGCGCGAGGAGGAAGTCCTGCTCCATCGCGTCAACGAGGTGCTCCTCGATACTCCGGGCATCGATATGTGCGGGCTCGAGATCGAGGTGGACGATACGCGCGTCGTCTTGCGTGGCCACTGCGCGAATCCCGCCGCGATCCAGCGCGTCGTTCGCGCCGTCTCCTCGATGGAGGAGGTCAGCGCGGTCGTCGACCAGCTGGTCGTCAACGCGGAGCCGCGTTGAATCCGGAGCTCATCACCCCGTCGCCATTCCGTGGAGGCAGCTACCAAGAACGATGATTGCGTAATTTCGCACTCCCCTTCACCACTCGGGATTGCGTCGCTGCCGCGCAGGGGGGCGCGCTATCGAGCACGGTGAGCGCATGCGCACGCCCCTCGTCACGTAGATGCCCAGATCTTGGTGCGCCGAGAGCACACGAAGTTTGGCATCAGACTGGCACATGCGCTGCACCGGTCCGAATGCAGAACCCGAAGGAGCTAGCCGTGTTTTCTTGGGCGATTGCATTCTTCATCATCGCGTTGATCGCTGCGCTCTTTGGCTTCGGCGGCATTGCCGCGTCTGCAGCCGGGATCGCGAAGATCATCTTCATCGTCGCGCTCATCTTGGCGATCGTTAGCCTTCTGGCTGGTCGCCGGCCCGCCGCATGAGCGTCGACCCGGAGCTCTAGGCAGCCAGAGGCTACCTGGACTCGATGGCGGCAGAAAGGTATGACCTCGCTGTGAACGGAACCATCCTGATCGTCGACGATGACGACGACACCGCGATCCTGCTGCGCGATAGTCTGCGCAAGCGCGGGTTCGATGTCGACGCCGTGAACTCGGCGCAGCAGTGCCTCGAGCACCTGCGGACCGACCCAGCGGACGTGGTGGTGACGGACGTGCAGATGACGGGCATGTCCGGAATCGATCTCTGCCAGGAGATCCGCCAGCGCTACCCCGATCTGCTCCCCATCGTGCTCACCGGCCAGGGTGGGCTCGACACCGCGATCGCCGCGATCCGCGTCGGCGCGTACGACTTCATCACCAAGCCGGTGAAGGTCGACGCACTCGCGATCGCCGTCGGCCGCGCGCTCGAGCACCTGTCGCTCAAGCGCGAGGTGAAGCGCCTGCGCACCGCCGCGGACCGTGACATTCCGATCGACGGCATCGCCGGCTCGAGCCCCGCGATCCGCGAGACCATCGAGATGATCCGCCGCGTCGCCGACAGCGACGCGACGGTGCTGGTGACTGGTGAGTCCGGCACCGGCAAGGAGCTCGTCGCGCGCGCGCTTCACAACCTGTCGCCGCGCCGCGATCAGCCGTTCGTCGCCGTCAACTGTGCGGCGATGCCGGCGCCGCTCCTCGAGAGCGAGCTGTTCGGTCACGTCCGCGGCGCATTCACCGATGCGAAGCGCTCGCGCGCAGGTCTGTTCGTGCAGGCCGGCTCGGGCACGATCTTCCTCGACGAGATCGGCGAGATGCCGATCGAGATGCAGGTGAAGCTGCTGCGCGTCCTCCAGGAGCGCAAGGTCCGCCCCGTCGGCGGCGACGAGGAAGTTCCGTTCGAGGCGCGCGTGGTCACCGCGACCAACCGCGATCTCGAGACCGAGGTCGAGGAGAAGCGGTTCCGCGAAGATCTCTTCTACCGCATCAACGTCGTCGCGATCCCGGTGCCCCCGCTCCGTGCTCGCGCCGGTGACATCCTGCTGCTCGCGCAGTACTTCCTCAAGCGCATCGCCGGCCGCACCAACAAGCCGGTGCAGGGCATCTCCGGCCCCGCGGCGCGCTTGCTGATGGACTACGACTGGCCGGGCAACGTGCGCGAGCTCGAGAACTGCATGGAGCGCGCGGTCGCGCTGTGCCGGCTCGACGAGATCACCGTCGACGATCTGCCGGCGAAGGTGCAGGAGCACCAGTCGAGCAAGATCGTGATCACGACGGAGAGCCCCGGCGAGCTCATCACGCTCGACGAGATGGAGCGCCGCTACGTTCGCCAGGTGCTCAACGCGGTCGGCGGCAACAAGACCCACGCCGCGCGCATCCTCGGGATCGACCGTCGCTCGCTGTACCGC
>DATLHR010000219.1:0-7290 GCA_035539815.1 Kofleriaceae bacterium
GCTGCCGAACGTCGCGGTCGCGAGCACGCTACCGCCGCGACTCACGGTGATGGTGTCACCGTCGTTGTTGAGCGCGAGCGTACCGAGCGAGACGTAGTGGACGCCGATGCGGTCGGCGTGCGCGTGACCTTGCCCGCGGGCACCGTGCTGCAGCCGGGCGAGGTGCTCGTCGTGTTCGGTGGTGGTGCGACCGCGACGCCGCCGCCCGGCGTCCACTACGTCTCGCTCGGTACGCTCGCGCTCAACAACGACGGTGACACCATCACCGTGAGTCGCGGCGGTAGCGTGCTCGCGACCGCGACGTTCGGCAGCGAGGGCGGTCGCGATCAGTCGCTCGTGCGCAGCTCCGAGCTCGACCCCAGCGCCGCGTGGGTCGGCCACAAGACCGTGAGCAGCGAGCCGGCGTCGCCCGGGCGCCGGGCGGACGGGGCCTCGTTCTGATGCCGATCTGCTGAGATCTGCCAACCCTGCAGCGCGGAGGTCACCGTCCCGTCACAGACGGTCCCCAAGCCCGTCACGGACGGTTACTAGGGTGCGGGCATGAACCGCACGCTGGTCGTTGGTGCTCTGGCCGCCGTCAGCCTGCTCGGCTGCAAGAAGAAGGACGATGCGTCCGCGACCGGCGCTCTCGCGGCGACGCTCGATGCGAGTGGCGCGACGTTCCAGAAGGCGTTCCAGGAGGTCGCGATCGAGGAGTTCACCGCGACCCACAAGCAGGTGACGATCAACTACGGCGCGGGTGGCTCCGGGAAGGGACGCCAGGACTTCGCCGACAAGATCGTCGACTTCGCGTGCACCGACGCACCCTACAAGCCCGAGGATGCGGGCAAGGTGAAGGGCGGCGCGTTCCTCTACATCCCGAACGTCCTCGGCGCGATCACGCTGTCGTACAACCTCGACAGCGACAAGCTGCAGCTGTCGCCCGACGTGATCGCGAAGATCTTTCAGCGCGAGATCACGCGCTGGAATGACCCCGCGATCGCCGCCGATAACCCGGGCGTCACCCTGCCCGATCTCGCGATCGTCGTCGCCCACCGCTCCGATGGCTCGGGCACGACCGAGAACTTCACCCGGTACCTCTCGCTCGCCGCGCCCACCACGTGGAAGCTCAAGAGCGGCTCCACGGTCGAGTGGTCGGCGGACACGCAGGCCGGCAACGGCAACGGCGGGGTCGCGCAGATCGTGAAGTCGACGAAGGGTGCGATCGGCTACGTCGATCTCTCGGACGCCAAGGCCTCCGGCCTCAAGTACGCGGCGGTCAAGAACCAGGCCGGCAAGTACATCGCGCCGAGTGTCGAGGCGACCACCGCCGCCGGTGAAGGCATCGAGGTCCAACCCGACCTGCTGTTCAGCGCGCTGAACGCCAAGGGCGACGCGGCGTATCCGATCACCGCGCAGAGCTGGTGCCTGGTCTACGAGAAGCAGACCGACAAGGCCAAGGGCGAAGCGGTCAAGGCGTACTTCAAGTACATGCTCACCGACGGGCAGAAGCTGTTGCCCGAGATCGACTTCGCTCCGCTGCCGAAGTCGATCCAGGACAAGGCGCTCACGCAGCTCGAGAAGGTCCAGGTCCCTGCGTCGTGAGGCTCGATCTCCGAGGCCCCGACCAGCTCCGGATCCCGACGATCGTCGCCGGGCTGGCGGTGCTCGGAGCGGGCGTGGCGCTCACCGCGCTCGCGGCCGGCGGCCCCCTGGGGGTCCTCGCCTGGTTCCCGATCCTGGCGGGCCTCGTCGTCGCGGCGCGCGGCACGGGCGCCGATCGCGCCTTCCGGTGGACCGCGATCGCGGCGGCCGGCATCGTCCTGCTCGTCCTCGGCGTGATCGCGCTCGTGATGATCGACCGCGCCTCGCCCGTGCTGGGGAAGATGGGGCTCGCGTTCTTCACGTCCTCGCGATGGTCGGCGCCCGACGCTGTCTACGGTGCGCTGCCGTTCATCTGGGGAACGCTCTACACGGCGGCGATCGCGGTCGTGCTCTCGGTCCCCATCAGCCTCGGCGTGGCTCTGTTCATCACGCAGGTCGCGCCGCGCTGGCTGAAGAAGCCGATGGTCTATCTGATCGACCTGCTGGCGGTCGTGCCCTCCGTGGTGTTCGGCCTGTGGGGCGTGCTCGTCCTGTCGCACCACTTCGGCCTCGGCCGCTCGTTCCTGACGGCCGGGATCATCCTCGGCATCATGATCACGCCGATCATCACGTCGCTCGCACGCGAGGTGATCGAGACGACGCCAGCCTCCGACAAGGAGGCCGCGCTCGCGCTCGGCTGCACGCGCTGGGAGATGATCACGGCGACCGTGCTGCCGCACAGCAAGGGAGGGCTCGTCGGTGCGGTGATGCTCGGGCTCGGCCGCGCGATGGGCGAGACCATCGCCGCGGCGCTCGTCATCGGCTCGGCGCTCGGCCAGATCACGCTCGACCCATTTGCACCGGGCAACTCGATGCCCGCGGTGATCGCCAACGAGTGGGGCGAGGCCGACGACATGCACAAGTCGGCGCTCATCGCCCTCGCGGTCACCCTGTTCGTGATCACGATCGCCGTCAACCTGATCGCCACGACGATCGTGCAGCGCTCGATGCGGCGCAGCAGAGGTGCCTGATGCTCGCCGACGCGCCGCTCGAACCAGGTGCGCTGCGCAGGCAGGCGAGCTGGCGCGCGACGAAGAGCGCGATCATGACGAGCCTGATGATCGCAGCGGTGATCGTCGTGGCGGTGCCGCTGATCGCCGTCGTGTGGTCCGTGATCTCGCGCGGTGCGGGGGTCGCGGCCTCGAGCTTCCCGGACTTCTTCACGCGGGAGATCCCTGTGGTCTCACGCCGCGCGGGGCCGGGGATGGGGCCGGCGATCCTCGGGACGCTCCTCGTCACGGCCGGTGCGACGGTGATCGCGGTGCCGCTCGGTGTGCTCGGCGCGGTCTACCTGCACGAATACGGCGCGGCCTCGCGGTTCGCACGCATCGTGCGGTTCATGGCGACGGTGATGACCGGCGTGCCATCGATCGTGATGGGCCTGTTCGTCTACCTGACGTGGACGATGACCTTCGGCTACTCGGCCTTCGGTGGAGCGCTCGCCCTGGCGTGCCTGATGCTGCCGGTCGTGATCGGCTCGACGGAGCAGATGCTGCGCCTCGTGCCGACGACGCTACGAGAGGCCGCTTATGCGCTCGGCTCGACGAGGAGCCGCACGATCCTGACCGTCGTGCTGCCGGCCGCCCTGCCCGGCATCGTCTCCGGCGCGCTGCTCGCGATCGCGCGCGCCGCGGGTGAGACCGCGCCTCTGCTGTTCGCGGTCGGCGCGGCGACTCGCTATAACCCCGATCTCCTTCACGACGCGAACACCGCGCTGTCCGTGCAGATCTTCGGCAACGCCACGTCGTCGTTCGCCGCCGCCCAGGACCGAGCCTGGGGCGCCGCGCTGACGCTGATGATCGTCGCCTTTCTGATCACGTTCGCCGCCCGCGTCTTCACGGCGCGATTCGCATTGAAGCGGTGAGGTCATGCCCCAGGAGGAAGCCATGCGCGTCGAGATCACCGAGCCCACCCCGTCGTTGCAGCGGACCAGCGGCCAGCTGATCCATCTCGAGCAGCGGCGCTCGTCGCTCGCGCTCGAGGACACCCCCGTCGTGCTCGAAGCCGACGAGGTCGAGGTCTTCTACGGCTCGTTCCGCGCGGTGCGCGGCGTGTCGATGAAGATCCACAAGAACCAGATCACCGCGTTCATCGGGCCCTCCGGCTGTGGCAAGACGACGGTGCTGCGTGCATTCAACCGCATGCACGACGTCATCCCGGGCGCGCGGGTCGGCGGCAGAGTGCGCTACCGCGGCTTCGATCTGTACGCTCACGACGTCTCGGCGACGGAGGTGCGGCGGCGGATCGGCATGGTGTTCCAGAAGCCGAACCCGTTCCCCAAGAGCATCTACGACAACATCGCGTTCGGCCCACGCGCCAACGGCATCACCAGCAAGGCGCAGCTCGACGAGATCGTCGAGAAGTCCCTGCGCGCAGCGGCGCTGTGGGACGAGGTCAAGGATCGCCTGCGCACCTCGGCGCTCGGCATGTCCGGTGGTCAGCAGCAGCGCCTGTGCATCGCGCGCACGATCGCCGTCGAGCCCGAGGTCGTGCTGATGGACGAGCCGTGCAGCGCGCTCGATCCGATCGCGACCGCGCGGATCGAGGAGCTGATGCGCCAGCTCAAGGACCAGTTCACGATCGTGATCGTCACGCACAACATGCAGCAGGCGGCGCGCGTCAGCGATCGCACGGCGTTCTTCACGGTCGAGGTCGACGGCGCGAATGACCAGCGCTGCGGCACGTTGGTCGAGTACGACGCGACCGCGAAGATCTTCGCCAACCCCAGCGACGAGCGCACCGAGAACTACATCACCGGCCGGTTCGGCTGAACGCGCGTCCCGCCGCGATCTTACACGCCGAAATTGCTGTAAGGACCGGGGACCGAGCTGCGTTCCCTGGGCGTTCGCGGCCGCGCTTCTCGCTGTGGCCGCCTTGCCGGAGGACCCACATGCGTCACGTCCGTTCGATCGCGCTCGTTCTGCTCTCTGCGTGCGGCGGCTACAAATCCGCCCGCGCCCCCATGTCGATGTCCGCGGATGCGTATTACCCAGCTCCGCAAGCCGTCGCGATCGCGACCGCCGAGCCGACCAGCGGCGAGCAGTACACGGACTGGGGACGCAACCCATGGGTCGACGCGAGCAAGGACCACCTCTCGACGTTCGCGGCGGACGTCGACACGGCGTCGTACACGATCGCGCGCCGCAAGCTGAACGAGGGCACGTTGCCACCGGCGGCGTCGGTGCGCGTCGAGGAGTTCGTGAACTACTTCGGCTACGCGTTCCCGCCGCCCGCCGCGGGCACGCCGTTCTCGGTGGTGATGGACGCCGCGCCCTCGCCCCTCGCGCAGGGCACGCACATCCTCCGGGTCGGGGTCGCGACGCGCGCGAAAGCGCAGCACGAGCGGAAGCCGGCGAACCTCGTGTTCCTCGTCGACGTCTCGGGCTCGATGGGCTCGGCCGACAAGCTCGGCCTCGCCCAGCAGTCGCTGCGCATCCTCACCGAGAACCTCGGGCCGCGCGACAGCGTCTCGCTCGTCACGTATGCGGGCTCCACGCGCGTGGTGCTGCCGCCGACCGGCATGGAGCAGCGCGATCGGATCCTCGCCGCGATCGACGATCTGTCCGCGGGTGGCTCGACGGCGATGGCCTCGGGGCTCGACCTCGCCTACGAACAGGCGATGAAGGGGCTGCTGCCCGGCGCGATCGCGCGCGTGATCGTGCTGTCGGACGGCGACGCGAACGTCGGTCCCGCGGGCCACGAGGCGCACCTGCGGATCATCGCGGATCGCGCGCAGGCGGGCGTCACGCTGTCGACGATCGGCTTCGGCATGGGCAACTACAAGGACACCGCGATGGAGCAGCTCGCCAATCGCGGCAACGGCAACAACTACTACATCGACTCGCTCGCGGCCGCGAAGAAGGTGTTCGCCGACCAGCTCGGCTCGACGCTCGAGGTGGTCGCCAAGGACGTCAAGCTGCAGGTCGACTTCGATCCGAACGTCGTGGCGAAGTACCGCCTCGTCGGCTACGAGAACCGCACGATCCAGGACGAGCAGTTCCGCGATGACAAGGTCGACGCCGGCGAGATCGGCGCGGGGCATCAGGTCACCGCGATGTACGAGGTGCAGCTGACCCCGACCGCGCTGCTCGCACCCTCTCCGTTCGGCGTGGTGCGCATCCGCCACAAGGCCCCCGACGGCGACAAGGCGACGGAGGCCGCGTTCGCGATGACCGCACCGCCGGCGCCGTCGTTCGAGCGCGCCTCACAGGACCTCCAGTTCGCCTTCGCGGTGGCGGCGTTCGCCGATGTGCTGCGCGGCGCCGACGAGGCGAAGGGCTGGTCGCTCGCCAAGATCGCCGACGTCGCGCGCGCCGCCCAGGGCGACGACAAGGAGCGCGCGGAGCTGGTGTCGCTGATCGGGCGCGCGCGTGCGCTTCGCGGCCCGACGGCGACCGTCGCACGCTGACCCTCCTGCTATGCTGGCCGCGCCTTGAACCGCGGCGATTCGTTCACCCTCGGGGATCAGCCGAGAGCCGCGCGGTTCGCGCGCGCCCTCGCGTCCCCGATCGGCGTGCTCGTGCTGTTGCCGGTCATGGTGATCGCGGCGGGCGTGGTGGTGATGCTCCTCGGCCGGAGCGCGACCCGCGACGCGAGCGATGGCATGGCGCGGCGCCAGCTGGCGTCGCAGTCCTCGGACGTCGGGCACGACGTCGCGTTCGCCCTCGATCAGGCGGCGCCGTTGCTCGATCGCCTGCGGGCGCTCGCCGATCCGACCCTGCCGATCGAGCAGGTCGGGCCGCGGATGGTGGACCTGATGATCGGGCGTCCCGGTGTCGCCAACGTGAGCATCGGGTTCCCGAATGGCCTGATGCGCGGGACGTTCGTGTCGGAGGCCGCGCCCGCCGAGATCCGCGTGCAGGAGAGCGTGCTCGGCGCGGGCGGCACGACGCGCACGAACTACCAGATCGTCGAGGGCAGCGTCCGCGCGCTGGACACGCTGCAGACCGACTACGACGTCCGCAAGCGCGATCACTACAAGCTCGCGGAGCGCTCGCACCGTCGCGCGTGGACGCCGCCGCGCGTGTACTTCACGTCGAAGTCGACCGGCATCACGTGCACCGAACCGGTGTACGCACGCGATGGCACGCTGATCGCGGTGATCACCGTCGACTTCGACGTCGCCCAGCTGTCGAAGTTCATCGCACGCGCACCGCTCGAGGGAGCGCGCAGCGTCGTGTTCGCCGGCGATGGGACGATCCTCGCGTTTCCGTCGGCGCCGGTGCCGGTGGCGGCGATCGAGCAGCGCCGGCTGCTACGCCAGGAGGACTACGGTGATCCGGCGCTCGCGGGGCTGATCGGGAAGTTGGCCGGGCGCAAGATCGACCGCCTCGCATTCCTCACGGTCGAGACCGCGGAGGGGAGCTACCTCGCCTCGGTCGCGCCGGTCGGCGGCACGCGCGCCAGCATCACGGGACAGCAACTCGATTGGTACATCGCGGCGCTCGTGCCGGAGACGACGCTGCTCGCACCCTCGAAGCGGCTCGAGAAGCAGAGCCTCGTCGCGTCGGGCGCTGCCCTGATCGTCGCGCTCGGCGTCGCGCTCATGTTCGCGTGGAACCTGGTGCGCATGCGGCGCGACGTGACCTCCGCGCGCAAGCGCGCGCGGGATGCCGAGGCACGGGCGCGCGAGCTCGGCAGCTATCGTCTCGTCGCGCGGCTCGGGGT
>DATLHR010000220.1:0-2378 GCA_035539815.1 Kofleriaceae bacterium
TGCCCAACCACCGCTCGCCCTACGAGGTGCTGCCCGGACCGCGCGAGCTCGCGCCCGGCGCCGAGGCCCTCGCCGTGAAGCTCGCCGCGACCGCCGCCAACGGCGACAAGGTCGTGCAGACGCTCACCTTCCACCGCGGCAGCTACCTGATCGACGCCACGTTCGAGGTGACCAATGCGACCGGCGCGCCCGTGTCGCCGTACGCGTATTTCCAGCTGACGCGCGACACCAAGCTCGCGGTGCCGCAGAACTCGATGGCGCCGGCCGCCTACGTCGGGCCGGTCGTCTACAACGCAACCGACCACTTCAAGAAGGTCGAGCCCGCCGAGATCGACAAGCTCGCCGCGGATCCGACGCGCAAGGTGCCGTACGCGAAGACGACCGACAACGGCTGGGTCGGCATGCTCGAGCACTACTTCGTCGCGGCGTGGCTGCCGTCCGACACGGCGAAGACGACGCGCGAGTTCTACACGCGGAAGCTCGACGGAGGCCTCTACGCGGCCGGCGTGATCGTGCCGCTCGGCACCGCGGCCCCCGGGGCGAGCGTGCGCACGACGGTGCCGCTGTATGTCGGGCCGCAGGACCAGGACGTGCTCAAGCAGGTCGCCCCCGGGCTCGATCTCTCGGTCGACTACGGCATCTTCACGGTCATCGCCGCGCCGCTGTTCTGGCTGCTCAAATGGCTGCACGGCCTCATCGGCAACTGGGGCTGGGCGATCGTCGTGATGACCATCCTCATCAAGGCGGCGTTCTACCCGCTCAACGCCGCTGCCGCGCGCTCGATGGGCAAGATGAAGCTGGTCGCGCCGAAGCTGAAGTCGCTGCAGGAGCAGTACAAGGACGACAAGCAGGCGCTCCAGATGAAGATGATGGAGCTCTACCGCCAGGAGAAGATCAATCCGCTCGGCGGCTGCCTGCCGATCCTCGTGCAGATCCCGGTGTTCATCGCGCTCTACTGGGTGCTGCTCTCGGCGGTCGAGCTGCGCCATGCGCCGTGGATCGGCTGGATCCAGGACCTCTCGGCGCCGGATCCCTGGTACATCCTCCCGGTCGTCTACGCGATCACGGCATGGCTCCAGGTCAAGCTGTCGCCGACGCCGATCACCGACCCGGTGCAGGCGAAGGTGTTCCAGATCATGCCGATCGCGTTCTCGGTGCTGTTCGTGTTCTTCCCGTCCGGGCTGGTGCTCTACTGGCTGGTGAACAACGTCCTGCAGATCGCGCAGCAGTGGCAGGTGAACCGGATGCTCGAGAAGGAGCAGGCGCTCGCGCTCGCGAAGCGGCGCTGACGGAGGCGGGGGTCAGACGACGCGGCGCGCCGCCGCAACGGCGGCGTCGAGCACCGCGGCATCGACCGCCGGCGCGGGCGTGCTGGCCCGCGCCACGCGGATCTCCGGACCTGCGGCGCTTGCGGACAGCGGGCCGTAGATCACGCTGAGCTCGGCGAGCCCGCTCTTCCAGGCGCGCTCGAGGTCGCGTTCGGCGGACGCCACGGTCGCGTCGTCGTCGTCGGCGAGTCGCTTGATGCCGTAAGCACGGTTGCGTCCGTTGGACTTGGCGAGGTAGAGCGCCATGTCGACGAGTCCGATCGCCCGATCCCACGTAAGCGGCACGCTCGCCGGCGGCAGCGGCATCGGCGCGTAGCCGATCGAGACGGTCGTGCGGATCACCTTGTCGTTCAGCACGATGGGCTCGGCAGAGACCGCGCGCAAGATGCGGGCGGCGATCTCGTCGACCCGGTCCGGCGTCGCGTTCGCGAGCACCAAGAACTCCTCGCCGCCCCAGCGGACGATCGTGTCGGTGTCGCGCAGCGTGTTGCGCAGGCGCTCGGCCACCGCCACCAGCACGGCGTCGCCGAGCGCGTGGCCGTGCCGATCGTTCGTCTCCTTGAAGTGGTCGAGGTCGATCAGGAGAAGCGCCCGCGCCGTCGACGGGTCGTCGCGCCGGCCGCGGGTCGACGCCTCCACCTCGCCTGCGAGGAAGCTCTGGAAGTAGCGCCGGTTGTAGAGCGCGGTCAGCGGGTCGCGGCTCGACAGCACCGAGAGCTCGGCATTCTTCTGCGCGAGCAGCGCGCTCGATACGCGCAGCTTGCGGTAGAGCGCCGCGACCACGGCGAACGAGAGCGCGAACACCGCGGCGAGCATCCACCAGATGCGCTGGCGGAACGCCTGGTTCGCGAGCTCCGCCGTCTTGACGCCGTTCTCGCGGTTCAAAAGATCGATCTCGCGGCGGCGCTTCTCGCTCTCGTACTTCTCCTGCACCTCGAGCAGCACGCGCTGGCGCGTCTGCAGCGCGATCTCGTCCTGCAGCGACCGCTGGCGGTGGAACAGCGCGAGCGCGGCCTTGTAGTCGCCGAGCTGCTCGAGGCTGCGGCCGTA
>DATLHR010000221.1:0-39914 GCA_035539815.1 Kofleriaceae bacterium
GATCGAAGACACGAGCCACGGCATGCACCGCGTCGAGGTCCGCTGCAAGCGCTGCGACGCGGTGCATGCCGTGGCTCGTGTCTTCGATCGCGGCGATGTGCTCGCGATCGAACGGCCGAAAGAAGCTCGGCCACCCGGTGCCCGACTCGAACTTCGCGTTCGACTCGAACAGCGGGAGGCCGCACAGCCGGCATGTGTAGATGCCGGGCTTCTTGTTGTCGAGGAACACGCCGCATCCGGGTCGCTCCGTGCCCTGATGCAGGATCACGTGCTTCTCCTCGGGCGTCAGCGATGCGCTCAGCGCGACGATGCGGTCCTGGCTAAGCGGCGAGAGATCGAAGCCGGTCTTCGAGGTGCTCATGCACCCAACTGTACCGGCTAATAGCCGTAATCGTAGTAGACCGAGCCGTCGTAGTAGTTGTCCTGGTAGCGCGTGTCGACCTCGTAGTGGCCGGCGATCCAGTTCCACTCGTAGCCGTTCCACTGCCACTGGCCCGCCATCCAGATGTAGCCCGGCACCGGATCGTAGGTCTCGACGATCGGGCGGGGACGCGAGTAGTAGTTCGTGTAGCGGACGTTGATCACGGGCCGCGTGTACGTCCGGTAGAAGCCACCGGAGAAGTGCCAGCGGTTATCGCGGAACACCGGGCGCGAGCGGTTGACGCGCACGACGCGGTAGCGGCTGCGGTCGTGGTCGCGGTAGCGGTTGACGCGCACGGTGTTGTTGCGGTGCCGCCAGCCATTGTCGTTCCGCTGCGAGCTCCAGCGGTGATCGCGAGCTCCGCCGCCGCGGCGGCCGTCGTGGCGATCAGCCAGCGCGACGCCGCCGGTGAGGGTCAGAGCGGTAAGAGCCATGAGCATGATTCGACGCATGGCGATCCGTACAGCATCCGGCGTGCCGTCGATGCGGGCTGCAATTTCAGGCAATTGGAGGCCGACCTGGCTGCGGAAACCGCAGAGGTGTGAACGGCGGTTCCTGCGGGTTCCGCATGCGTGGCTATCGCAGCTCAGTCCCCATCGACGCCGTACTTCTTCAAGCGGTCGTAGAGCGTGCGCTCTCCGATCCCGAGCAGCTCGGCGGCGCGCCGGCGGTTGCCGCCGACCACCTCGAGGGCGTGGAGGATCGCTTCCTTCTCGAGCTCGGCGAGCGGTCGCACCTCCGGTCCGCTCGCGGTGACGGCCGCGACCTTCGCGCTGCCGGCCTCGAGCCAGATGTGGCTGTCGTCGATGACATCGCCGTCCGCGAGGATCGCCGCGCGCTCGAGCGTGTTCGCGAGCTCGCGCACGTTGCCGCGCCATGGCGCCAGGGTGAGGCGCTTCGCGGCCGACGACGCGAGGCGCGGCAGAGGCCGCTTGAGGTCGCGCGCGATCCGCTCGAGCAACGTGTTCGCGAGCGGCAGGATGTCGGCGGGGCGCTCGCGCAGAGGCGGCAGCTTGATCGGGAACACGGCGAGGCGGTGATAGAGGTCTTCGCGGAAGCGGCCTTCGTCGATCATCGCGCGGAGGTCGCGGTTGGTCGCGGCGACCCACCGCACGTCGACCTCGAGCGTGCGGCTGCCGCCGACCCGCTCGAACCGGCGCTCTTGCAGCACGCGCAGCAGCTTGGCCTGCAGCTCGGGCTTGAGCTCGCCGACCTCGTCGAGGAAGAACGTGCCGCCGTCGGAGAGCTCGAGGCGACCGCGCTTGCGCTCCGTCGCGCCGGTGAACGCGCCCTTCTCGTGGCCGAACAGCTCGCTCTCGAGCAGCGTCTCGCTGAGCGCCGCGCAGTTGATCGCCATGAACGGCTTCGTCGCGCGCGGGCTCTTGGCGTGGATCGCGCGCGCGGCGACCTCCTTGCCCGTGCCGCTCTCGCCGAGCAGGAGCACCGTCGCGGCGGTGCGAGCGACCTTGTCGATCGCTTCGACGACGGGCTCCATGGCCGGGTCACCGTAGGTGAGCGGCGGCGCGCCGGGCAGCGAGGGGTCGTGGCGCTCGACGCCATCGACGCGATCCTTGAGGCCGCGGCGCTCGACGGCGCGCGCGACCAGCAGGCGCAGCTCGTCAGGACCGGAGATCGGCTTCTGGAGATACTCGAACGCGCCGAGCTTCATCGCCTCGACCGCGTTGTCGACGGTGCCGTGCGCGGTCATGACGATGACCTCGACCTCGGGCTGCTCGGCGCGCACCTTGCGCAAGAGCGCCATGCCGTCGAGGCCGGGCATCTTCAGGTCGGTGAGCACGAGATCGAAGCCGCGCTCGTCGAGCAGCTTCGCCGCTTCCTTGCCGTCCTTCGCGGCGACCACGGTGTGATCGTCGAGCTCGAGGCTGTCGGTGATGAACTCGCGCAGGCCGGCTTCGTCGTCGGCAACCAGGATGCGTGCCATGGGTCAGGACTCCGGAATCTCGGCGCGAAACACGGCGCCGCCACGTGGGGACGAGAGGACCGCGAGCGTACCTCCATGGAGCTCGACGACGCGACGGGCGACGGCCAGTCCGAGGCCCGTGCCTTGCGTCTTGCCGGTGAAGAACGGCTCGAAGATCTTGTCGCGCTCGGGCTCGGGGACTCCCGTGCCGTGATCGACCACCTCGATGACGAGGCGCTTGCCTTCACGGGCGACGGAGACCGTGACCGGCGGGCCGGCGGCGACCGCGTTGTCGACCAGGTTGATGATCACCTCGCGGATGCGGCCGGCGTCGAGCGACCACTCCGCGGGTGCGGCAGCGGTGTCGACGGTGACGTCGCCGGGGATGCTGGTCGCCGCCTCGCGCACGATGGCGCCCGGATCCACCGGCGTGCGCTGGATCGCGCCCGTCCGCACGAAGTGGAGGAGGTCGTTGGTGAGCTGCTCGAGCCGCACGGCCTCGTCGACGACGCGCTCGGCCTTGGCGCGCGGCTTGTCGCCCTCGGGCAGCGCCTTCGCGAGCATCTGCGACAACAGCTGTGCATTGCCCTTGAGCGACGCGAGCGGATTCTTGATCTCGTGCGCGAGCACGGCGGACATCTCACCGAGGCTGGCGAGCCGGCGTTCACGCTCGCGCGCGCGCTCGTCGGCGTGACGGCGCGACTCGCGGCGCACGAGCACGATCGCCACGCCGAGCAAGCTGAGCGCCGCGACGACGCCGATGCCGAGCGTGCGCCACGAGGCGCTGCGTAGCTCGTTCGCCTGGATCGGCTCGATCTCGAGCAGGTAGCGCGGCGTGCGCCCGCCGGCCTTCATCCGGCGAAACGCGCGTAACGTGAGTCGCACGCGGCCATCGACCTCGCGGAGCCGGCGTGCGCTGCTCGGCAGCTCCTCGACGGAGGTGCTGACGGGCGTGCCCGCGGCGGCCGCGATCTCGCCCCGCGTCTCGATCATCGCGATGTAGCGCAGCCCCTCCGCGAAATGCGCCGCGAGGATCGACTGGAGATCGGCGGGTGACGGCACCGCGTCGAGGTCCGCGAGGTCGGCGCGCACGGCCTGCTCGATCGCGAGGGCCTGCCCGCGCCGAACGGCGACGCTCGCGTCGGAGATCGACGATCGCGTCGACCACACGGTCGCGATCAGCGCCGCGCCGATCAACACGAACGCCGCCACCACGGACCATCCCGCGAGCGGAGTGACACGTGATGGCGGCATCGCGGGCAGCATAGCCTGGGCGTGCGCTACAGGCCTCGGCCCGGGCCCTTGCCGCGCCGGCCGTGGTGACGTCCGAACTTGCCGTGCTTGGCGGCCTTGAACTCCTCGAACGTCAGCTTGCCGTCGCCGTTCGCGTCGAGCTTGCCGAACATCGTGCGCGCACGCTGCTCGTGCATGGCCTCCTTCTCGGCGGGATCGAGTGTGCCGTTCTTGTTGGTGTCGAACTTCTCGAGCAGCTTCGCCTTGCGCTCCGCGTGACGCGCGCCGGGGGCGGGGGCGGGCGCCTGCGCGGCTGCGAGGCTGGTAGTGCCGAGGACGATCGCGGTGAGGACAACGTACTTGAGCTTGGTGAACATCTTGACGACCCTCCTGAGGTCGGAGACGGCTTGTGCGACCACCGTGCCGGCCGGCAAGGTCGCGAAACTCGAGCGCTCTGCGCCCCACGGCCTGCCGGAATCGCAGCGCGTGCTGCGGTTCCCGCGGCGCGTAGCGAGGCGCCATACACGCCGGGTTCGCTTGCGGGCCGTGCCCGCTGACCTTTACAGAACGTGTACAGAACGCGTAACGCGCTGCACTCGATGCGCAGCGTCTGTATAGTGGGCGGCGGTCAGGATGTCAGCAACGGCACGCGGGAGGCGCACGACGGCGCAGGCGCTTGGTGGCATCGCTTCACCGGCCGCGTTCATCGTGAGCACCGCGCTGGTCCAGCTCGGTGCACGCAGCGCGCCGATCGTGATGACGGATCCCGAGGGCTACCTACCGCCGGACGAGGCCAACCAGCTGCTCGAGGACGCCGCGCGCGCCGTGAACGACGATGCGATCGGACTGCGCGTCGCCCGTGTGCTGCCGCCGGGATCCCTCGGCGTGCTCGACTACGCGCTGCTCATCAACCCGACCTGGGGCGCCGGGGTCCGCATGCTCACGCGGTACTACGCCGTGGTCTCGACGCGCGCGACGCTCGAGCTCGAGGAGCGTGGGGACGAGGCGGCGCTGATCGTACGGCGCACCCCGCGGCGGCTCAGCCACAGCCACTGGATCGATCTGCTGCTCGGCGTGATCGTCGAGCGCGCGAAGCAGGCACTCGAGTCGAGCTGGCGACCGCTGCGGGTGGAGCTCGCGCACGACGCTCCGACCGTGGGCACCGACTACGCCGAGTGGTTCGATGCGCCCGTGCGGTTCGAGGCCGAGGTGGATCGTCTCGTGTTCGAGCGGCGCTGGCTGGACGAACCGCTGCGCACCGGCGTCGGTGCACTCGCGGAGATGCTCGAGCAGCGGCTCGCGGCGATCGTGCCGCGCGATCAGGATCCGCTCGTGATCCGGACGCGGCAGATGGTGTCGGCCGCACTCGAACAAGGGCAGGACACCTCGATCCGCGGCATCGCGCGCAAGCTGGCGATGTCGACGCGCAGCCTGCAACGCAGCCTGAGCGATCGGGGCGTGAGCTACACCGACCTGCTCGATGGCGTGCGCCACGCACGCGTCGTCGAGCTGTTGCGTACGGCCGAGCTCTCGGTTGCGGAGATCGCGGCGCGCGTCGGGTTCGCGGATCAGTCCGCCTTGTTCCGCGCGTTCCGTCGGTGGAGCGGGACGACGCCTCGACGCGCGAGCAAGTAGCTGGCTGGCGCGTACCTCGGGTACGATGGATCAATGGGGATTGAAGAGCTGCGGCTCGTTCCGTCGGGCAAGACGATCGGTCGCGCGATCACGCCGCAGGAGTACTACTACTACACGCACCAGCAGGACCCGGATCCCCGCAGCATCTGCTTGACGTTCCTCCTCCACCTGACGGGGACGGTCGATCGCGAGCTGCTCGTGCGGGCCGTGCAGTCGTTCGTCCGCCACAACTCGGTCTATCGGACCGTGTTCCGCGTGATCGACGGCGACCTCTATCAGGAGGTGCTGCCGGTGTCGGCCGTGCCCGAGCTGGAGGTCCCGATCTACGAGCGGCCGTCGGAGACGATCGAAGACCGCGATCGCGATATCAAGGCGGTGATCGACGAGCTGCTCGCGACGCCGTTCGACATCTCGCGCCCGGAGATGATGCGCCCGCGGTTGGTCGTGCACGCGCCCGAGCGGCACACGCTGATGCTGGCGCTTCATCACCTGGTGTGGGACGAGCACGTGATGCGGACGATCGCCGACGAGCTGTTCCGCCACTACAACCTCCTTCGCGAGGGCGGGCCGACGATGGCTCCTCCGCTGCAGTACATCGACTACACCGAAGCGGTGCACCACTGGCCGTCGACGTCGACCGGCTCGGCGCAGCAACGGTACTGGGCGAACCACCTCGCCAACGCCGCGCCGCTCGACCTCAAGACCGACACGCCGCGCGATGCCTTCTCGGCGCGACGCGCCAGCGTGCCCCTCGGTCTCACCGCCGAGGCGGTGCTGCCGCCGCACGTGGTCGAGGTCCCCGCCGAGCTCAAGGAGGCCGTCAAGCGCGTCGCGAGCGAGGAGGGGACGACCTCGAACCGGATCTACCTGGCGATGTACGCGCGGCTCCTGTCCGAGATGAGCTCGCAGTCCGACATCTGCATCGAGAGCGCGTACCAGCCGTGGGAAGCGCGGCGCGCGGAGACCCACGGTTTCCAGGGCATGCTCACGACGTGGACGATGTTCCGCGTCGACATGCCGCTCGGCGTGGCCTTCCGCGATGCGGTCCGGCGCACCGACCGCGTGGTGAAGGACGGCCTCGCCAACGGCATCATCGTCGAGTACTACAAGCTGACCAACAACGACGTGCGCCGCGTCAGCTTCCAGGACCACGGCATGACGGCGCCGCCGATGACCACCGGCGGTTACGTCGTGTCGCCCGGCTTGCACTGCGCGTTCATCCCGCCGCCGTTCCCCTCGTGGAAGAAGCCGTGGGAGTACCACCTCAGTCTCTACGATCGCAGCGACGCACCGACGACGCTCATGTGGACGGCGAGCCCGGAGCTGTTCCGTCGCGAGACGGTCGTGCGTAACGCGGACCGCTACCTCGAGATGCTCGCCGAAGGCACGCGCGCCTGATCACCGCGGTCACTGCAGCGAACCGAGGTGCTCCCGGAACCGCTCGAACAGCTTGACCAGGGCGTCGCGGGTGAACAGCTGCTCGTTGCCGGTCCAGACCAGCATCGCACGTGCCGGCGCATCGAGTAGCGTGATGTGAAGGTCCCACGGCCGCTTCCAGCGCGCGAACGGCAGCCGCTGATGGACGGCGGTGAGGTCCGCTGCGATCTTCTCCGTCGCGCTGAACTTGGGGAGTGGGACGTAGTTGAAGATCGCGCGGCGTAGGGTGTGCGGCACGAGCCGGTAGTAGTCGGAGATCGGGCCATTCTCCTGCGACTCGCCGACCACCTGACGCACGCGGCGGATGGCCTCGCGCAGGGTCGCGCATCCAGCGACCTTGGTGCGCAGCAGCGTCCACGTCGTGAGCGGGCCCTGGATCGATTCGAACGCCTTGTGCGCGGGGCGTAGGCTGAACGTCGCTTCGACGCTGATGTCAGTCTGTCCGGTCTCGCGATGCAACAGCCACACGAGTGAGGCCAGGTACACGATGTACGAGGTGACGTTGTCCTCGGCGCTGACGCGCGCGACGGCGGCACGCACGTCCTCGGGGACGTCGTGATAGACGGGGACGTGCATCAGGCTCGTGGCGATGCTCAGCGGCGCCGCCTCCCGTTCACGATCGACGTCGGCGCGCGGCAAGTCACACGGGATCTCGACCGGCGGAGCATCGTGCAGCTGCTTCTTCCAGTAGGCCGCCGCGGCCACGCCATCCGGCGTGTCCTGCCAGCGCTGCAATGCCTCGCTGAAGTCGAGGTACTGAAGCGGTCGCGGCAGGAGCGCGGTGCCCGCGCGCATGCGCTCGTACTGCGCGAACAGCCACGGCAACAGCTGACCGAACGACGACGCGTCGATCGCAGCGTGGTGCGCGACGAACACGAGCAGGTTGCGCTCGGGCGAGATGTGGATCAAGCGGGACCACAGGACGTGACCGCGGGCGAGATCGAAGTCGCGAGCCACGAGCTCTTCCACGCTCCGCGTGAGCTCGGCAGCCCACTCGGCCTCGGGGAGCAGCGGGAGTTCGATGACCTCGAGCTCGGAGCGTGGGTCGGCGACGTCGAGCACGACCTGCTGCAGCACGCCGTCGGTCTCCGTGAGCGCGGTGCGGTACACGCTGTGATCGGCGAAGAACGCGCCGAGTGCAGACTTCAGGAGCGTGACGTCGAGCGGCCCTTCGATGACGAGCGCAGCCGGCGAGTAATACGCCGTGGGATCCGGATCGTGCTGCACCATGTACCAGAAGTATTCCTGCGGCGGGCGGGCTCGTGTGGACGTGAGGTTCGTCCGCTCCACCGCGAACTTCCGGAACTGACGAAACGGACGAAGATTCGGGGTCATCGGGACTCCTCCGTGCACAGCAGGCGGACGCGGCCGGTCGCGACGATCCGATCTTGATCATCGCGGATGATGGCGTCCCACACCTGTGTCGTCCGGCCGACGTGCACCGGCGCCGCGCGGCCGCGCAGCGTTCCTTCGCGCACCGCCCGCAGGAAGCTGGTCTGATTCTCGAGGCCGACGACGGCTCGGCCGTGGGGACGTGCAGCGAGCGTCGCGCCGAGGGACGCGATGGTCTCGATCAGCCCCGAGTACACGCCGCCGTGGACGATGCCGAACGCCTGCTGGTGCTTCCGCTCGACGACGAGCTCGGCGACCACCTCGTCGGCCGTCGCGGTCACGAAGCGGATCCCCATCACGTCGCTCCACGTGCCGGCGACGGGAGCGAAGTCAGTCGGCACGCGCCGCCTCCTTGGCCGCGAAGAACACGCGATACGCGTTCTCGTAGAGGTAGCGATCGAGGACGCCGTCGCGCAGATCGAGGGCCTGGGCCTCGGCGAGACAGCGCTCCATCGTGAGGAAGGGATAGTCGGTCGCGAACATCACCTTGTCCTTGCCGCGCGTGTTCATGTACGTGAGCAGCTCGGCCGGCAGGTACTTCGGCGCGAACGCGGAGGTCATCAGGTAGAGGCGCGGGTACTTCACCATCAGGCGGATCGCGACGCTCCACCACGGGTCGGCGCCGTTCGCCATCACGATCGAGAGATCGGGGAAGAACAGACACACGTCGTCGAGGTGCATCGGATCCTGGCAGCGGCCGGGGAGCGGCGGACCGGGGATGCCGGTATTGACCGTGATCGGCAGCCCGAGCTCGCAGCACTTCGCGTACAGCGGGTAGTACGCGCGATCGTTCGGCGGCAGATCGTACATGCACGGCACGACCTGCGCGGCGACCACGGGGTGCTGGCGGACCAGCGCCTCGAGCGATCGGGTCGAGCGCATGCCGTTGCGTGGATCGAGGTTGATCGCGAGGGCGAAGCGATCCGGGCGGCGCTCGGCGAACTCGAGGATCTCGCGGTTCGGGAATTCGCCGCGCACCGAGAGGATCGCGCGCTCGACGCCGAGGCGATCCATCATCTCGAGCATCTCGTCGAGCGAGGCGTCCTTGAAGACGTCCTCGCGCGAGCGCTTGAAGAACTCGAGCGCGACGCGCTCCTGCCAGCTCGCGCGCGCGCCGGCCATGCGGACGTTGACCCAACAATCGATCGCGCGCATCAGACGGGCCGTGCCTCGAGGATGGTGAGCGGGCCCGCGGTGCGCGTCGCTTCGACGTACGTGAGGCCGGCGCCCGCGAGCAGCGCGGCGAGCTCCTCGCGCGTGCGTTCGCGCGAGCCGTGGATCACGAGCATGTTGAGGTCGAGGAACTTCACGTCGGCGCCCGTGTTCGGCGGACCGACCTCGCTCTCGAGCACGAGCAGCCGCGCCTCGGGACGCATGGCCGCGCGGATGGTGCGGAGGATGGCGATCGAGTGCTCGTCGTCCCAGTTGTGCAGCACGCTCTGCAGCACGTAGGCATCGGCGCCCTCGGGGACCTTCTCGAAGAAGCTGCCGCCGACAGCGGTCGCGCGATCGGCGAAGCCGCTCCGTGCGAGCACGGCCTGTGCGCCATCGACCGCCTCGGGCAGATCGAACACGATGCCGCGCGGGAGACGATAGCGGCGAAGGATCGCCGCGATCAACGTGCCGGTGCCGCCGCCGACATCGACCACGTCGCGGTAGCGGTTGAAGTCATGCGCCATCACGACCGCGCTCGCCATCCGCTGCGACATCGAGGTCATCGCGCGGTTGAACGCGGCGCCGTCCTCGGGGTGCGTGGCGCGCCAGTCCCACGAGGCCTGGCCGTGGACCTGCGTGAACGCGCACTCGCCGGTGCGGACCGCCTCGGGGAGCCCGCCCCACGCCTCCCAGTAGTAGTCCCGTCCGATCGAGAGCGCCCACGGGACGAGCGAACCGGGCACGTCCGACCGCAGGTAGTTCCCGGCTGGCGTGAGCGCGAACACGCGATCCGGCTGCTCGTCGAGGAGGCCGACGCTCGCGAGCGCGCGCAGCAGGCGATACGTCGTGGGGCCGTGGGTGCCGGCCTCGGCGGCGACCTCGTCACTGGAGCGCGGCGTGACCAGGCGATCGAACATGCCGAACGCCGCCCCCGCGTAGATCGCGCGGGACACCTGAAAGCCGCTGACCAGGCGCATGGCAGCGGCGGCGGCGGATTGGGCAGTAGGGGCGGGGGGATCGATCGTCATGTGATTTCACCTGCGGCGCGTACCTCGAGCCGGAACGGGTGCTCCCCGTTGTCGAGATCGAAGTACTGGATCGTGGCGTCCTCGCCCGGAAGGTAGACGGGGCGCTCGTACATGAAGCGTGCCATCGCGAACCCCGCGGCGGCGAACGCATCTCGGATGTGCGGAAAGCGATCGGGCGTTGCGATGCGCAACGCGATGTGGTTGCACGCGCCGAGGCGGATCCACTCCTCCACGCGGGCGTCATCGGTGTCGGGAAGGAAGGCCTCGAACGCGATCTGGTCGCCGCCGGTGGTTCGACCGTGCGCCTTGAAGATCTGCGTGGGCAGCCGGCGCTGGCCGATCATGCGGCCGAGCTCGCGCGTGATCAGGCTGCTCGGGAAGGCGCGGTGGGCGAGCGGGAACCCGGCCGCCGAGGCCGCAGGGCTCAGCAGCTCCTTCGACCACAGCGGCAGCAGGAACCCGACATGATCGATGCGATCGTCCGCCGTGAACGCCGCGCGACACGCTGGGTGGCCGGCGAGCAGGTCATCGAGGAGCGCCTCGATGCTCGCGAGCTCGAGCCAGGCCTTCGCGCCCCGCAGCGTGTCCTCGAGCGCCGCGACGCGGTCCTCTGCACCGCACAGCCGGGTCGTGAACGCGAGCCGCGGAGCTTCGGGAGGCGCCGGCGCGAGCATGACCTCGGGCAGCGAGGGCGGGGTGGGGCCGAGCGCGTCGAGCACCGCGGCCTCGTAGTGGAAGTGGAGCAGCTTGTCCTTGAGCTGCGTCCCGGGGATGCCCCGCGCGACGCGCGTCTCGCGATACCGGTCGAACGTGCCGCGCGGCACCGGGCGCACCTCGAGCGTGCCGAGGTCACCGAAGCTGCGCTTGAGGTCGTAGCGGGTCGCATGCGTGCGCAGCGCGGCCTCGCACACGCCGGTGAACCGCGCGCACTCGGCCGCGGACCACGGGCGCACGGGCTCGACGACGAGCACGTAGCGTGCGGGCCGCGCCCACGTCGCGACGAACGTCGCGTTGACCACGGGGAGCTCCGCGGCACCGGCGCGCAGCGCGGCCATCGCATGCTGCTCGGTGATCTTCTCGCCGGCGAGGTCGCTGACTCCGCGCCGGCCGACGAAGTCGATCACGGGCACGCCGTCGGTGATCCGCGCGACGCGGAACTGATCTCCACAGCTGTAGCGATACAGGCCCGAGCACGTCGTGACCACGATCTCGTAGACACCGCCGACCTCCAGCTCGTGAGCCTCGAGCGTGCGGTCATCGGCTTCGGGCGCATCGGCCGATCGGAACTCGTAGTAGTTCGTGTGCACCGTGAGGGGGCCGTCGGCGACGCCGGTGGCGAGCGGCATCGTCATGTGGCCGACCTCCGACGAGACGGTCATCTGCGGGAACATCTCGTCGCTGTAGTCGCGCTCGATCTCCGCGCGATACAGGTCGAAGCTCGCGCCGATCCAGCTCGACACGAAGCGCAGCGATGGCCACGCGGCACGCGGCGTGAGGGGAGCGAGGTCGAGCAGGCGATCGAGCTCGCGCGCGCGCGTCGGGTTCGGTGCGCCCCACGGCTTGCCGAGCATCGTGCCCTCGTGGATCTCGCGGGCCATGCGAGGCGAGTGTTCGCGCAGCATCGCGGCCGCGGCCTGCAACCGGCTCGCATGCAGACACGCGATGCCGAGCAGGCGGCTCTCGAGGCTCGCGCGCAGCAGGTAGTACAGGCGGTCGGCGTCGCCGAGCTCCGAGGGTGGCGGGAACCACCTCGCGCGCGTGAACGGGAAGATGCCGCGGGCGATCGTGGGCATCTCCGTCGAGACGTGGATCGGGATCCCGGTCGGCGTGAACCTCGCGAACGGCTTGGGCGCGAGGTGCAACATGACGACGCCGTCGTCGACGTCGGCGACCTCGGGGTGACGCTCGAGCACGCCGCCCCACCACGCGAGGAGGTTCTCCGACCAGCGGCGGAGGAACTCGTTGGTCACCGGCACGTGCTTGGGCGTGCCCGTCGTGCCGGTGGTGCTGAAGTAGAGCACCGGCGGTGCCGACGATAGGACGTTGGTCTCGCCGTCGATCTGGCGCTGCACCCACGGTGCGAGCTCGTCGTACGTGCGGATCGGCACCGCGCGCCGGTAGTCGGCGGCCGAGCGGATCGAGGCGAACCCGTGCTCGCGACCGAACGCGGTGTCGGCGTGGCGCTCGAGCACCTGCCGGAGCTGCCGCGTCTGTTCCGCGCGCGCATCGGCGAGCGCGGTGAACAGCCGTGCCCTCGCGGCCTTCGCGCGCGCCGCGAAGGTTCGAGCTCCTTCGGTCATGTCAGCTCCGTGGTGAGCGGTGATATCGTGGGCTCGTGTGGCGCGACCTGCAGACTCGTGGCTTCGTCGTCCAGCGTGGCTTCCTCTCTCCGGACGACTGCGCCGCACTCGTGCGCGACTACGAGGACGCGGCCACCGACGCGAATCGCAACTACAAGATCAAGACGGTCGGCCTCAAGGCGTTCGCGCTGGTCCGGCGCAAGCTCGACGCGGCCGCCGCGGCGGTGCGGCAGGCGACCGACATCCACGTCGATTCGTTCCAGGGCGCGACGTACTTCGCGAACGAGGTGACGAGCCTCGACTGGCACCAGGAGTTCGAGCCGTACTACCTGTGCGCCGATCTCTACAGCTACCTCAACTTCTACATCCCGTTCGTCAAGGAAGATCCGGCGCGCTCGAACATCGTCGTGGTGCCGTTCGACGTGATCGCGGCCCGCGATCCGGACGCCTACGGCTACCTGCTCCGTGGTGGCGCGCGCCGGTTCGAGCTGCGCGGCGCGCGCACCATCGCGCACGACAGCACCACCGGCGCGAGCCGCACGCTCGCGCTCGACCTCGAGGCGCTGGGGCAAGCCCCGGCGCTCGGCGCGGGTGACCTGCTCGTCGTGCGCGGCGACGTCGTGCATCGCACGCAGGACACGTCGACGCGCCGGATCGCCGCATCGTTTCGCATGGCGCGCGGCTCGGCGGTGGTGGAGCGCAAGCGGCTGGCCGAGTGCGGTCCGCAGAAGCTGCAGGTCATGCTGCGCAACCGGCGCATGTTCGAGTGCGTGTTCTCGTACTTCCGCGAGGCGGGCCGCGACGAGGTCACCGTCGACGAGCTGACGAAGCACCTGCGTGCGTCGATGCCGACGTACGTCGCGAGCAGGCGCGGCCTCGCGCGCATGCTCGCGGAGGTCGCACCTCGCTTCCACTACCGAGCGCTGTTGCCGAGTGGTGATCAAATCGCTCGACTCCTGCCGCGCCAGTAGGGTTCGCGCAGCTCGCGGCGGGCGAGCTTGCCGTTGTCGCCGCGCGGCAAGCTCGCGACCACCTCGATCGTGCGCGGGCACTTGAAGCCCGCGAGCCGCGCGCGACAGTGCGTCGCCAGCTCGGTGACGAGCTCGTCGGAGGCGGTGGCGCCGGGCGCGAGCGCGACCAGTGCGGTGACGCGCTCGCCCCACTCGTCGTCGGGGGTGCCGATCACGGCGGCGTCGGCGACCGCGGGGTGCGCACCGAGCACCTGCTCGATCTCCGACGGGTAGATGTTCACGCCGCCCGAGACGATCACGTCGCTCGAGCGATCACAGAGGAAGAGGTAGCCCTCGGCATCGACGTAGCCGATGTCGCCGACGGTGAAGAAGGCATCGCGCCAGGCACGCTCGGTCTTGTCACGGTCGTTGTGATACGAGAACCGGCTGCCGGCGTGGCGGATGTAGACCTCGCCGGGCTCTCCCGGAGCGCAGTCGGTGCCATCCGGGCGCAGGACGCGCACGCGCGCGAACGGGAACGCCTTGCCCACGGTGCCCGGGCGCGCGAGCCACTGCGCGGGCGTCACCATCGTCGCCGCTCCCTCGGACGCCGCGTAGACCTCGTAGATCACCGGCCCCCACCACGCCATCATCTGCTGCTTCACATCGGGCGCGCACGGTGCGCCGGTGTGGATCACGTGGCGCAGCGACGAGAGATCGTGTGTGGTGCGCGCGCCGGCGGGCAGCGCGAGCAGCCGCTTGAAGTGCGTCGGCACCACCATGGTCGCGGTGACGCGGTGTGCTTCGATCGCCGCGAGCATTCCTTCGGGCGTCCACTTTTCGCGCAACACCGCCGCGTGGCCGAGGTGGAGGTGATCGACGCACCAGTTGAGCGCGGCGCCATGGTGCAGCGGCGCGCACACGAGGTGGACCTGATCGCCACCGGGCGCGATGCCGTACAGGCCGAGGTAGTACTCCGCGCGCAGCGCGTCCTCGGGCGCACCGATCGGCAGCGGACGCCGGACGCCCTTGGGCCGTCCCGTGGTGCCCGAGGTGTAGAGGAACGCGGCGCCGAGCCGGCGCGCGTGCGGCTCGGTCGCCGGCTGCGCGGACTTGAACGCGCGGTACGCCTCGTCGTTGACGCACAGGGTGTCGGTCGCGGCGAGGCCGACCTCCGTGCACGCGGCGCGTGCGGCCTCGGCGGTCGCGCTCTCGTAGAAGCACAGCTTGGCGCCGCTGTCGGCGAGGATGTGCGCGACCTCGCCGTGCAGGAGGTGCGTGTTGATCGGCGTGACGTACAGGCCGCACTGCAGCGCGGCGAGGTAGACCTCGAGCAGCTCGACCCGGTTGGTGAGGTCGAAGGCGATCGCGTCGCCGGGGACGAGGCCGCGTGCGCTGAACGCGTGGCTCAGGCGATCGACCTCCGCGAGCAAGGCTCCGGCGGTGATCGCGCGATCGTCGGTGTCGATGACCGCGATGCGATCCGGGGCAGCTCGCGCGGTGCTCCAGAAGCTGGCGCTCATCGGCCACCTCCGGGCAACAGCGCGAGCGCGTCGAGGCTGCGCCGCACGAGCGCCGCATCGAGGCCGGGGAGCTCGGCGACGCCGAGAGCCTCGCGCACGAGCGCGCGGAAGCGAACGGTCGAGAGGCGCGGCGCCTCGGTCGCGTCGGTCGGCTGCGCCCACCGCTCGATCGCAGCGAGCGGCGACCGTCGCCGCGCCGCCTCGTCGAGCGCGCTCAGGCGATCGCGGAACTCGGCGAACCAGGTCGCATGATCGGCCGCGCGGCGCAGCGGGAGCCCGGCCTCGCCGATCCAGTCGGCCACGCGATCGAGAGAGGCCCCATCGTCACGGCGATCGCTCGTCGCGTGATAGATCGTCAGCCCCTCGGTCGGAGGTGCGGCCGCGATCGCGGCGGCGACGACATCGACCGGCAGGCCCTCGAAGCTGCGCGCGGCACCGGGCGCGTAGAACGAGGGTGGCGCGATCCCGGTGCGCGCGAGACCGAACAGCAGGCGCGAGAACAGATCGGTCTCGTTGATCTGGTGGGAGTAGCCGCGGTGCGCGAGCAACATGCCGCAACGGAACAGCTGCACGGGGACGCCCGCGCGAACGAGATCGGCGAGCATGACCTCGCCGGCCCACTTGCTCGCCGAGTAGCCGAGGCCGTACGCATTGCCGAGCGGGAAGTGGCCGCGCAGCGTCGCGGGCGCGACCTCCTCGGAAACCTCGCCTGTGGTCCGCAGCGCGGCGGTGACGCCGATCGACGAAGCGAACCGGATCGGCTTGAGCCGGCTGCGCAGCGCGAACCGCATCACCTCGGCGGTGCCGAGCACGTTGGGCTCGAACAGCTCCGCGTACGGAAGCACGTGGTTGACCAGCGCGCCGCAATGCACGACCTCGTCGATCTCTCGCGCGAGCTCGTCGTAGACCTCGCCGGGTAGGCCGAACCGCGGCTGCAGCAGATCACCGGCGCGCGCATCGAGACCGGTGGCGCAGAGCTCCGCGTACCGGGCGGCGAGCGCCGGATCGCGCGCGTAGCCGGCGGCGAGCCGCGCACGGGCAGCGGCATCGTCGCGAGCGCGCGCGAGGCACACGACGCGCCCGTTCGGCGGCATGCGTGCGAGCAGCTCGAGCGTGACGAACTTGCCGAGGAAGCCGGTCGCCCCGGTGACGAGGACGACGCGCGGCGCGGTGATCGCCGATGGGGGTGGCAGCGAGACGAGCGCGTCCTCGCCGAGCACGCGCGCGACGGTGAGCTGCGACGCCCGGAGGTGGGTCGGCGCGTCGCCATGCAGGCCCGTCAGCGTCGGACGCCCGGTCGGCGTGGCGGTGAGGCGCGCCGCGAGCTGCGCGATCGTTGTGCTCGCATCGAGGACCGCGGCGATCGACGGAGCACGGCCGCACACGCGCTCCGCGAGCTGGACGAAGCGCTGCGCGGTGAGCGAATCGCCGCCGAGCTCGACGAAGCTCGCCGCTTCGACGTCGAGGTCATCGCGACCGAGTGCGACCTGCGCGGCACGAGCGAGGCGCGCCGCGAGCGGCAGGCCCTCGACATCCGCGGGCGTGAGGTCGCGCAGCTGGCGCGCCTCGAGTGCGTCGGCGAGCGCATCGAGGCGCGGCCCGTAGGCCGCCTTCAGCGCGGTACGACGAGGCTTGTCCGACTCGGTGAGCAGGCCGTTGTCGCGCGAGAACGGCGTGCGCTCCACGATCACCTCGCGCGGGACCTCGTGGCGCTTGAGCCCGTGGGCACGCGCGATCCGCTCCAGCTCGCGTCGAACATCGTCGTCGGCGAGCGTGTCCGCGTGCGGCACGACGACCGCGAGCACATACGCGCGCAGCGGGTTCGCATGGATGAACACCTGCGCGAAGTGCGGCCCACCCGCGACGTAGATCTGCTCGAGCCGCGACACGCTGACGAACTCGCCCTGCTGCAGGCGAACCACGTCGGAGCGGCGATCGATCCACACCACGTGGCGCGGCGCGCGCTCCTCGACGATATCGCCGGAGCGGATGAATCCGTCGGCATCTTCGAGGCCGCGCGCCGCCGCCGAGCCGTCGAAGTAGCCCGGGGCCTTGTACGGCGTGCGCACGAGGAGCTCGCCGCGCGGGTAGGGCAGGTCGCGCGTCGTGTAGCCGAGCTCGGGCACGTCGGCGAGCTTGTAGTCGACGTCGGGCCGGACGTGGCCGTTGACCGCGACCATGCCGAGCTCGGTCGCGCCGTAGGTGTTGATCACCGAGATGCCGAAACAGCGCGCGAGGAAGGCGAGCACCTCGGGCGCGGTCGGTGCCGCCCCGGTGGTGACCAGACACAGGCGATCGCCGAGGAAGCTCGCGCGCATGTCGTCGACGATCGCCGCCTCGCGCGCGGCGCCCTCGGCGAGCACGCGCCGCTGGTACGCCTGATAGACCAGGCTCGAGACGCGCGGGATCATCATGAGCTGCGTCGGCCGCGCCAGCCGTGCGTCCTCGAGGAACGAGGACAGGTCGGTCGCGGGCGAGAAGCAGACCAAGCCGCCGACGACGAGCGAGCGCAGCGTCGTCAGCCGCCCGCCCATCTGGGACAGCGGCAGGTACCCGATGCTGACGTACGGCAGCGGCGCGTCCGCGAGCGCTTCGTGCATGCGCTGCAGCCACCGGCGATCCGGATACAGGACGCCTTTGGGCCGGCCGGTGCTGCCCGACGTGTACGACAGCGTCACGAGGTCGTCGTCGCCGACGCGCGCGGGCGCGAGCGATGGCACCGTGCGCCCCAGCTCGAGCAGCGCCGACAACCGCACCACGTCACGCCCGGTCCGCGCGATCGCGGCCGCGAGGGCGCCCGGCGTCACGTGCGCCTCGTCGAAGACGACCACCTCACGTACCTCGGGCACGCGGACGATCGGCGCGATCGCATCGAGGTAGTCGGCGCTCGCGAGCAGGCACACGGGCTTCGCCTCGGCGGTGACGTGCGCGAGGTCATCGGGCGACAGGCTGGTCTGGAGCGGCACCGACGTCGCGCCGAGGTACAGGCACGCGAGATCCGCGATCACCCAGTCGATGCTCGCGAACCCGAGGATCGCGACGCGGTCACCGGCGCGGGCGAGACCGCGCGCTGCGAGCGCCGTCGCGAGGGCGACGACGCGGTGCCAAACCTCGCCATAGGTCAACGGCAAGAACCGCGCCTCGACCGGCGCGCCTGGTGCCGCGCGCGCTCGCTCGGCGACGCACGGCCGTGCGTGGTATCGCTCGAAGGCGGCGGCGAGCAGATCGATCGCGTGCCCGTGCGCGCGCAGGGACGCGAAGTCGTCGCGCGTCGAGGTGGTCGCGCGCAGCGCGGGATCCTGCGCGAGCACGGCGCTGCTGCGACGGAGTGCGTCGCGCATCATCGCCGCCCACTGCAGCCCGGCCTCGCGTCGACGATCGGGGGTCATGAAGCCGAGGTGCCGAGCGCGGCGTCGACGAACGCGAGGAACCCGCCATCGGTGTGCAGCACCTTGTCCTTGAGCTGCGTCGGCGGAAGCCCCTTGGCGATCAGGTGGTCGCGATAGCGGCCGAACAGGCCCGCGGGGACGAGGCGAGCTCTCGCCGCCCCGAGATCGCCGAACCCGCGCTTGAGCTCGTACCGCGAGTTCATGCGGCGGAGCTCGGCGTCGAGCGCTGCCTCGAAGGCCGCGCGCGCGGCCTCGGGCCACGTGCCCGCGGGCTCGACGTAGAACTCGTACGCCGGTGGGCGGCCCCACCGCGCGCAGCACGTCGCGACACGGGTCTCGAGCTCGCACGTCCGGAGTGCACCACGCAGGGCATCGATGACGTGCTCGTCGGAGATCTTCTCGCCGGTCATGTCACTGACGCCGCCGCGCCCGACGAACTGCAGGCACGGCACGCCGTACTGGAAGTCGATCACGCGGAAGACATCGCCGCACACGTAGCGATAGAAGCCGCTCGCCGTGGTCAGCACGAGCTCGTACGTGGCGCCGAGCTCGAGCTCGTCGAACGTCTTCGTCGGTCCGTCGACGCGGACGCCGCCGATCACCGGCAGGAACTCGTACACGTTGTTCTGGATCGTCAGCGGGCCGTCGGTCTCGCGGCCGTCGATCGGCAGCGTGATGTGCCCCGCCTCCGATGACGATGAGGTCTGCGGGAACACGCGGCCGCCGAACGCGGCACGGATCTCCGGCAGATAGAGCTCGAACGAGCCGCCGGTCCAGCACGACACGAACTCGAGGCTCGGCCAGATCGCGCGCGGCAACAGTCGACCTCCCTCCACGGCGGCTGCGAGCTGGCGAGCCCGCGCGGAGTTGGTCTTACCGATGTCCTCGATCAGCTGTTCGTGCTTTTGTTGCAGCAGCAGCAACAGTGATTGCAGCCGGCTCGGATGCAGGCACGCGAGTCCCACGATCGGGTGCTCGGCGGCGAGCCTCACGAGGTAATAGAGGCGGTCGGCGTCCGACAGCTCCGACGGCGGCGGAAACCACGGTGCCCGCGCGAACGGGAACCCGCTCTTGATGTCCGCGGGCAGGCACGTCGGGTTGTGGATCGGGACGCCCGTCGGCGTGAACGTCGAGAACGGCTTCGGCGCCATGAACAGCATGACGATCGAGTCGTCTCGCTGCGCGAGCTGCGGGAACTGTTCGATCAGCGTTGCCCAGTAGGCGAGCATCGTCTGCGTCGAGTTGCGCATGTACTCGCGTGTGGTCGGGATCATCTTCGGCGCGCCTGTGGTGCCCGTCGTCGACAGGAACAACACCGCCTCCATCGCGGTGAGCACGCCGCGCTCGCCGGCGACGACGCGATCGATGTAGGGCTGGAGCTCCGCGAACGTGCGGATCGGGACCGCGCGCCGGTAGTCATCGAGCGTGCGCAGCTCCGCAAACCCGTGCTCGCGCCCGAACACCGTGTCGCGATTCAGCTCCAGGTAGCGCGTGAGGAGGCGTGCTTGCGTTGCACGTGCATCGCGCAGCGAAGCAATGAAGCCTTCCTTCGTCGACGTGGCTCGGGCGACAAACGTGCCCACGGCGTCCATGATTAGTCCCTCATCGCGACAAGCCGATAACGATACTCGTCTGCACGGCGGCCGCGATTACCATTTTACGACTCGCGCGGTGCGCCAATCTACAGGCAAGATGCGCCGACGTGGCGCGTCAATCCGTCGAGGACGGGTACGTCAGCGTGCGCCGGTGCTGCGGGCCGAGACCTTCTTCAATAACTCCGCGACCGTCTCGATCGACCCGAAGGCCTCGGGCCGTAGCTCGGTGGTTGGAACGGAGACATTGGTGACACGCTCGATCTCGTTCACGAGGTCGAGCACCGTCAACGAGTCAAGTGGTACGAGCTTGCCGCTTCCGTCGAGCAGGTTGAGCGATTTCGCGGCGTCCTTGACACTCTGCTGGTAGTCCATCGGTCTGGTCTCCCCTAACGAACGTGCACGTATGCACGAGTCCCTACTCTACTCGGGTTGGGTGATCGACACCGTCTTGCGAGGCGCGCCAATCCGGTGGAATTTCGCGCCACACATCGCGTCACGTCGTCGAGACGGTCGCGTCGGGACATGACCAGGGAGTAGTGTGGTCGTGCATGAACGTCGCTGCGTGGGCGGACTCGGAGCTCGACCGCAACGGCGATTATGAAGGTCTGAGCTTCGAGGGACGCGCGTGGTCCAGCCGCACCCTGCACGAGCACGCCGCGCGGTTCGCCCAGGCGCTGCGCGCGCTCGGCGTGACCGAAGGGGAGCGGGTCGTCGTCGTGCTGCCCAACGGGCCCGAGCTCGTCTTCGCGTTCCCTGCGATCCTGCGCGCGGGCGCCGTCGCCGTGCTCGTGCATCCGGGCGCGACCGCCGCCGAGATCGAGCGCATCGTCACGCACTCGGAGGCCAGCGTGCTCGTCACCAGCGCCGCCCTCGCGCCGCGCGCGCCCGCCGGGGGGCCGCGCCTGCGCATCGCGGCGGGCAGGCGGCTCGCCGGCTGGGAGTCGTTCGAGCAGCTCGTCGAACAGCACGCGCCGCTCGCCGAGCCGGTGAAGCGTTCGACCGACGACATCGCGCAGATCACCTACACCGCGGGCACGACCGGCGCGCCGAAGGGCGTGGTGTTCACGCACGCCATGCTCGCCGCACGGCTGCGGCTGGTCGCCGTGCAGCAGAATCGCCGCGATCCCGAGGCGCCGATGGTGCTGCTCTCGGTCCTACCGATGGGGCATGCGTTCGGCACGGTCGCGTTGCTGCACCGGTTCGTGGTGAAGACGAAGTTGATCTGCATGGCCGAGTTCGATCCGAGCACGGTGTTGCAGGCGATCGAGGAGCATCGCGTGGAGTTCGCGCCGCTGGTGCCCGCGATGGCCGAGGCGCTGCTCGCGTCGCCGGAGCTCGGGCGACGGGACGTGTCCTCGCTGCGCGGGCTCGCGGTCGGTGGCGCGCCGGTGTCCAAGGAGCTCGTCGAACGCATGCAGGCCGCGTTCGGGTTCCGTCCGACGGTGGGGTACGGCATGACCGAGATGCCGGGCATCACGTTCAACACCGGCACTTCGAAGCCGGGGTCGGTCGGGCGGCTGATCCCCGGTGTGGCCGCACGCATCGTGGATCGCGAGCTGCGCGACCTGCCGCCGGGCGAGGTCGGCGAGGTGCTGGTCAAGGCGCCGTGGATGAGCGCGACCTACTACGGCAGCACGGAGGGTGCGTCGACGAAGGTGCGCGACGGCTGGCTGCACACCGGCGACCTCGGCTACTTCGACGCCGACAAGGAGCTGTTCCTCGTCGGACGCAGCAAGGAGATCATCATCCAGGCGGGCAACAACGTGTACCCGCACGAGGTGACCGAGGTGCTGGCGCGGATGCCGGGCGTCGTCGAGTGCGCCGCCGTCGGTGTCCCCAACGAGTTCCTCGGAGAAGAGGTCGTCGCGTGCGTGGTGCCCGCGCCGGGCGCGACGCTGACGGCCGAGGCGGTGATCGCGCACTGCCGCGCCGGCCTCGACGTGCGCAAGGTACCCGTGCGCGTGCACTTCGTCGACGCGCTGCCGAAGACCGAGCTGGGCAAGGTCAAGGCGCACGTGCTGCGCGAGCAGATCGAGCGTGCGCGCGCCGCCGTGCGCGAGACGGAGCTCGTGCGAGCGCTGCGCGCGGACCCGGCGGGCGTTCGCCGCGAGCGCCTGCGCGAGGCGATCGAGGCGCGGCTGCACGAGGTGCTGCGCGCACCGCGGGCGCCGATCGATGCACGCACGCCGTTCGGTGACCTCGGCCTCGACTCGCTCGGAGCGGTCGAGCTCGCGAATGCGCTCGGGGTCGCGCTCGGCCGTGCGCTGCCGGCGACGCTGACGTTCCGCTATCCGACGGTCGACGCGATCACGGGCTACGTGCTCGACGAGCTGTTCGGCGCCGCGCCGGTCGCCGAGACCCGCACGCGCGTGATCGGTGAGCGCGAGCCGATCGCGGTGATCGGCGTCGGCTGCCGGATGCCGGGCGGCGTGACGTCACCGGCGCAGCTGTGGGCGTTGCTCGAGGCCGGCGTCGATGGCACGCGCGACATCGATCGCTGGGACATGGACGCGATCTACGATCCGGTCCGCGGCACACCCGGCAAGACCTACGCGAAGCGCGCGGCGCTGATCGACGCCCCCGAGATGTTCGACGCCGAGTTCTTCGGCCTCACGCCGCGTGAGGCGAGCGATCTGGATCCTCAACATCGCGTGCTGCTCGAGACCGTGTGGGAGGCACTCGAGCACGCGGGACGCAACCCGCTCGACCAGCGTCGCGAGCACGCCGGCGTCTTCATCGGGATCAGCGCGTCCTCGTACGCAGGTGGCAACGCCGGGCTCGGCGTGCTGCCGTCGATGGCGGCCGGCCGCATCTCGTACTTCCTCGATCTCGACGGCCCGTCGTTCCCGATCGACACCGCCTGCTCGTCGTCGCTGGTGGCGATCCACAACGCGGTCGCGTCACTGCGCCGGGGCGAATGCGATCTCGCGCTCGCGGGCGGCGTCAACGTGATGTGCGCCCCCGAGCCGTTCATCGGGCTGTCCGCGATCCAGGCGCTCGCGCCCGATGGCCGGTGCAAGGCGTTCGACGCGAGCGGGGATGGCTTCGGCCGCGGCGAGGGAAGCGTCGTGTTCGTGCTGCGCCGGCTCGCGGATGCAGAGGCGGATCGCGATCGCATCCTCGGCGTGATCCGCGGCACCGCGATCAACCACGACGGGCGATCGAGCAGCTTGACCGCACCGAACGGCAAGGCCCAGGAGGCGGTCATCCGGTCCGCCCTCGCGGACGCGAAGGTCCGGCCGGCGGACATCGCCTACCTCGAGGCGCACGGCACCGGCACACCGCTGGGTGATCCGATCGAGGTCGAGGCCGCGGCCGCCGTGCTCGGCGTCGAGCGCCCCGACAAGCTGGCGATCGGTTCGATCAAGACCAACGTCGCCCACCTCGAGGCCGCCGCCGGGGCCGCAGGTGTGTTGAAAGTCCTGCTCGCGTTCGAGCACGAGGCGATCCCCGCGACGTTGCACCAGCACACGCTGAATCCGATGCTCGCGCCCTTCGCGCACGCGTTCGAGGTAACCGCCACCGCACGTCCATGGCGGCGCGCCGAGCGGCCGCGGCGGGCGGGTGTGACGTCGCTCGGGATGAGCGGGACCAACGCCCACGTCGTCCTCGAGGAGCCGCCGCGCGCCGGCGCACCCGCCGCCGAGGTCGAGCGCGCCCACGTGCTGCCGCTGGCCGCGCGCTCGGAGACCGCGCTCGCCGAGCTCGCGCGCCGCTACGCGGACCATCTCGCGGCGTCGGGAGACGCGCTCGCCGATGTCTGCTACACGGCCGGGGCCGGCCGCGCCCACTTCGCGCACCGGCTCGCGGTGGTCGCGGCGGACCGCGACGACATGATCGCGCGGCTGCGCGAGCACGCCGATGCCGGCGCCGCCGCGCGCGCACCGGCGCGCGCACCCAAGCTCGGCTTCATGTTCACGGGGCAGGGTTCGCAGTACGTCGGCATGGGCCGGCGGCTGTACGAGACCGAGCGCACGTTCCGTCAGGCGCTGCAGCGGTGCGCCGAGCTGTTGCAGCACGAGCTGCCGCGTCCGCTGCTCGAGGTGCTGTTCGCCGAGCCGCGCGCCGGTGAGCTCACGCTCGACGACACCGCGCTCGCGCAGCCGGCGCTGTTCGCCCTCGAGTGGGCGCTCGCGGCGTTGTGGCGCTCGTGGGGCATCGAGCCGGCGTTCGTGCTCGGTCACAGCCTCGGCGAGTTCGTCGCCGCGTGCGTCGCGGGCGTGTTCTCCGTCGAGGATGGCCTCCGCCTCGCCGCCGCGCGCGGGCGCTTGATGCAGGCGCTGCCGCGCGATGGGGCGATGGTCGCGCTCGCCACCGACGAGGCGACCGTGCAGGTGGCGATCGGGGCGCATGCGGATCGGGTCTCGATCTCCGGCATCAACGGACCGCGCGCGACCGTGCTGTCGGGCGAGACGGGTGCCGTCCACGCCGTCGCCGAGGCCCTCGCGGCGAGGGGCGTGCAGGCGCGGACGCTGCGCGTCTCTCACGCGTTCCATTCACCGCTGATGGAGCCGATCCTGGACGAGTTCGAGCGGCTCGCCGCGTCGATCGCGCTCGCGGCACCGCAGCTCGCGTGGATCTCGACGGTGTCCGGGCAGCGTGCGCGTGTCGAGGAGGTGACCTCCACGTCGTACTGGCGCCGGCAGATCCGCGAGCCGGTGCGGTTCGCCGATGCGATCACGACGATGGCCGCCGAGGGCGCCGAGGTCATCGTCGAGCTCGGGCCGAGCCCGATCCTGATCGCGATGGGGCAGCAGTGCGTCACGCGCCAGGCCGGGCAGCGGGCGTGGCTGCCGTCGCTGCGCCGCGACCATGATGACTGGCAGCAGATCCTGGGCAGCCTCGGCGAGCTGTACGTGCACGGCGCCGAGCCGCGGTGGTCCGGGCTGTACCGGGATCCGCAGCGCAAGGTCGCGCTCCCCACGTACCCGTTCGAGCGCCAGCGCTACTGGGCCGTCGCGTGGGGTGGCTCGCGTGTCGCACGCGCGTCCACACCGGTGAGCGGCGGCAGTGGCCAGGCGCCGGCTCGCGAGTCGCCGAGGGCGGCGATGCAGCGCGAGCTCGCGGCGCTCTCCTTCGACGAGCGGACACAGAAGATCGTGCAGCTCGCGCGCACCGTGCTCGGCCGCGTGCTCGGTCGCGCGACCGAAACGCTCGCCGCCGACAGGAACCTCCTCGACGACGGCCTCGATTCGTTGCGGGTGATGGACTTCCTCGGTGCGCTGCGCCAGCGGCTCGGCATCGACCTCGCCACCTCCGAGCTCATGGCGCGCCCGAGCCTCGGCGCGTTCGCCGCGCACGTCGCCGGCAAGCTCGCGCCCGCACCCGCCGTGGAGACCTCGCCGCTGATCACGCTCAACGGCGGCGGGACGGCGACCCCGGTGTTCTGCCTCCATCCGTCGGGTGGTGATGCGACGGCGTACCTGCGGCTGCGCGCGTTGCTCGGCGACGATGTGCCGCTCTACGCGATCCAGTCGCGTGCGACGTCCGCGCCCGAGCGCGAGCACACGACGCTCGCCGCGATGGCGGCGGACTATGCGGAGGAGATCCGCACCGCGCGTGCGACGGGCCCGTACATCCTGGTCGGCTGGTCGATGGGAGGGGTCACGGCGCACGCGGTCGCCGTCGAGCTCGAGCGCGCCGGTGGCGAGGTCGTCCTGGTCGGCGCGATCGACAGCACCGCGCGCGCCGAGACCGCGAGCGAGCTGCAGCAGCTGTCGCTCGCGCTCACCGGCGTGATCTACGACGTCGCCGCATCCACACTGCCCGCGCCCGACCTCGTCGATCGCCAGCTGCGCGCGCTGTTCACCAGCCGGATCGAGCGTGACAAGATCCTCGCGTGGTGCGAGGAGCACGGGCTGATCGCACCCGGCAGTCTCACGCCCGAGCGGTTCGATGCGATGATGCGGTTGCGGTACCGCCACTTCCAGCTCGTCGGGGAGCACCCTCGCGGCGTGACCCGCGCCCCGATGCGCGCGTGGTGGGCGGAGCGCCCGCTCGGCGACTGGGCGCCGCATACGAGTGCGCTCGTCGAGACGGTGCTCGGGGGGAATCACTTCACCGTCATCCGTCCACCGTACCTCGAGACGATCGCGGCCGAGATCGCGGCGGCGGCGAGGCCCGCGCGATGAGCAAGCTCGGCTGGATCGGTCTCGGTGCGATCGGCACGCCGATGGCGCTGCGCCTTCTCGACGCCGGCCACGAGCTACACGTGTGGGGGCGCACGTCGTCGCGGCTACAGCCGGCGCTCGATCGCGGCGCTCGCGCGGCGGCGTCGGCGGCCGAGCTCGCCGCGACGTGTGAGGCGGTGTTGCTGTGCGTGACCGACACCGAGGCGGTCGAGACGGTCGCGCTCGGTCCACATGGTCTCGCCGAAGGAGCGAAGCCAGGCCTGCTGGTGATCGATCATTCGACGGCGGATCCCGCGCGCACGCGCGCTCTCGCCGAGCGGGTGAAGCGCGATCACGCGATCGCGTGGCTCGATGCGCCGGTGTCCGGGGGCGCGCCGGGTGCGCGGGCGGGCACGCTGTCGATCTTCGTCGGGGGCGACGAGGCCGACGTCGAGCGCGCCCGGCCATGGCTCGCCGCGTACGGCCAGCGGATCACGCACCTCGGCGCCGCGGGGATGGGGCAGGCCGCCAAGTCCTGCAACCAGGCGATCTTCGGCACCACCATCGCGGTGTGGCTCGAGGTGCTCGACTACGCGCGTGCGATCGGGCTCGACGCGCCCCAGCTGGTCGCCGCGCTCGAGGGCAGCTGGTCCGACTCGCCGGTGCGCAAGCACCTCGTGCCGCACTTCGCGCGCGCGCGCACGCTCGGCGATCGCGGTCTCCTTCACAAGGACCTCGACATCGTCGCCGACACCGCTCGCGCACACGACATCGAGCTGCCGCTGACCACGCTCGCTGCCGCCCGGCTGCGCAAGGGATGAAGGGAGATGAGGTATGAGTAACAACTTGTCATTGCGCCAGCGCCTGCGCGAGCTCGTCCCCGCGCTGCGCGAGCGCGCCGATGGTGCCGAACAGGCGCGCCGCGTTCCGAGCGCGTCGATCGAGGAGCTGTCCGCGACGGGCTTGTTCCGCGCGTTCGTGCCGCGCCGCCACGGCGGCGACGAGCTGCCGATCTCCGAGGTGCTGGAAGGCGTGATCGAGCTCGCGCACGGCTGCACGTCGACGGCGTGGGTCGGCTCGCTGCTGTCGTTTCATGGCCTGCTCGCCGCGTGGTTCGATCCGCGCGCGCAGGCGGAGCTGTGGTCCGGCGGTCCCGACGTGCGCGTGGCGTCGTCGGTGGCGCCGGCAGGTTCGGCGCTGATCACGGACGGAGGCTTCCGCCTGAGCGGGCGGTGGTCGTTCTGCAGCGGGATCGATCACAGCACCTGGGTCATGCTCGGCGGACTCCCGACCACGGCCGAGCACCTGGCGAATCCCCGCCGCGATCCCAACACGGTCGCGACGCAGTTCCTCGTCCCGCTCTCGGCCTGCACGATCGAGGACGACTGGGAGGTCGCCGGACTGCGCGCGACGGGCAGCAAGTCGGTGTCGCTGCGCGATGTCGAGGTGCCGGCGCACCGTGCCTTACCGCTCGTCGCGACCGAGCCGACGGCGGGCCAGCGTGCGAACCCGCAGCCTCTGTATCAGGTGCCCTGGCAGCCGATCTTCAACTCGGCGTTCCCACCGGTCGCGCTGGGCACCGCGCTCGCCAACCTCGCCGCGTTCCGCGACTACATCGGTGGGCGCGTGAACGCATTCACCGGGCGCGCGGCGCGCACGGCCGTCGGACCGTCGCTGCGGCTCGCCGAGGCGACCGCGCGCATCGACGCCGCGCTCGCGATGTTCCAGCGGGACGGCCGCGAGCTCACCGAGGCAGGCAGCGCGCCCGATCGGCCGCTGTCGCCGTCGGCGCAGGCGCGCATCGTCTACAACGCGGCGTTCGTCATCGATCAATGCAGCGAGGCGATCACCCAGCTGTGGCGCGGCAGTGGTGGTCGCGCGCTCCACCGCGGCAACGCGATGCAGCGCCACTTCCGCGACATCTATGCGATGACCCAGCACGGCGCGTTCGACATGGACACCTGTGGCGAGAGGTACGGCAAGGAGCTGCTCTCGAACCCCACCTTCGGAGTTGCACGATGAGCCGCTACGAGCTGCCGCCCGTCGAAGATCGCGCGCTGTGGGACATCTGGTTGTCCATGTATCAGCTACCGGCCACCGCGGTCGCGGACGAGCTCGGCGTGTTCACGCGGCTCGCGGCCGAGCCGGCGACTGATCTCGAGCTCGCCGTCCGCCTCGCGCTCGACGCGCGCGCGACGCGCGTGCTGCTCGATCTGCTCGTGGCGATCGGGCTGCTCGCGCAGCGCGAGACGAGGTACGAGCTGACCGCGCTCGGTCGCACGTACCTGTTGCCCGACAGTCCCTACTACTGGGGCCCGCTGCTCAAGACCCTCGGGATCGTGCGGCCGCTGCACGCCTCGCTCATGCGCGCGCTGCGGCCGCGCACCGGTGGTCCTGCGGTCGGGCGGCCCGCGGAAGCCTGGGCGCGCGGCGACATCGACGTGGAGGCCGCGGCGCACGTCTCGCGCGTGATGCACTGTCACTCGTTGCCGGCTGCGGTCGGTGTCGCGATGCACGGGGGCTTCGAGCACGCGACGCGCGTCCTCGACGTGGGCGGCGGCTCCGGTTGCTTCGCGATCGCGATCGCTCAGCGCCACCCCTCGATCCGGTGCACCGTGCTCGAGCTCCCCGCCGTCTGCGAGGTCGCGCGCGGCTACATCGCCGACGGCGGCGTCACCGATCGCGTCGACACCCACGCCGCGGACATGTTCCGCGACGCGTGGCCCGCGGGCTACGACGCCATCCTGATGTCGAACGTGTTCCACGATTGGAGCTCCGACACGAACACCGACCTCGCACGCCGGGCGTTCGCCGCGCTGCCGTCCGGGGGGCGTGTGCTGCTGCACGAGATGTTGCTCGCCGACGGTGAGCCGAGCCCGCCCTCGACCGCGGCCTTCTCGATGCTGATGCTGCTCACCAACGAGGGACGTCAGTACCAGCTCTCGGAGCTCCGCCGCGTCCTCGGTGACGCGGGCTTCGTCGACGTTTCCGCGCGGCCGAGCTACGGCCGCTACTCGATCATCACCGGAACCAAGGCCTAGGAGCGCAGGACGCATGAACATCGCCAGCTGGACGGAGCGCACCCTCGAGCGGTTCGGAGACTTCGACGCGCTCGTGCACGAGGATCGTACGTGGACGAGTGGCGAGCTCGCCGATCGCGCGGCCTCGCTCGCCACCGGGTTGAGCTCGCTCGGCGTGAAACCCGGCGATCGCGTGCTGGTCGTGCTCCCCAACGGACCCGAGCTGCTGCTCGCGTTTCCCGCGGTGCTTCGCGCCGGCGCCGTGGTCGTGCTGATGCATCCCGGCGCGACCGCCGCGGAGATCGAGCGCATCGCCTCGCACGCCGAGGCTGCCGCGATCGTCACGAGCTCGGTGCTCGTCGCGCGTGCGCCCGCCGGCCCGAGGATCCGGATCGCGGCCGGCCGCGCGACCGCGGGCTGGGAGTCGTTCGAGGCGCTCGTCGACCGCAGCGCGCCGCTCGTCGAGCCGGTGCCGCGCGCCGACGACGACCTCGCTCAGATCTCGTACACCAGCGGCGTCACCGGTACGCCGAAGGGCGTCACGTACACGCACGGTGCGCTGATCGCGCGGCTGCGTTATCTCGCCGCCTCGAATCGCAAGGAGGCCGCAGCGCCGGCGACCGTGTTCCTCGCGGCGCTGCCGATGGCGCACACGTTCGGGATGATCCTGCTGTTCTATCGGATGGTGATGAAGGCGAAGCTCGTGTGCCTCGCCGAGTTCGAGCCGCGCGCGGTGCTCGAGGCGATCGCACGCCACCGGGTCGAGGTCGCGCCGCTGGTGCCGATGATGTGCGAGATGCTGCTCGCGTCGCCGGAGCTCGCGCGCCACGATCGCTCGTCGCTGCGCGAGATCGCGATCGGCGGGGCGCCGGTCACCGCCGGGCTCGTCGAGCGCATGGAGAGCACGTTCGGCTTCCGGCCCACCGTCGGCTATGGCATGACCGAGCTGCCGGGCATCACGTTCAACGTCGGCAGCGCGAAGCCCGGCTCCGTCGGGCGTGTGATCCCCGGCGTCGAGGCGCGCATCCTCGACCCGGAGGGCCGCGAGCTGCCGGCCGGCGAGGTCGGCGAGGTCGTGCTCAAGGCGCCGTGGATGAGCGGTGCGTACTTCCGCCAGAGCGACGACAGCGCGACCAAGGTGCGCGACGGCTGGCTGTACACCGGCGACCTCGGCTACTTCGACGCGGACAAGTACCTCTTCCTCGTCGGCCGCAGCAAGGAGATCATCATCCAGGGCGGCAACAAGGTGTCGCCGCAGGAGGTCGCCGAGGCGGTGCGCTCCCTCGCCGGCGTCGCCGAGTGCGCCGTGGTCGGCGTGTCGAACGACCTGCTCGGCGAGGAGGTCGTCGCGTGCGTGGTGCCCGCGCCCGGCGTGACGCTCACCGCCGACGCCGTGCTCGCGCACTGCCGCGGCGCGCTCGATCCGCGCAAGCTGCCGGGGCGCGTCGTGATGCTCGGCGAGCTGCCCAAGACCGAGGTCGGCAAGGTCCAGACCCAGAAGCTGCGCGAGCAGATCGAGAAGACGCGCAGCGCGGTGACCGACACCGAGCTCGTGACCGAGCTACGGGCGACCGCACCCGCGGAGCGCCCCGCGCGGCTGCGCGCCGCGATCGTCCAGCGCCTCGACGACCTCGGGTTCTCCGAGGACCCGACGCTACCCGACGCCACGTTCGATGACCTCGGCGTGTACTCGCTCGCCGCGGTCGACCTCGGCAACGCGATCGGCACCGCGGTCGGCCGACCGATGCCCGCGACGCTGACGGTGAGCTATCCGACGATCGACGCCGTCGTCGACTTCTTGATGAAGGAGCTGTTCGGCGGCGCGGCGCCCGCGACCAGCCCGCTCGTCACGCTGCACGCCGGCGGCGACGCCGCGCCCGTGTTCTGCATCCATCCGTCGGGCGGCGAGATCACGGCGTACCTCGGGCTGCGCAAGCTGCTCGGTGATCGCCGCCCGCTGTACGCGATCCGGTCGCGCGCCGGCGGTGCACCCGACACCGAGCACGCGTCGCTGGCGGAGATGGCCGCGGACTACGCGCGGATCGTCCGCGAGGCGCGCCCGCAGGGACCCTACGTGCTGCTCGGCTGGTCGATGGGTGGTGTGATCGCGCACGCGGTCGCCGGCGAGCTCGAGCGCGCGGGTGCCAAGGTGGCGCTCGTCGGCGTGATCGACGCCAATGCCGCGCAGGACACCGCGAGCGAGCTCGCGCAGACCGTGCTCGCGTTGACCGGCGCGCTGTACGACGTGCAGTCGTGGGCGCCCAATGTCGCGCAGGTCACGCTCGCCCTGCGCGACCCGGAGCTGCGCACGCTGGTCGCGGCCCGCGCGCAGCCGGCGGAGCTACTCGCGTGGTGCGAGGCGCGCGGGCTCGTCGCCGCGGGCGCCGTCGAGCGCGAGCGCTTCGAGGCGATGATGAAGCTGCGGTTCCGCCACTTCCAGCTCGTCAGCGGCCACGTCCGCGGTCAGATCAACGCGCCGATGCGCGCGTGGTGGTCGTCGCGCGCGCTCGGCGACTGGTCGGCGCACACCCTCGGCGGTCTCCGCGAGACCGTCGTCGGCGGCGACCACTTCACGCTGATGATGTCACCCCAGCTCGACCGGATCGCGGCCGAGCTCGCGGAGGGCTAGGCCGGGATACGGTATCCTCGGTCGGTGGCCGACGGGAACGACCCGCTATCGCGGACCGCGACGGCACCGGCCTCGCCGCATGCACGCTCGGAGACCACCGCGCGGACGATCGGCCGGTTTCGCGTCGAGCGAGAGCTCGGGGCCGGCGGCATGGGCGTGGTCTACGTCGCCTTCGACCCGGATCTCGAGCGCCGGATCGCGCTCAAGGTCTTGCGGGCGAGCAATCGCGACGCGGCGCAGCGCCTGCAGCGCGAGGCCAAGGCGATGGCCCGGCTCGCGCACCCGAACGTGGTCACCGTGTACGAAGTGAGCTCGGCGGGCGGGCAGGATTACGTCGCGATGGAGCTGGTGGAAGGCGAGAGCCTGGCCGAGTGGCTGCGGGGCGAGCGCCGCGGCACCGCCGAGGTGATCGACGCGTTCCTCGCCGCGGGGCGCGGGCTCGCAGCCGCGCACGCCGCGGGCATCGTCCATCGCGACTTCAAGCCGCACAACGTGCTGCGTGGGAAGGGCGGCCGCATCGCGGTCACCGACTTCGGGCTCGCCCGCGAGGCGGTGCTCGATCCGGACGCCGATCCGCTGGCGACCACGCTGCCGGTCGGCGCCGACGCGACGACGAGCACGCCGTCGGTCACGCCGAGCTCGTTGGCCGGGCTGACGGCGACCGGCGCCGTGCTCGGCACGCCCGCGTACATGGCACCCGAGCAGTGGCGCGCGGCCGCGGTGTCGCCGGCCACCGATCAGTTCGCGTTCTGCGTCGCGCTGTGGGAGGCGCTCGCGGGGGCGCGGCCGTTCATCGGGAAGACGATCGAGGAGCTCCGCGCGCGGATCGAGGAGGGGCCCGACGCGCTCGATGCGTCGCCGTTGCCGCGCCGCCTCCGCTCCGTGGTGCTGCGCGGGCTCGCCGTGGATCCCGCACGGCGGTGGCCGAGCATGGATGCGCTGCTCGCGCGGCTCGCGCCCGCCCGCTCGCGGCGCATCGCGGTCATGGCGATCGGTGCCGCCGCGCTCGCGGGCGCCGGCGTGTTCGCGCTCGCGCTCGGGCGCAGCAGCGCACCCGGCGCTCCACCGTGTCCCGCGCCCGCGCTCGACCTCGATGCGATCTGGACGCCCGCGACGGCGCAGGCGATCGCGGCGGGCAAGCAGGCCGAGAACGGCCGCTTCCTCGAGGCCGAGCTGAGAGCGTGGCGCGATGCCCGCGCCCGCGCGTGCACGTCCGACCCGCAGCAACGCACCGCACGCGTCGCTTGTCTCGACGGCGTCCTCTCTCGCGCGGCGAGCGTGATCCGTGCGCTTCCGGGGCTCGCCGGCGAGCCGTATGTCGATGCGCCGATGCACCTCGTCGACCCGGCCGTTTGCCTCCAGGCGGTCCCGCCGCGACTCGTCGTCGCCTCGCCGCTGTTCGACGAGGTCATGGCGGCGGAGCTGAAGGAGACGGCGGAGACCGACACGCCCGCCCACGCAATGCTGGTGTCGCGTGTCGACGCCGCAGGTGATCCATGTGCGCGCGCGTTGGTGCACCGGAGCGCGGTGAACTGGTACACGAAGGAAGAGGCCTCGCTCGCCGCCGCGCAGCAGGCCAGCGAGGCGTGCGGCGATGATCGGATCCGCGCCGACGTCGCGCTGTTCGAGACGGCGCGCGCACTCGCGCAGATGACGACGCAAGGCACCAGCGCGACGAAGCTTTCGCGTGCCGAAGCCGCGGTACAGCGCGTGGCGCAAGTGGATCTGGTGGCGAGCCTCCACGTGCTGAAATCGCGCGCTGCGGAGCGCATCGACGACCTCGACCGCGCGATCGAGCACATGGACGCCGCCGCCGAGGGCTTGGCGAAGCGGGGCCGGGTCGCCGGTGAGCTCTCGGCGCGCATCGAGGCGGCCGAGCTCCGCATGCGCCGCGGTCGGATCGACGACGACGCTGCCAACGCGAAGCTCTATGACGCATGGGAAGCGCGCGCGCAATCGGCGCTCGGCGACGATGCACCCGAGACCCGCCGCCTCCAGCGATCGATCGCGCTCGCCGACTTCTTCGCCGGCCGGATCGAATCGGCAGAGGCGCGCATGGCCAAGCACCGGAAGCGCGAACCACAGCATGAGCCGATTAGCGTGCACGGGAAGGTCGTCGACGAGCGCGGTGCACCGATCGCCGGCGCCCGCATCGTCGCTGCATGGCAGCTGATCGGGACCTCGCACACTGCCTCGATGACGTTCTACGACGACGGGTCGTGGCGCGAGACCACGTCCGCGAGCGACGGTAGCTTTGCGTTTCCGGACGCGCCCGCGAACGGCGTCGTGATCGCCGAGCTCGGTGATCGCCGGTCGCGGCCAGCGCCCGTGGCAGATGGCCTCACGCTCTCGTTGCAGCCGACGAGTCGCATCGACGGCCGTGTGGAGCTCCACGGCGCGAGTACCGCGAACCTCCTCGTCGATGGCAGGCTCGTCGAGGACGACCCGAAGCCGATCCGGTATTCCTTCGCGGCGCCGCTGCTCCCCGATGGCCGCTTCTCGCTCGGGGGCGTGCCGCGAGAGAAGCTGCGCCTGCACGCGACGCTGTGGCGACAGACCGCGGGAATGGCGTCCGCGGTGGTCGACGCCCATGCGCCGGTGGTCGAGGGCGTCCTGCTCGAGGTCCCCGCCACCCAGCGCACGATCTACGTCGTCGTCCGCAGCACGGTCGCGACGCCGGTCGGGAACGCACAGGTGATCGTCGTCCCCGGCGCCCAGGCCTCCACCAACGCACGTGCGTTCGCGCAAGCGGTGCCCTCCGCTACCCGCGCGTTGGCGCAGTCGTGGGACGCCGCGCGTCCGGAGCCGCTCGCCGCGGTCGGCCGTCGCGGCGATCTGTTCGCGAAGATCGCGGCGCCAGCGTCCGGCGGCACCGCGTGCGCCGTCGGGTTGCCGGCCGAGCTCACCGATAACGAACAGCTCGGCAAGATGCAGGCGCACAACGACAAGGTCGAGGTCCGGTGCACGCCGATCCCTCGCGACGAGAACATCGTCGTGGTCGAGGTCCCGCCGCTGCCGCGCTTCGACTAACGCAGGTCGGCGCCGTCGGCGATCCGGTCGTGCTCGGGCGCCTCCCCGAGCCGGATCAGCGCCGAGGCGAGCACGTCGGCCGTCGTCGAACGGAAGCGGGCACGCAGCTTCTTGCCGCCGAACGCGCCGACCACCGCGAGCAGACCGTCGCCGACCACCGCAGCCGTACTCTCGCCGATGCGCGTCTCGTCGCGGTCGCCCGTGATGAGCGAGGGCCGCGCGATCATCCACGGTACGCCTGCGGCCATCACCGCGTCCTCGGCCTTGCCCCGGGCGCGGAGGTACGCGGAGCGGGCGTCGCGATCGGCGCCCACGCTCGACAGGTAGACGAGGCGCGGGCGGCGCTCGGAGGCGCGGGCGGCCTCGGCCGCGATCTTCGTGAGGCCGAGGTCGACCTGTTCGTAGATGTCGCCGGTGATCGCGTCGGCCTTGGCCTTGCCGCGCGTGGTGCCGATGAGGATGTAGACCTGCGCGGGCGCGACCTCGCGGAAGCGCGCGGCGAGCGCGCCGACCTCCCACGCCGTCGTGTCGACCTTCGCGCCGAGCTCGCCGAACCGCGCCTGCCAGTCGGCGAGCTTGCTCGAGTCGGGGCGCACGTGCGCGATCGCCTCGGTGCCGCGCACGCACAGCTGACGCACGACCTCCCGCCCGACGAAGCCCGTCGCACCGAGGACGAACGCGGTCATGACAGCTTCGCCAGCGCTGCTTGCATGCGCTCGCGGAGCGGCTCGATCACCGTCGGGTCCTTCACGTTGATCACGGGCTCGGTGTCGTACTGCTCGTAGAACACGCTGTCCTTGATCTCGGGCGGAACGCCGAGCGCCTCGCGGATGCGCTTGAAGTCCGGCACGAAGCCGCGATCGATCAGCGGCGTGATCGTGCCGGTGATCGTGCCGGTGAGGCCGCAGATGAAGATCACGACGTTCTCGGGAGAGAAGCCGCCGGACGGCAGACCGAGCCGGCGCTCGAGGTCGTCGAGCCGCGCGCCTTCGAAGAACGCCTCCACGCGCCCGGTGTCGCCCTTCCACTCCGGCGCCTCTTTCGGACGGCTGACCGTGCCCCAGTACTTGAGCTTGTGTTCGGTGACCAGGCGCGCGAGCTCGTCGCGGTAGCCCAGGTCGGCCGGGTACGAGGCGCCGTGCAGCAGCACCCACTTCGAGAGGTCCGCATTCGGATTCCGGCGCAGCTCGCTGCGCACCATCGAGATGAAGGGAGCCGAGCCGGTACCGGCCGCGACCATCACGCGCAGTCGCGGATCATCGATGCCGATGGTGTCCTTGACGGTGAACACCCCTGCCGCCACCGGGCGCATGTACACGCGGTCCCCGGGTGCGAGCTTCCACAGCAGGTGGGTCAGCGGGTTCTCCGACTCCGGATGCGAGACGAAGCGGACGTAGAACTCCACCGGCCCGTCATCCTCGGGCGCAGAGGCGATCGACATCGAGCGCCGCACCGATCCGAGCTCCGGGCGCTCGGTGTTGTTCATGCCCAGCACGCAGTACTGCCCCGGCGTGAACCACGGCCGCTCCGCAGGCATCTGATCGGGTTTGATGCGGAACAACGTGAGCGCGTCGGTTACGTCGACGCGCTCGACCAGCGTCGCGTTGTACTCGAGGGGCTTCGCCATACCAGCACGACGCTAGCACGGCGCGCCGGAGTGGGGCGGGTCAACGCATCGAGGTCGGAACGTGGTTCGCAGCGTCGTGAAGTGACTGCCAGGCATCGTCGCGCGCCTGCTGGAGGCGTCGCATGCTGTCGTCCACGACCTCGTTGCGCGCGGACCAGTTGGACGCGTCGACGTTGCGCAGGCTCATGATCAGCGTGCTGGTCTCGTCGATCCGGCGCTGCAGCTGCTGCACCTTCTCGTCGAGCAGCGCGCGGTCGCTCTCGTTCAGACTGAGTATGCCCGCCGCCGCCATGATGACGCCTGGCTCCGACGCGATCGTCGCGTGCACACCGGTCAGCGTGTTGATCTTGGCCTGGCGCTGGTTCGCGAACTCGCGATCCGAGTCCATTGCCTGATCGCGTCCCATCGGCGAAGGCTGGGTCGAGGGCGTGGTCCCGGGCTGCGTCTGCGCGCTGGGAGCGTACGGCGTCGCCGAGGGCTCCTGCGTGCTCGGCTCCGGCGTCGTGGATTCGTACGGCTCCTGCGGCGCGCTCGTCCCGGGCGGGGGCATCGGCTCCTGTTGCGTGTCGGCGTCGTACGGCGTGGTCAGCGGTTGCTGCGTGCTCGTGTCCGGCGACGTGGAGTCGTACGGCTCCTGTTGTGCGCCGGTCCCGGGCGGCGTCATCGGCTCCTGCGAACCCGTGTCGTACGGCGTGCTCGGCTCCGTCTGCGCGCCCGTCCCGTATGGCGTGGTCGGCGCGGGCGGTGTCGTCGGCGCGGGCGGTGTCGTCGGCGCCGGCGGCGTCGTCGGTTCCGGCGGCGTCGTCGGTTCCGGCGGCAACGTGGAGCTCGGCTGCTCCGACGTGTCCGGCGTCGTCAGCGGTTCCTGCTGCGCGCTGGTGTCGGGCGGGGTGATCGGCTCGTCCTGCGCAGCGGTCCCGGGCGGCGTGGTCGGCTCCTCCTGCGCCGTGATGTCGGGCGGCTTCGGCGCGCGTGGATCCGGGTTCTCGCGCGTGTTCTCCCACGGATCCTGATCCGGCGGCAGCTGCGCCGCCGTCTCGGCGTCGCTGCGCGACCTCAGGTCCTCGCGGAGCTGTCGAGCTTCCCCTTCGATGTCGCGTGTGGTCTCTCGACCCTGCGCTTTGATATCTCGTCCGAGGTCGCTCGCGGTCTCCTTGCCCCGCTGATAGAGCTCGTCGGCCTTTTGATCAGCGCGCGTCGTTGTGTCTCGCTCGCACGCAGCTGTGGCCAGCAGCCCGACGGCAAGCGCTATGTTCAAGAGGTTCCGCATGCAGACGCGAACGAGCACGCTGCATGCCAGCGCGCTTACTTGCGACGCGCGACGAGAGCTTTGAACTCGTGCGGGACGAGGCCCATCAGCCGATCCTCGATGCGATCCCATCGCAGCTCGCCGACCGTCGCGAGCTCGAGCTTGTCGCCGATGGTCCGGGCGAGCAGCTCGGGCGTGTAGCCGAGCTTCGCGAGCTCGATGTCTGCGTCGGCGAACAGCGCACGCAGCGCCCGAAAGTGGCTGCGCGTCGTCGCGAGTCCCTTCTGCTCGCGATCGAAGTCGAGCAGGTCGATCACGAACTCGATCGCGGCGTCGAGCCCCGCGCCCTTCGCCGCCTGGTGCAGCTGTCCGAAGTGCGTCGAGAGCTCGGGGTGATCGAGGTGCGTCGAGAGCTTGGGGTAGGCCGCGAGGTCGCCGAACTCGGTGATCACCGCGGTGCCGCCGGGAGCGAGCCAGCGCGCGACGCGCGCGACGAGCTCGAACGCGCCGGTCATCAAGTAGAACGGCGCCGGCGCGTCGTCGAAGTTGACGCCGAGCTCGGCGGCCGGCCGCGAGAGTGCACGCAGCTTGTCGCGATCGACGGTCCCCGAGTCGGGCGCCAGCCCCAGGTCCGCGCGCGATAGCTGCTGCGCCGGCAGGTCACCGGCCATCTCGTTCGAGATGATCAGGTCGTACGCGCCGTCGGGGAGCGTGACTGCGAGGACGTCACCTTCGATCCACGTGGCGTGCTCGGTGCCGACGCGCGCGCGTTGCGCGGCGGCGAGCGCGGGTGAGAGCTCGACGATCGTGTACTCGACGGTGTGTCCTTGGGCGCGCAGGCGCTCGATCACGTCATGCGCGACATACCCGAGGCCCGCGCCGATCTCGAGCACGCGCACGCGTCCTGGTGGGATGGCGTCCTTCGCGAGCAGCGCATCGACGAGCGCTTGTCCGTAGGTGCGGCCGCGCAGCGCGGGGTGCGGGACGCGCAGCAGGTGGGAGAGCGTCGTCTCTTGATGATCGAACTGCGCGTTGGCGTCGACGACGTCGTGCTTGTAGTACTCGGTCAGGGAGCTGGTGCCGGGCACGGGCGTGCCGACCTTCCATGGCGTGTACGGCATCGTCGACGACAGATACGCGGGCGCCATCGCCGGACGCTTCGCGTACACCGACCACGGCATCACGCTCAGCTTGAGCGCCTGCACGTCGCTGTGCACGAGCCTGCGGACGAGTGCGACGAGCTTGTCGTTGTCGTGATGATGGCGCAGCTCGATCAGGCGCTTGTTGCCGTCGAACGCGTCCCACATCGCGGTCTCCTCCGGATCGAGGAAGAGCTGCTGCACCGGCCGGTCGCCCCATGCGGTCCACAGCGTCAGCCTGTCGTCGCGCCGGCGCCACACGTTCCACTTGCCGTGGATCGGAACGTACGCCCAGATGCCCTCGATCTCGTCCTCGTTCGGATCGACGAGCACGGCGTGGCCGGCGAGGATCTCGACGAACTGCCTGGGGTCCGCGTCGCCGAGCTTGCCCCGGTAGTAGGCGATGGTCTCGTCGGTGTCGACGCCGTCGTCGAACGCCTCGATCATCTCGGCGATGTCGGGGCTCATCTCCATCAGGTAGCCGTACAGGTCGTGGAACAAGTACACGGCGCCCATGTGCCCGAACCACGAGAGGTGACGCGATCGACGCAGACGAGCAGGAATCGGCGGCGCGGACGACATGTCTCTTCGTATCACTTCGCCATCGCTTATGCTTCCGCCGATGCTCTACCTGTTCGAGACCGACGAGCACGAAGCCCTTCGCGCACGCGCGCGCCGGTTCGCCGCGCAGCACGTCGCGCCGTTCAGCGCGGACTGGGAGGAGAACGAGGAGTTCCCGCTCGCGCTCTACCGTGCGGCGTGCGAGGCGGACATCACCGGCGTCGGCTATCCGGAAGCGCTGGGCGGGCAGGGCGGCGACCTCGGCCACGTGCTCGCCGTCGCGGAGGAGCTCCTGCTGGTCGGTCGCTCGGTCGGCACCCTCGTCGGCCTCGGTAGCCACAGCATCGCGCTGCCGCCGATCGTCCGGTTCGGCACGCCCGACCAGCACGCGCGGTTCGTCACGCCGTGTCTGCGCGACGGCAAGGTGTCCGCGCTCGCGATCACCGAGCCCGGCGGTGGGAGCGACGTCGCCGCACTGACCACGCGCGCCGAGCGAGATGGCGACCACTACGTCGTCACCGGCGCCAAGACGTTCATCACGTCGGGCACGCGCGCCGACTTCATCACCAC
>DATLHR010000222.1:0-1588 GCA_035539815.1 Kofleriaceae bacterium
GGCGCCTCGTCGTCCCACGGCCCGAAGAGCTCCCACCCGGGCTGGCCGGCCATCCCGTGCCGCAGGGCGCGGACGGGCCTTCCCGCAATCGTCACGTCCGTCATGCGGAAGAACGGGAGCTCGGGCGGTGGGCCGCCGAGCAGCTTCTCGATCACCTGCATCGCGTTCGGGCCCTGTACCTGGAAGCGGTACGAGCGGCGGCGGCCGTCGGTGCGCAGCGCCCAGCGCTGGTCGAGCTCCACCTCGACGTCGTAATCGCCGGTCTCCGCGTGGTAGGTGATCCAGTTGAGCGCGGGCGCGCGGCCGACGAGGTTGAACGTGTTCTCGGCGAGGTGGAAGAGGATCACGTCGCCGATCACGTACCCGTCGGGCGTGCAGGGCACGAAGTGCTTGGCCCGGTCGACCCCGAAGCCCTCGAAGCTGTTCACGGCGAGGTGGGAGAGCAGCGCCTGCGCGTCCGGGCCGCGGACCGCCAGATCCGCCATGTGGTACGACTGGTTGTAGAGCACGCACGTCTGCTGCCACGCCTGCTGCTCGTCGCGCCAGTTCGTGTACTCCGACGGCACGCCGGGGTAGACGTTCGGGCCCGCCTGCGAGTTGCGGAGCAGCTCGACCGGGTTCCCCGACGATCGCAGCAGCTCTTCGAGGCTCTTCTCGCTCACGTCGATCCCTCCCCGCGCCGCGGCGCGTTCGCTTGTGCTGGATGGTTACCCACCGCCGGCCTCGATCACCCCGCGGCTCACGCTGTCGATGCGCGTCAGCGAACCCCGCTCGAGCGCGTCGGCCACGTTGAACAGGTGCCGGCGCATCGCGTCCTCGGCCTTTTCCGGCTCGCGCGCGATGACCGCCTCGACGATCGCCGCGTGCTCGGCCTGGGACGCCGCCGGCCGACCCGCGATCAGGATCGTCCGGTACTGGTACCGCACGGTCTGCGAGTTGAGCCCGTGGATGAGGCGCTGGGCGGTGCTGTGCCCTGACAGCTCGAGCAGCGTCGCGTGGAGGTCGGCGTTCGCGTCCGAAGCGCCGAGCAGGTCGCCCGACTCGAGCAGCGCCCGGTGCCTGGCCAGCGACTCTCGCAGCCGTTCCGCGCCGGTCTCGTCGATCCGCTCGGCGGTGAGGCGCACCGCAAGCCCCTCGAGCACGGCGCGCGCCTGGAGGATCTCGATCGCCTCGACGTCGGTCACCTGCCGCACCCGCGCGCCTCGGTGCGGCTCGCGCACGACCAGCCCTTCCTGCTCGAGCCGGATCAGCGCGTTGCGCACCGCGGCCCTGGTCATGTGGAAGGACATGACGACGTCGGACTCGACGAGACGGGAGTTCGGCGCGATCTCGCCGCGCACGATCGCCGCACGCAGCTTCTCGTAGTTCGTATCGGGCGCCGCGAACCGGCTCAACTCGACCCTCCCGCGTAGAGGTCGGCATGTTCACCGAAGTAGCTCGAGATCAGGAGCTCGTGGTTCGCGCGGAGCTCCTCGGCCTCGCCGCGGAGGACGATCTCCCCGTGGGAGAGGACGCAGCCGCGGTCCGCGATCGTCAGGGCGAGCTCGATGTGCTGCTCGACCAGCACGACGCCGCAGCCGCTCTCCTC
>DATLHR010000223.1:0-14481 GCA_035539815.1 Kofleriaceae bacterium
CGCGGGCGCCGGAGCCTGCGGCGTACCGAAGCCTTGCTGCTGCGGCGGCTGGCCATAGCCGGGCGGGGTCTGCGGCGCACCATAGCCACCGGGCGCCGGTGCACCCGGACGCGCGGCCTGCGGAGGAGCTGCCGGCGCGGGCGCCGGAGCCGCGGGTGCACCCGGGCGAGCTTGCCCGATCTGCGGCGCGACATAACCGAACATGGTCTTGGCCGGCGCGGCGGCCGGAGCCCCTTGCTGCACGGGCGGCATCGGGCGGCCACAGGTGCCGCACGCGGGCGCGTTGAGGAGCACGGCTGCGCCGCAATACGGGCACGGCCTGGTAGGTGTCGCCATCGAGGTTTCCCCTGTCCTTTCGAGGCGGAAACGGTATCGCAGGCGTCGACAGTTCCGCAACGAAGTGAGGCGGTGATAAGCAGTAGCGTGGCTCGACGCCTCCCCGGTCACGACGCACGACGCGGCCCCGCACTGGAAGTTCGGATCGCCGACAGCGCGGTGCGCGCGTACGCGGACGAATCGATCGCGGCCGCGGCGCTCGCGAACGGCACGCGAGTGCTGTCGCGATCGCTGAAGTATCACCGCCCGCGCACCTTCTTCTGCCTCGAAGGGCACTGCAGCGGCTGCCTCGTGCGGCTCGGCGGTGTACCGAATCTCCGCGCGTGCCAGGCGCCGTGCGAAGCAGGCGCAGAGGTCGAGGGACAGAACGCGTTTCCATCGGCGGAGATCGATCTGCTCGGCGCGGTCGACTTCTTGTTCGCCCGCGGCATGGATCACCACACGCTCATGACTGGCTCGTCGGTGCTCAACAAGCTCGCGAACAAGGTCGTGCGCCAGCTGTCGGGCCTGGGCAAGCTGCCCGACCGCGCGCCTACGAACACTCCCGAGGTGCAGCGCCTCGACATGGAGGTGTGCGTGATCGGCGGCGGCGCCGCGGGCCTCGCCGCCGCGACCGCGACCGCGCGCGCGGGACGTTCGACCGTCGTGATCGACGATCAGCTGCGCCCCGGTGGCAGCCTGCGGACCGATCCTCGCTTCGGCCGCGGCGAGGCGGAGCGGCGATGGGGCGCGGCCGCGCAAGCGAACGCGCTGGTGCTCGCGCGCGCGACGGCGATCGGCTTCTTCCCCGAGGACGACGGCGGCGTGCTCGCCGCGGCCTCGCCCGAGCGGCTGTATCGCGTCTACGCGAAGCAATGGATCTGGGCGACCGGCGGCTACGTCGTGAACCTGCCGTTCGCCGACAACGATCGTCCGGGCGTGATCGCCGCGCGTGCCGTCGGCCGCTTGCTCGTCGATCACGGGATCCTCGCGGGCGATCGCGTGTGCATCGTCGAGGTCCCGGAGGTCGCCGCCGACGCGAGCGCGCTCGCCGGTGCGCTCGTGGTGGCCGGCGCCGAGGTCACGCGCGTCGCGCTCGCGGACGTCGTCGGCACGCGCGGACGCAGCTGGACGACCGCGGTCCACACCAAGCGCGGCAAGGTCGATTGCGACATCGTCGCCGTCGCCGCCCTGCCCGCGCCCGCGTCGGAGGGCCCCCGCCAGCACGGATGTCACGTCGTGCTCGATGCCGAGGCCGGCGGCTTCCGTGTCGTCGTCGACGAACACGGTCGCACGTCGACGCCGAACGTGTGGGCGTGCGGCGACGTCACCGGGTACAAGGGCCCTGCCGCGGCCGCCAGCGATGGCGAGCGCGTCGGCGCGGCCGTCGCAGGAGCGTGCTGATGGCGGGCAAGATCGTCCTGTGTCGCTGCGAGGACATGACCCTCGCGGACCTCGAGCACAGCGTGGCGCGCGGCTATTGCGATATCGAGGAGGTCAAGCGCTACACGGGCTTTGGCACCGGACCGTGTCAGGGCAAGGAGTGCCTCGCCGTCGTCGCGCTGCAGCTCGCGCGGATCACCGGGCAGCCGCCCGCGACGATCCGGCCGTTCACGTCGCGCCCACCGCTCGCCCCGACGCCGCTCAAGCTGCTCGCGCGCGATCCTGCCGCGCACAGGTTCCCCGATGATCCCGGCGACGGCGAGGAGCCCTGATGCAGCCGATCATCGACGAGGAAGACGACGAGAGCCGCGCGGACGTGTCCGGCGAGATCCGGCTGCCCTCGACGCTGGAAGGCCACGCCGGCCCGGTGCCCGCGCGCACCGAGATCGCGATCGTCGGTGGCGGCGTCATCGGGCTCTCGATCGCGTATCACCTCGCGCGCCGCGGCCTCACCGACGCCGTCGTGCTCGAGCGCGGCTACCTCGCCGAGGGCGCGTCGGGCCGCAACGGCGGCGGCGTGCGCCAGCAGTGGTCGACGGAGATCAACATCCGCTTGATGCAGGAGTCCGTCGAGCTGTGCCGGCGGTTCGCCGTCGACCTCGGCGTGAACGTGTGGTTCCGCCAGGGCGGATATCTATTTCTCGCGCGCTCCGCGCAGGAGGTCGCGCGCCTCGAGAAGAACATCTCGCTGCAGAATCGCTGCGGCGTGCCGACGCGCATGCTCGAGCCGCGCGAGGCCAAGGACATCGTCCCCGAGCTCGACCTCACCGGCATCGTCGGCGCGTCGTACAACCCCAGCGACGGGATCTTGTTCCCATGGCCGTTCCTGTGGGGCTACGCGCGGCAGGCCGCCGCCCATGGCGTGAAGATCTTCACGCAGACGCCGGTCAGCGGGCTCGAGCCGATCGACGGCGGCGGCTACGTCGTGCACACGCCGCGCGGCCCGGTGCGCGCGCGCCGCGTGATCAACGCGACCGGCGCATGGTCGCCGCAGCTCGCGAAGATGATCGCGGTCGACGTCCCGACGTATCCGATCCGCCACGAGATCTGTTCGTCCGAGCCGCTCAAGCCGTTCCTGCGCCCGATGGTGTCGGAGCTCGCGAGCGGGCTGTACTGCAGCCAGTCGATGCGCGGCGAGATCGTCGGCGGCGTGACGGTGCCCGGGCATGGGTCGACGTACGCGATGGGCTCGACGCTCGAGTTCCTCGCGACCTATGCGCGCCGGCTCGTGCGCCTGATGCCGATCCTCGGCGACATCAAGGTGCTGCGGCAGTGGGCCGGCCCCTACGACCAGTCACCCGACGGCAACCCGATCCTCGGCGCCGCGCCCGACCACCCGGACTTCTTCCTCGCGTGCGGGTTCGTCGGGCACGGCTTCATGATGGCGCCGATCGTCGGCAAGCTGTACGCGGACTGGCTCACCGGCGACGCGCCGCACGAGATCTTCAACCGCTACACGCTCGCGCGGTTCCGCGACGGTAGCGGCACCCACCACGAGAAGGAAGACTTCAACATCGGTTAACCTCCCCGCGTGGGGGATGCCTTACGTGTCGTCTGCTTCGAGCTGCGCGGCCAGGAGCTCGCGATCCCGATCGGCGACGTGCGCGAGACCGTGCCGATGCAGCCGATCACGCGCGTGTTCCTCACGCCCGCATGCCTCGCCGGTGTGTTCAGCCTGCGTGGCGAGATCGTGCCCGCGCTCGATCTCGCGGTGCTGCTCGGTCTGCCGCGCACCGAGCTCGGCGACGACAGCCGCATCGTCGTGATCTCGCACGCGGCGGGCACGGCCGGCATCGTCGTCGATCGCATGCGCGAGCTGCGCACGCTGACGGAGGCGCTCGAACCACCACCCGCGAACGTATCGCCTTCCGTCGCATCGCTGCTCGCCGGCATCGCCGCCACCGATACCGGGTCGGTGCGCGTGCTCGACGCCGGCGCCGTGCTCACCGTCGAGGCGCTGCGCGCGATCGCGTCCGGCACGGAAGAAGGTAGGTCGTCATGAGCCGAAGGCTGCGGTTCCCGATGTTTCTGAAGTTCTTGCTCGCGTGCTTGCTGCTCGCGGGCCTCTTGATCTTCGGCGGCACGATGGTCGTGAAGCAGAAGTCGACGTTCCTCAATCGAGGCAACTTCCTCGCCAAGCACCTGCACCGCTACGAGTTCTACCAAGAGCGCGTGGGCCGCGGCATGACCGGCACCGTCGAGCTGCTCGCCGGTGACCCAGCGCTGCGCGCCGCGCTCGCGATCGACCCGCCCGATGTCGCGGCGATCGGCAAGTCGATGATCGACCGGCTGTCGTCCAAGAACAGCGTGCAGCCGGACCTGTTCGCGATCTTCTCGGCGAGCGGCAAGCTGCTGTGGGCGCCGCAGGGCTCGCCGATCGACCCGAACGCGACCAACACCATCGCCGCGATCGAGAAGGCGCGTGCGGGGTCCGCGTTCACGCACCGGGTCCAGGTCCTCGACAACATCGCGTATCAGGCGACCGCGCTCCCCGTCCGCGCGCCCGGCACCGACGTCGTGATCGGCGGCGTGCTGGTGGGCGTGAAGCTGCAGCGCATGATGCAGGAGTACGCGGAGCAGACCGACGACAACCCGGATCTGCGCTACCGCCCCACGCTCGCCGACGGCGTGACGGTCTATGCGACGGCGCTGCCCGGCAACCTCGGCGACATCGCGCGCGCACTGCAGCCCGACCGACTCGTCGAGGTCACGGTCGGCGAGGACACGCGGCAGGTGATTCGCCTCAAGGACAACGACTACGACTTTTATTACGAGGAGCTCGACGGCTACAAAGGCGGCGACGCCGTCACCATCGGCAAGCTGTACATCACGCGCAGCCGCGCTCAGGTCTCGAACCTGGCCAACAAGCTGCCGTGGCCGGAGATCATCGTCGGCATCGCTCTCTCCGTGCTGATCGCGAGCGGCCTCGCCTTCTGGGTCACGCGCCCGATCAAGCAGATGGTGCGCCAGTCGCGCGACCTGCTCGCCGGCGACACCGACCTCACGCAGCGCATCGTCGTCAACTCGTACGACGAGACCGCCGCCCTCGCCGACAACATCAACCAGGTGTTCTCGCGCGTTCACACGCTCGCGAGCGGCGTGCAGAACGCCGCGTTCCAGGTCGGTGCGTCGAGCGCCGAGATCAGCGCCGCGTCGCGCGAGATGCTCGGCGGCCTCAAGGATCAGACGCTCAAGATCGAGAGCTCGACGACCGCGGTCACCGAGCTGTCCGCGTCGATCCAGCAGGTCGCCGGCAACGCGGCGCAGGCGACGCAGGTCGCCGAGCAGTCGAGCACCGCGGTGAACTCCGCGGTGATGCGCATGGATCAGATCCACCGCTCCGTCGAGGACGCGGCCGCGAAGATGCGAGACCTCGCCGAGAGCAGCAAGCGCATCGGCAACATCGTCGAGGTGATCCGGCAGATCAGCGAGCAGACGTCGATGCTCGCGCTCAACGCCTCGATCGAAGCCGCGCACGCCGGCGAGCAGGGCCGTGGATTCGCGGTGGTCGCCGACGAGGTGTCCTCGCTCGCGCGCCGCGTCGGGCAGTCCGCGAAGGACATCGAGGCGCTGATCCAGACCGTGAAGGAGCAGACGCAGGCCGCGATCACGTCGATGGAGCACGGCACGCGCGAGGTCGGCAACGGCACGCAGCTCGTGACCTCGACGCTGACCGGCCTCGGCCAGCTGATCACCGTGGTCAAGGAGACCGCGTCGGCCGTGCAGGAGCAGGCGATGGTGTCCGACGAGATCGCGCGCAACATGGATGCGGTGCGCGGCATCACGACCGAGGTGCTCTCGGGCTCCGAGGAGTCCGTGGTGCAGGCGGAGCGGCTGCACGAGCTGGCGTTCGAGCTCGAGGAGTCGATCGGCGGCTTCAACCTCGACGGCAGCAAGCTCGGGGGCAAGGCGAGCAAGCGCAAGGAGGTCGCCGGCACCGGCAAGCGCGCGCTCCCCAAGGCGGGCGCTGAACGGTGAAGCTGCCATCCGACATCGTGGCCCGGATCTCGCGGCGCCTCGTCGACCACGCGGGGCTGGAGCTGCCGGCGTGGATCATCGAGGCGCGCGCCTCCGTGCGCATGGCGAAGCTCGGGCTCGCACCCGACTCGTACATCGCGCTGATCAACACGGCACGCGGCGCGAGCGAGCTCGCCGAGCTCGTGGAGGCGGTGCGCGTCGGCGAGAGCAGCTTGTTCCGGCACAAGCCACAGATCACCGCGCTCGTCGAGGCCGTGGCGCCGGCGCTCGCCGCCCGCGGACATCGCGCGATCCGCGTGTGGAGCGCCGGCTGCGCGGCCGGCCAGGAGCCGTACACGCTCGCGGCGGTGCTGTCGCGCGCCCTGCCCGACTGGCCGCTCCAGATCCACGCGACTGACGTCAGCACGGAGGCGCTGACCGCGGCGCGGGCGGCGAGCTATCCGGTCGCCGAGCTCGACGACGTGCCCCCCGAGTACCGCGACCGCTTCATCGTCGATGATGACCGCGTGCGAGTCCACCCGGAGCTCGTGCGGATGGTGAAGTTCGAGCTCGCGAACCTGCTCGAGGCGCCGCGCGCGCGCCACTTCGACCTCGTGTGGTGCCGCAACGTCCTCATCTACTTCAGCGAGGACGCGCGCCGGCGGGCGGTGGAGCGCCTGGTCGGCGCCACCGCGCTCGACGGGTTCGTGTTCGTCGGTTACAGCGAGACGCTGCGCGGCTTCCCGGATCTCGAGGCGCGCACCAGCGGCGAGGCCACGTTCTACGTCCGCATGGGCACGGCCCAGCGCGCGACGCCCGCGGTGGGCGTCCCCGAGGTGCTGTCGCGCATCGCCTCGTCCGTCTCGCCACCGCCGTCGTTTCCCAAGGCCTCGAAGCACGAGCTGCGCGTGCCGCCTGCCGTGCCTTCGCCGCCCGCCGCCGGGCACAGCGTGCTCGTGCTCGTCGGCACACCGACCGTCGCCGACCTCACGCAGAAGATCGGCGAGCACCTGTCGGTCGAAGGACTGCAGCGCTTCATCATCGATCTCGACGGCGCGTCGCTGCTCGACGACGAGCTTGCGCCGGTGTTCCGCCGTGCGCAGGCCGTCACCCGCAACGCGAGGATCGAGCTCGAGCTCAGGACGACGCGCGCGGGGACGCGGCGCTGGCTGTCGCGCCACGGTCTCGGTGGAGAGGAGCCCGTGGCATGACGGGCGGCGCGCTGTGGGAGAAGTTCGTCGCGGTTGGCGGAGGTGATGCGCGCCTGCTCGCCTCCGCGCTGGACGATGCCTCGCAGCGCCCCGGGCTCGCGCACGTCGCGTTCCGCCTCGGCCTGTCGTGCCTGTTGATCGGCGCCGAGGACCTCGGCCGGCTGGCGCTCGCGATCGAACGTGGGCTCGATCATGGGCTCGACCGCGACGATCTCGGCGCCGAGACCTGGAAGCCGGTCGCGACCGCGATCACGACGCTCGGCGCGGCGTTCCATCAGCTCGCGCACGCGGACAAGTCGGGCGCGCGCGTCGAGGGCCTGCCGATCGTCGAGCATGCCGCCGCCGTCGAGGCCGCGCTGCCTTCCGGCGCCCCCGCCGCACCGCGCCGGTTCGTGCCGCCGCCGCCCTCGCCCACCCTCGAGACCGACGACGCGGCCGCGGCCAGCTTCACGTGGACGCCCGCAGTCGACGACGACATGATCGAGCTGTTCTTCGACGAGGCGACCGAGCGCGTCGAGGCGCTCGCGGGCAAGCTCGTCGAGATCGAGCGCCGCCCCGCCGACGCGGACCTCCTGCGCGACGTGTTTCGCGACATGCACACGGTGAAGGGCAGCTCGGCGATGGTCGGGCTCTCGCCGGTCAACCAGCTCGCCCATGCGGCCGAGGACCTCGTCGGTCAGATCCGCGATGCCGGGCGCGCCGCCGACGGCGCCGTGATCGACGCGCTGCTCGCGGCGCTCGACGGGCTGCGCGACATGCTGGCGCAAGCGCGCGCACGCGTCCCGGTCACCGTCGATCCGGCGCCGATCGTCGCGCGCCTGCGCAACCCGGGCGCGCCGGGGCTCGCCGTCCCGCGCACCGCCGCCCCCAGCACGCCCTCGCCTACCGCCGGCGCATCCACCGCGACCGACGCCGCACGCGCGACCATCCGCGTCGACTTCGACAAGCTCGACCGCCTCCTCAACCTGGTCGGCGAGCTCGTGCTCGGACGCGACAACATCCGCACCGCCGTCGGCGCCCTCGGCGCGGTGACCACCGAGCTCGCCGCGGATCGCGGCGTCGCGCGCCGGCTCTCGCAGGCTCGGCGGGCGACGGGGACGATGGGCCGCGCCACGGCCACCACCGACCTCGGCCCGCTCGCCGAGGAGCTGTCACGCGTCGAGCGCGTGCTCGGCGATGTCACGAGCGAGCTCGACCACGGCACGGATCGGCTGTTCGCGATCTCGAACGACCTGCGCGAGCAGGTGATGCGGCTGCGCATGGTCCCGGTGGCGGGCGTGTTCCGCAAGCACGTGCGCACGGTGCGCGACCTGTCGGCGAGCCTCGGCAAGCGCGCGCGCCTCGAGCTCGTCGGCGACGACACGGAGCTCGACAAGCTGCTGGTCGAAGCGGTCGACGAACCACTCATGCACCTCGTCCGCAACGCCGTCGATCACGGGCTCGAGCCCACCGACGCGCGCGTGCAGCGCGGCAAGCCCGACGAGGGCGTGATCCGGCTGTCCGCCTCGCACCGCGGCAACCACGTCGAGATCCGTGTCACCGACGACGGCAAGGGCCTCGATCCGGCGGTGCTGCGCGACAAGGCCGTCGCCAAGGGGCTGATGACCCGCGGCGAGGCCGACGAGCTGGACGATCATGCCGCGCGCGAGCTCATCTTCCGCGCCGGGTTCTCGACCGCGGCGTCCGTCAGTGAGGTCTCCGGGCGCGGCGTCGGCATGGACGTCGTGCGGCAGACCGTCGTCAGCAAGCTCAAGGGCTCGATCGAGGTCGAGTCGACCACCGGCCAAGGGAGCGCCTTCGTGCTGAAACTGCCGCTCACGCTCGCCATCATCCAGGTCATCGTCGCGCGCGCCGGCGGCGAGACGTTCGCGATCCCGCTCGACGTCGTGCAGCGTGTGATCACGATCGAGGCGGCCGAGATCCAGCTGATCGGCGACCGCGAGGCGTGCGTCGTGCGCGGCAAGCACGTGCCGATCATCCGCCTCGAGCACGTCCTCGAGCTCGACGACAACCGCGACGCACAGAAGCTCCAGCTCGTGCTCGTCGACCACGGCAACACCAGCTACGCCCTGGTCTGCGACCAGCTGCTCGGCAAGCGCGAGATCGTGATCAAGTCGCTCGGGCCGCTGCTCACCGGCGCACCTTGCATCGCGGGCGCGACGCTGCTCGGGGACCGCGTCGTCCTGATCCTCGACATCCCCGCGATCATCGCGCGCGCCCTCGCGCAGCCGGCCGGTGCGCGGCGCGCGCGTCCTGCCGCCGCCGCGGCGAGCGCGGGCGCGCACGTGCTCCTCGTCGAGGACGGCGACATCGTGCGCGAGACGCTGCGCCGGCTCCTGGTCGATGCCGGCTACGTCGTGTCCGTCGCCGTCGATGGCGCGCACGGCCTCGAGCTCGCGAAGTCGCGCCGGTTCGACCTGGTCTCGACCGACGTGGTGATGCCGAACATGGACGGGTACGAGCTCACGCGTGCGCTGCGCGCGATGCCGGAGTACGCCGAGGTTCCGATCGTCATGGTGACGAGCATGGGAGAGCGCATCGATCGCGTGCGCGGCTTCGACGCGGGCGTCGACGAGTACATCACCAAGCCTCACGATCGCACGCAGCTCCTCGAGGTCGTCCGCAAGCTGCTGGGCCACACCGCGCGCGAGGAGCGGCCGGGATGAACATCGTCATCGTCTCCGACGAGCCGGTGCTCGGCGTCCTCGCGCGGCGGCCACTGGAGCCGCTCGGCCATGCCGTCACCCAGGTCGCGTCGGTCGCCGAGCTGGAACAGCGGCTATCCGAGCTCGCACCACACGCCGCGCTGCTGCCGCGCCGCCTCCCCGACCGCAGCCTCGCTCACGCGGTCGCGATGCTGCACGGCGCGGCGACACCGATCGCGGCCGTCGTGCTCGGCGTGACCGCGGCCGATCGCAACACCGCACGCGACGTCGACGCCGACGGCTTCCTGCTCGCACCGTTCTCCGATGCCGAGGTGCTCGAGGTGTTCGGCACCTCGGCGCGGACGCGCAAGGTCGTGCTCGTCGCCGACGACTCCCCGCTGATCCACCGCCACACCGTCCCGATCCTCGAGGACGATGGCTACGAGGTCCACTCGGTCTACGACGGCGAGGAAGCGGTGAGCCGCGCGCGCGAGCTGATGCCGGACCTCGTGATCACCGACGTCGAGATGCCGAAGCTCGACGGCTACGGCGTGTGCAAGGCGCTCAAGGGGGACGCCGCGACGGCGCACCTGCCCGTCCTGATCTGCAGCACGCTCGGCGAAGCGGCCGACCTCGAACGCGGCTTCGACGCGGGCGCGGACGACTACCTGGTCAAGCCGGTGATCCCCGAGGAGCTGTCGACGCGCGTGCGCACCCTCGTGCTCGGCTCGTTGCCGGCCTCGCGCGAGAAGGTGCTGGTCGTCGACGACTCGCCCGCCCAGCGCCACTACGTGGCCGACTGCCTCGCGCGGCAGGGCTTCGTGGTCACCACCGCCGAGAACGGCAAGCTCGCCCTCGACAAGGCGCAGGTGGAGCGCCCCGCGCTCATCGTCAGTGACTACGAGATGCCGGTGATGACGGGCTTCGAGCTCGTGCACGCGCTGCGCCGCGATCCCGAGCTTCGCCAGATCCCGGTCATCATGCTCACGGCGCGCGACTCCAAGCGCGACATGGCGCAGATGCGTGCGGCCGGCGCTTCCGCGTATCTGGTCAAGCCGTTCTCGCAGGACAAGTGCATCGCGCTCGTCGAGCGCACGCTCGCCGAGCGGCGCCTGATCGCCTACAAGGAGGCGTCGGCGCTGTTCATCTCCGAGGGCGCGCGCGCCGCCGCCGAGGAGCGCGCGATGCGCGGCGAGACGCTCGCGTTCCGCGCCGACGAGCGCGAGGTCAGCATCATGTTCTCCGACCTCGTCGGGTTCACGCCGATGTCGGCGACGATGACGGCGCCCGAGCTGATCACGCTGCTCAACGACTACTTCGACGTCATGTGCCCGATCGTGAAGCAGCACGGCGGTGATATCGACAAGTTCATCGGCGACGCGATCATGGCGATCTACGACGACGTCCGCGGCCTGCCGCCTCCCGCCGAGCGCGCGACCCGCGCGGCGCTCGCGATGCAGGCGGCGATGCCCGCGTTCAACGCGGCGCGCGGCAGCGCGCTGGCGATGCGCATCGGCATCAACACCGGCCCCGTCGTGCGCGGCGACCTGGGCTCGCGCGTCGTGCGCCGTGACTACACCGTCATCGGCGACACCGTGAACCAGGCCAACCGCTACGAAGCCAAGGCGCCGCGCGGCGAGGTGCTGGTCTCCGCGTCGACCCGGGCCGTGCTCGGCGATCGCGTGCGCGCCCGCGAGCTCGCGGGCCTCCAGCTCAAGGGCGTCGCCGAGCCGGTGGTCGGCTACGTGGTCGAGGCGTTCCTCGAGGAGCCGACATGAAGCGCCCGCGCGTGCTCGTCGTCGACGATTCGCTGTTCATGCGCGCCGCGGTCACCAAGACGCTCGGCGCCGGACCGTTCGAAGTCGTCGGCCAGGCCAAGGACGGCAAGGAGGCGCTCGCGCAGGTCGCCAAGCTGCGCCCCGACGTCATCACGATGGACTTCAACATGCCGGGCATGAACGGCGCCGAGACCGTGCGCGAGATCATGCGCACGCACCCCACGCCGGTCGTGATGTTCTCCGCGCACACCAAGCAGGGCGCGAAGGAGACCTTCGACGCGCTCGCCGCCGGCGCCGTCGACTTCGTCACCAAGCCCGCGGGCGAGGTCTCGGTCGACCTGTCGAAGATCGCCGGTGCGCTGATCGAGAAGGTCACCGAGGCCGCGCAGTCGCGCCCGCGCGTCGCCGCTCCACCGGTCCCCGCACGCGCGTCGGGCCCGATCGCCGCGGTGACGCCGACCGGCGCCGTCCCGCCCTCGCGCGCGACCATCCCGGGTACCGGCGCGTTCGGCGCGCCGCGCGTGTGCGTCATCGCGATCTCGACGGGTGGCCCGGCCGCGCTGTCCGAGGTCATCCCGTCGCTGCCCGAGTCGCTCAAGCTCGCGATCGTCGTGGTGCAGCACATGCCCGCCGGCTTCACCGCGCACCTCGCCGATCGGCTCGACGCGGCCAGCAAGGTTGCGGTGCGCGAGGCGCAGGCCGGCGACCGTCCGTTGCCCGGGATGGTCCTGATCGCCCCCGGCGATCGCCACCTCGAGTTCGACGACCGCGGCATGATCGTGCTCACCGACGGACCGCTCGTGAACGGCTGCCGGCCCGCCGCCGACGTGACGATGCAGTCCGCGGCCAAGGTGTTCGGCCGCCGCTCGCTCGCGGTCGTGATGACCGGCATGGGCAAGGACGGCACGGCCGGGGCGCTCGCGATCAAGCGCGCCGACGGCAAGACCCTCGCGCAGGATCAGGCCACCAGCGTCATCTACGGTATGCCCAGGGCCGCCGTCGACGCCGGCGCCATCGACGAGGTCGCCGCGCTCGGCGACATCGCCGCGTGGCTGCGCTACGCGTAGCATTCGCGTGCTACACCCTGCTCGGTGTCGATCCTGGCTTCTCACACGATCGGGTTCATCGGCGGCGGCAACATGGCCGAGGCGTTGATCCGCGGCCTCGTCCGCGGCGGTCACGTCCCCGCGGACCGCGTGCACGCGTCGGGGCCGCGGCGCGAGCGCCTCGAGGAGCTCGCCGCGGCGTATGGCATCCACGTCACCACGGACAACCGCGCCGTCGCCGAGGTGGCCGGTCTGCTCGTGCTTTCGGTCAAGCCCCAGATCATTGACAAGGTGCTGCGCGAGATCGGGGATGTCCTGACGCCGGGCACGCTCGTGATCTCGATCGCCGCCGGCGTCGACACCGAGGCGATCGAGAGCTCGGTCCCCGACGGCGTGCGCGTCGTGCGCGCGATGCCGAACACGCCGGCCCTCGTCGGCGCCGGGGCGACGGCGATCGCCGCCGGACGCCACGCGAGCGAGGCCGACCTCGCCGCGGCGCGCGCGGTGTTCGATGCGGTGGGCATCACGGTCGCGCTCGACGAGAGCCACCTCGATGCGGTCACCGGGCTGTCGGGCTCGGGCCCCGCGTACATCTTCCTGATCCTCGAGGCGCTCGCGGATGCGGGGGTCAAGGTCGGCCTGTCGCGCCGCGACGCGCAGCGCCTCGCCGCGCAGACCGTGATGGGCTCGGCGAAGCTGCTGCTCGAGACCGACGAGCACCCGGGCCGCCTCAAGGACATGGTGACGTCGCCGGGTGGCACCGCGATCGCGGGCCTCCATACGCTCGAGGAAGGCGGCCTGCGTACGACGCTGATCAACGCGGTCGAGACCGCCACCAAGCGAGCGCGCGAGCTCGGACGCGGCGGCAAGTGAAAGTGACCGAGCACGCGGGCGCGGTGACGTTCGACGTGCTCGTGCAGCCGCGCGCCTCGCGGGCGAAGATCGGCCCCGTGCACGACGAGCGGATCAAGGTCGCGGTCACGTCACCGCCCGTCGATGGCGAGGCCAACGCCGCCGTCATCGAACTGTTCGCCAAGGCCCTGCACGTCCCGCGAGGCGCCGTCGAGGTGGTCGCCGGCGCGACGTCGCGGCGCAAGACGCTGCGCATCACCGGTGCGACGGCGGCGCAAGTCGAGGCGCTGCTCGCGTGAGGTGGCCGGCGCTCGCTCTCGCGGCGCTGCCTGCGTGCCAGGGCGCGACCGGCACGATCATCCTCGATCTCGCGACCGCGCCCGACTCGACGGTGCTCGATGGTGTCGAGCGCCTCCGGGTCACGGTGACCGCACCGCGGCGCACGTTCGAGACCGAGCGCACCGCCGACGGCGGGTTCGATCTCGCGCTCGAGCTCGACGCCGGCGTGACCGCCGCGCTGATCGTGGAGGGCTTCGACGCGAGCGGCGGCTTGGTCGCGACCGGGATGTCGCCCGACATCGGATTCGGTCCGACGGACGCGCACGTGGTCATCTACGTCGCCCCGCCGATGTCGATCGCCGCGGCCCCCGACACGCTGTCACCGGCGCGCTTCGGCATCTCCGCCGACACGCTCATCTACGGCGCCGTGTTCGCCGGCGGTCACGATGCGCAAGGCGTCCCGAGTGATCGGATCGAGATCTACAACGCATTCGATCACACCGTGGTCGCCGGCCTGCCCGTCCCGATGCCGCGCACCGGCGTGGCGATCGGGAGCACCCCGACGGGCGTCTATCTGATGGGCGGCACCGACGCGGCGGGGGCGGTCTCGGGCGCGCTGGTCCGGTTCGACACCACCGCGCGCCCGAGCGGCGCGTTCACGGATCTCGGAGCGACACCCGACCTCGCGCGCACCGGCGAGCGCATGGTCCGGATCGGCAGCGAGCGGTTCCTGATCACGGGCGCACCGCCGCTCGAGCTCGTGAACCGCGAGGTCCGCCCCCGCAGCGACCTCGCGGCGCTGCCCACGGTCGGGACGAGCCTCCCCGATGCGAGCGCGGCGCTGTTCGTCGGTGGGCCGACGGGCCTCGTGAGGTTCGCGGGCGAGAGGTTCGACGCGCTGCCCGGCGTGCCCACCCGCGCCGCGCTGCTCGTCGATCCGAGCACCGGCACGGTC
>DATLHR010000224.1:0-9688 GCA_035539815.1 Kofleriaceae bacterium
CTCGCCGAACACGGCGCGATGGTGATGCTGCATACGCACGCGCCGCGCACGGTCGACGTCGAGGTGGATCTGGAGATCGTCGCGAGCCTGCACGCCGCCTATCGGCCGGAGGTCGAGCCGACCTGGCCGCTGCGGCCTGCGGTCGACGTCATCGCCAAGGCGCCCGACGGGACCAACCACGCGCCCGCCGGCGTCGTCGACGTGCTGCGCCGCGAGCTGGCCGCCCTCGGCCACGGCCTGGGCGAGAGCGCGACCTATCCGCTGCACCCGAGCACGCTGGCGTACCAGCACGTGATCGATAGGCCCGGCAGGACCTTATGCGTCGAGCTCCGGCGCGACCTGGTGGCCGACCCGTTCGTCCCATTCGCCCAGGCGGAGATCAGTGCCGCCAAGGTGGCGCCGCTCGCAGCTGCCCTCTCGACCGCGCTCCGCGCTTGGTGGTAGAGACTGGCGCCGGTGCACTCGTGAAGCTGTTGTTCGTCGCGTCGGAGATGGCCCCGTTCGCCAAGACCGGCGGGCTGGCGGATGTCATGGGCGCGCTCCCCGCGTACCTCGCGTCCGCGGGCCACGACGTGCGCGTCGTGATGCCGCTCTACGACCGCATCGACACCAGCAAGGCCACGTTCGAGGCGGTGGTCGAGCTGCCGATCCAGCTCGGGACGCACCGCTACGCGACCAAGATCTTCCGCACCAACGCAGGCGGCGCGGTCATCTACCTCGTGCACTGCCCGGCGCTCTACCAGCGCGGCTCGCTGTACACGCGCGACCCCGACGAGCATCGCCGCTTCCTCGCGCTGTGCTTCGCGGCGCTGCAGCTGTGTCAGAAGCTCGACTTCGCGCCCGACGTGATCCACGCACATGACTGGCAGGCGGCGCTGCTGCCGATGCTGATCAAGACCCTGTTCGCGGCGGATCCGCGGCTCGGCCGCGCGCGCACGCTGCTCACGATCCACAACCTGATGTACCAGGGCAGCTTCTCGGCCGACCTCGGCGGCGACACGAACCTCGGCCGGTTCGCGCAGCTGTTCCATCAGGATCTGCTGAAGGCCGGGCGGATGAACTTCCTGACCCAGGGCATCCTCTACGCCGACGGCGTCAGCACGGTCAGCCCGACGTACGCGAAGGAGATCCAGACCGAGGCGCTCGGCGGCGGGCTCGACGGCCTGCTCCGCAAGCGCAGCTCGACGGTGATCGGCATCCTCAACGGCGTCGACTACGCCGAGTGGTCGCCCGAGCGCGACAAGCACATCCCGCATCGCTACAGCGCCGACGACCTCGGCGGCAAGGAGCGCAACAAGGAAGCCCTGGTGACCAGCCTCGGCCTGCCCTATCGCGCCGGCGTGCCGGTCGTCGGCATCGTGTCGCGGCTCGTCGGACAGAAGGGGTTCAAGCTCCTCGATCCCGCGATGTTCGATCTGCTCCGCAAGCACGGCTTCCAGCTCGTCGTGCTCGGCTCCGGCGAGCCCGCGCTCGAGGACTTGTTCACGCGCCTGCAGCGCGCGTTTCCGCGTCAGGTCTGCTTCTACAACGGTTTCCAGAACGGCCTCGCGCACCTCATCGAGGCCGGTGCGGACATGTTCCTGATGCCTTCGCTGTACGAGCCGTGCGGGCTCAACCAGCTCTACAGCCTGCGCTACGGCACCGTGCCGATCGTGCATCGCACGGGCGGGCTCGCCGACACCGTCGAGCCGTGGTCGCCGCGCACCGGCAGCGGCACCGGGTTCGCGTTCGAGCGCCACGACGAGGCCGGCCTGCGCTGGGCGATCGAAGCGGCGCTCGGGACGTATCGCGACCGCGCGCAGTGGGCGCGGCTCGTGCAGAACGGCATGGCGAAGGACTTCTCGTGGACGGCGCAAGGCAAGCGCTACGAGCTCGTCTACGATCGACTGACTGGGAGGCACTGATGCCGCACGTCGTGTTCATCGAGCCGCGGTTCCCCGCGAACCAGAAGCAGTTCATCCGCGCCCTCGCCGAGAGCGGCGTGACGATCAGCGCCATCGGCGAGGGCTCCAAGCAGTCCCTCGACGACGAGCTGCGGCGTTGGCTCACGCACTACGAAGAGGTCCGCAACGTCACCAACGCGCAGGCGCTCCTCGACGCGGTGCGGTTCATCCAGCGCTTCAAGCACGTCGATCGTCTCGAGGCGACCGTCGAGGCCCACATCATGGCCGCCGCGCACGCGCGCGAGGCCGCGGGCATCCCCGGCACGTCGGTGCAGACCGCGTTCCTGTGCCGCGACAAGCCGGCGATGAAGGAAGTCCTGCGCGCCGGCGGCGTGCCGTGCGCCGCGTCGACCGCGGCCGCCTCGCCCGAGGAGGTGCGCGCGTTCGTCGAGCGCGTCGGCTATCCCGTGATCCTCAAGCCGCGTGACGGCGCCGGCGCCTCGGGCGCGACGCGCGTCGACGACGACCGCGAGCTCGAGGCCGCGCTGCGCGAGTTCGGCGGCCGCTCGATCGCCGTCGAGGAGTTCATCGAGGGGCACGAGGGCTTCCTCGACACGCTGTCGGTGCGCGGGCGCGTCGTGCACGACTTCGCGACGCACTACTACCCGAACGTGCTCGAGGCGATGCGCACGCGCTGGATCTCGCCGCAGTTCGTGACCACCAATCGCATCGACGCCGAGGGCTACACCGAGGTGCGGGCGATGGCGCAGAAGGTCATCACACTGCTCGGCATCGAGACGTCGGCGACCCACATGGAGTGGTTCTTCGGGCCCAAGGGCCTGAGGTTCTCCGAGGTCGCCTGCCGGCCGCCGGGGGTGCGCGCGTGGGACCTCTACAACGTCGGCAACGACATGGACCTCTACCGCGAGTGGGCGACGCTGATCGCGTACGGCAAGCCGGGGCAGTATCCGTCGCGCCGGTTGTCCGCGGGCATCATCGCGCTGCGCCCCGATCGCGACGGACGGATCGCGCGCTACGAGGGGCTCGACAAGGTCCGCGAGGCGTTCGGGCCGTACCTCATCGATTGGCACCTTCCGCCGGAGGGCACGCCGACGCAGGGCGTGGAGGCGGGTTACATGGCGAACGCCTGGATCCGCATGAAGCACGACAACTACGATCACCTCCGCCACATGCTGGACGTCGTCGGGCGCACGGTGCGCGTGCGAGCGAATTGATGCAACGCACCGTCATCCTTCTCGGACCTCAGCTCGCGCAGCCGACCATCGGCGGCGTGCTCGCCGAGCTCGGGATCCGCAAGCAGGTGGCGCTGGTCCACGCGGGGTATCAGGAGCGCGAGAGCGACGATGCCGCGCTGATCGCCACGTTCGGCGTGCCCGCGGTCAACCTCGGGCTGCACCGGCGCGGCGTCGAGGTGTTCCGCGAGGACAAGCCGTTCACCGAGGCGTATCAGGCGCGCCAGCAGCGGCTGCGCCACATGCAGAGCTTCTACCGCGTGCGGCTCGACAAGACCGAGGACGCGGCGAAGACCATCTCGCTGCGCTACGTCGAGCCCGAGCTGCTATCGCAGGAGGAGAAGGTCTCCGTCGATCAGTTCCGCGGGCTGGACAGCGAGCACCTCGAGCGCTGCGCCGCCGTGCGCACCGCGTTCGACAAGAAGTGGAAGGCGAGCGAGCGGCCCGCGATCGCACGCCACATCGACGAGCTGCGCGACACGCTCGCGTCGGTCGAGGCGCTCGTGATCTCGGGCGGCCACGTCGCGTCGCTGTACAACCGGCTCGCGCTGTTCGACGTACTTGGCCAGCTCGGCGACAAGCCGGTGATCGCGTGGTCCGCCGGCGCGATGGTGCTGACGGACCGCATCGTGATCTTCCATGACTTCCCGCCGTACGGCTCCGACATCGCCCAGGTGCTCGACGCCGGCTTCGGCATCGCGCAGGGCGTCGTCGTGCTGCCCGATCCGAAGCGGCGCGTGAACTTCGACGCGCACGCCGGCATCCAGCGGTTCGCACGGCGGATGGCCCCGGCGACCGCCGTCGCGATGGATGCCGGCTCGCGCCTCGTGTTCGAGCACGGCAAGCTCGTGCTCGCCGCGGCGACGCGGCTGTCGACCACCGGGGACGTCGAGCACAACTGGGACGGCAGCCCGACGCGGTTCTCGACGCCGCACCGGTTCGGGATCCACGTATGATGGGTCTCGCCATCAACCAGCTCGCGAACGGGCCGCGCACGCCCGAGGCCGTCAACACGTTCTTCGCGGGCCGCAGCTTCCCGATCGTCGAGGACTCGTCCATCACGTTCGTGTGGCGCGGCGAGGCGGAGGCCGTGCACCTCAAGCACTGGGTGTTCGGCCTGCCGTCGTCGCAGCAGCTCGCGCGCATCGACGGCACCGACGTCTGGCACCTCACGCTCCAGATCCCGCACGGCTCGCGCGTCGAGTACAAGCTCGAGGTCGTCCGCAACGGCAAGGGCGAGTGGATCCGGGATCCGCTCAACCAGAACACCGCGCGCGATCCCTTCGGCGCCAACTCCGTGGCGCACGGCGCCGGCTACGAGCGCCCGGCGTGGAGCCACCACGATCCGAGCGCGGCGCGCGGGCACCGCGACGAGATCTGGATCGAGTCCAAGACGTTCGGCCGCCGCGGCTTCGGGCTGTACGTGCCCGCGCGGTTCCAGCGCGCGCGCAGCTATCCGCTGCTCGTCGTGCACGACGGTCACGACTACCAGCGCTACGCGTCGCTCGACATCGTGCTCGACAACCTGATCGATCGCCTCGAGGTCGCCGACGCGATCGTCGTGCTCACCAGCTCGCCGGACCGCCTGAAAGAGTACGCCGACGACGAGCGCCACGCGCGGTTCATCACCGAGGAGCTGGTGCCGTACGTCGAGCGCCTGTTCCCGATCGACCACCAGCCACAGAGCCGGTGCCTGATGGGCGCGAGCTTCGGCGCGGTCGCGGCGTTCTCCACGGCGGTGCGCTACCCCGGGTTCTTCGGGCGGCTGCTGCTCCAGTCGGGCTCGTTCGCGTTCACCGACATCGGCGACCGCAACCATCGCGGCCCGCTGTTCGATCCGGTGGTCGCGTTCATGAATCGGTTCCGCGCCGAGCCGTTGCCCGTGTCCGAGAAGGTGTTCGTCAGCTGCGGCATGTACGAGTCGCTGATCTACGAGAACCGCTCGCTCGTGCCGCTGCTGTTGTCAACCGGGATGGACGTCCGCTACGTCGAGGCGCGCGACGGTCACAACTGGGAAAACTGGCGCGATCGACTGCGCGAAGGGCTATCGTGGCTGATGCCCGGACCGTTTCTTCACGTGTACGAGTAAGAGGCCAGGAGGAAAGACACAAGATGGCACGCGTCACTCGCAAGATCGGTCTGTCACTCGGCGCGGATATCTGCTGGCCGCTCTGCTACGAGCAGATCCTCGGCAAGCTCGATCTCGCGATCCCGCACGAGGGCGACACCGTCGACCTCGCGGTCGAGCGCGTCACGATCGAGCCGTTCGATCTCCGCCAGCCCTGCACCTACGACGTCGTGCTCGACCGGCTGACGCACTGGTATCACACGAGCCGCGAGTGGATCAAAAAGGCGATCCTGATGGACGGGCTCTACGTCCTCAACAACCCGTGGGCCGTGCAGTCGATGGAGAAGCACACCTCCTACTGCGCGATGATGAAGCTCGGGATGCCCATCCCCGACACGTGGATGATCCCGCCGAAGTCGTACGAGCCCCTGCCCGACCTGCCGCGCACGCTGAAGAGCTACGCGAAGCTGTTCGACCTCGCCGCGATCGGTAACCGCATCGGCTACCCGATGTTCATGAAGCCGTATGACGGCGGCGGCTGGCGCGCGGTGAGCCGGATCAAGGACGAGGCGGCGCTGCGCAAGACCTACGACGAGAGTGGCAAGGGCGTGATGCACCTGCAGGCCGCGGTGCACCCGTTCGACAACTTCGTGCGCTGCATCGGCCTCGGGCCGCAGACGTACCTCGTGAAGTACCTCCCCGATGCGCCGCTGCACGATCGCTACTCCCAGGAGACGAACGGCTTCATCTCCGACGAGGATGCGGCGATCCTGCGCGAGACGACGCTGACCATCAACTCGTTCTTCGGCTGGGACTTCAACTCCTGCGAGTCGCTCCGCAAGGACGGCGTGTGGCACCCGATCGACTTCGCGAACCCCTGCCCGGACTCGCAGATCACGTCGCTGCACCGCCACTTCCCGTGGCTCGTGAAGGCGAAGCTGCGGTGGTCGATCTACTGCGCGGTCACCAAGCGCAAGTTCGCCAAGACGCTCGACTGGGAGCCGTTCTACGAGGTCGCCGCCGAACAGGACATGCCGTACCGCGACAAGCTGCGCGCGTACGCGAAGATCGCGCTCGAGCGCTACGAGGCCGACCGCTTCGAGGAGTTCTGCGCGAAGCACCTGCCCCACCTCGACGAGGTCGCGTGGGAGTTCTTCGGCACCGACGCGGCGAAGCAGGCGTTCCGCCAGAAGGTCGCGGCGCTGTATCCGGCCCACGAGGTCGAGGCGTTCACCGAGCTGTTCTACAACCGCGTCCAGGCGTGGCGCGGCGAAGCGAGGGCGTGATGACGCGCGGAGACAAGGTCGTCACGCGCTGGTACAGCGAGCGCGTGGAGCGCGAGGTGACGCTCGTGCGCTGGGGCTCGTTCGGGCGCCCGGTGGTGCTGTTCCCGACCGCCGGCGGAGACGCCGAGGAGGTCGAGCGGTTCCACCTGATCGGCGTGCTCGGGCCGCTGCTCGATGCCGGCAGGATCAAGGTCTACTCGTGCGACTCGGTCGCCGGCAAGGCGCTGCTCGCGCGCGAGAAGAACGCACGCCACCAGATGTGGGTGCAGAACCAGTTCCATCAGTACCTGCGGCACGAGGTGGTGCCGGCGATCCGCATGGACTGCAAGGCCGACGACATCGACATGTGGGCGGCGGGAGCGTCGATCGGCGCATTCCATGCGGTCGCAGCCGTGTGCCGGTTCCCCGACGTGTTCACGCGCGCGATCGCGATGAGCGGCACCTACGACCTGCGCCGGTTCTACGACGCCAAGCTGCACGAGTTCTCCGACGACTTCTACGTGTCCTCGCCGGTGCACTTCGTGCCGACGCTCGCGGGGCGCCACCTCGACGTGCTGCGCACGCGCTACATCCGGATCGTGTCGGGCGAAGGGCGCGCCGAGGACATCGGCGAGTCGTGGAACCTGGCCAACACGCTCGGACGCCAGGGCATCCCCAACCGCGTCGACTCGTGGGGCCCGGACTGGCACCATGACTGGGTGACCTGGCGAAAGATGCTTCCGCAGGTCTTGGGTGAGTGGACGGCTACATGACCACGACGCGACAGCACAAAGACATCGACGGGCGCCTCGAGGGCGAGCGACAGCGCGAGTTCATGAGCGCCCTGCTCGACGACGTGCGCGCCGTCGAGCGAATGATCGCGGAGGGCCGGTTCGAGACGGGCGTCCGCCGCATCGGGGCCGAGCAGGAGATGTTCCTGATCGACGAGGAGTGGCGTCCCGCGCGCGGCGTGCTCGCGCTGCTCGACAAGCTCGGGCACGACCCGCACTTCACGACCGAGCTCGGCATGTTCCAGCTCGAGGCCAACTGCGCGCCGCAGACGCTGAGCGCCGACGGCCTCTCGAAGATGCACGCGCAGCTCGACGACCTCGTCGATCGCGCGCGGCGCGCCGCGGGCGAGATCGGCATGGGCGTGGTGCTCGCGGGCATCCTGCCGACGATGCGCAAGGCGGACCTCGGCCTCGACAACATGGTGCCGAGCGCGCGCTACGTGCAGCTCAACAAGATCATCGCGGCCCTCAAGCACGGGAAGTTCGAGGTCTCGATCAAGGGCCTCGACGAGCTCGCCATCGATCACGACTCCGTGATGCTCGAGGCGTGCAACTCGAGCTTCCAGGTGCACCTGCAGGTGGCGCCCGACGAGTTCGCGCGGATGTACAACCTCGCCCAGATCCTCGCGGCGCCGCTCATGGCGATCTCGAGCAACTCGCCGCTGTTGTTCGGCCGCCGGCTGTGGGCCGAGACGCGGATCGCGCTGTTCCGCCAGGCGGTCGACGATCGGACGCGCCTGTTCCACCGCGAGACCGAGGCGCGCGTCAGCTTCGGCACGCGCTGGGTGCGCAAGAGCGTCGTCGAGATCTACAAGGAAGACATCGCGCGGTTCCGCGCGCTCGTCGGCACCGACCTCGACGAGTCGCCCATGGCGGTGCTCGATCGCGGTGAGACGCCGCAGCTCAGGGCGCTGCGCCTGCACAATGGCACCATCTATCGCTGGAACCGCGCCTGCTACGGCATCACCGACGGCAAGCCGCACCTGCGCATCGAGAACCGCATCATGCCCGCCGGCCCGTCGACGATCGACGAGATCGCGAACGCGGCGTTCTGGAGCGGCCTGATGGTCGAGATCGGGGCGCGCGAGGATGATCTCTCGCACCGCATGGACTTCGATCAGGCCGGCGCGAACTTCTACACGGCGGCGCGCGAAGGCATCGGCTCGACGTTCACCTGGCTCGACGGTGAGGACATCGGCGCGCGCGCGCTCATCCTCGAGCGCCTGCTGCCGCTCGCGCAAGCCGGGCTCCGCCGCCAGCACGTGGACGATGCGGACGTCACCAAGTACCTCGGCGTCATCGAGGAGCGCGTGCGCACGGCTCGCACCGGCGCGCGATGGGCGCTCGCCTCGTGGAACTCGCTGCGCGACCGCTCGACGCCGGGGGAGCGCGCGAACGCGATCGTCGCGGCGACGGTGCAGCGCCAGCTCAGCGGGCGCCCGGTGTCCGAGTGGGAGCGTGCGCGCCTCGACGAGGCCAAGGTCTCCTCGCGCAACTACCTGCGCGTCGAGAACTACATGACGACGGATCTCTTCACGGTGCACGAGGAGGACGCCGTCGAGATCGTCGCGAACCTCATGATCTGGGAGCGCATTCGTCACGTCCCCGTCGAGGACCACGAGCACAAGCTCGTCGGCGTGATCACGCACCGCGCGGTGCTGCGCTTCGTGATGGGCGGTGGCTCGACCCGGCGCACGCCGGTGTCCGAGGTGATGAAGCGCGACGTCGCGACCGTCACGCCGGAGACGCCGACGATCGAGGCGCTGCGCCTCATGCGCCGGCTCAAGGTGGGCTGCTTGCCGGTCGTGCACAACGACAAGCTCGTGGGCATCGTGACCGAGGAAGACTTCATGGACATCGCGTCCAAGCTGCTCGAGGAGCAGCTCGGTACGGCGGAGCAGCTGTCGCTGCCGCTCGCGAGCACGCAGCTCGACTCGGGCCCGATCGTCGCGCCGATCACCGCCGAGGCGGCACCCGCGAAGCCAGAGCCGGCGAAGGCCGACGTCGCGCCTGTCCTCGCCGCGCCCGCGCCGGCCGAGCCGTAGCCTGCGGATCACCGCGGTCAACGATGCACCGGTCGCGCCGCGTCGCGCGTACGTCCTGTACTGGATGATCGCGGCGCGCCGCTCGACGTGGAGCTTCGCGCTCGATCACGCGATCGCGCGCGCCGCCGAGCTCGGTCGCCCGCTGCTCGTGCTCGAGCCGCTGCGTGCCGGCTATCGGTGGGCGAGCGACCGCCTCCATGCGTTCGTGCTGCAGGGGATGGCAGACAACGCGCGCGCGTTCGCCGCCGCCGGCATCACCTACCTGCCCTACGTCGAGCCCGAGCCGGGCGCCGGGCGCGGTCTGCTCGCGGCGCTCGCCAGGCGCGCGTGCCTGGTCGTCACCGACGAGCAGCCGGGGTTCTTCTTGCCACACATGGTGGCCG
>DATLHR010000225.1:0-13992 GCA_035539815.1 Kofleriaceae bacterium
CGCCAAGCCGCTGTTCTCCTACCGTCCCTACTGGGCGAAGCGGTTCGGCGTGGCCCCGTTTCTCCCTACGTCGCGTGCGGAGATGGAGGAGCTCGGCTGGGATAGCTGCGACATCGTCTTGGTGACGGGCGATGCGTACATCGATCACCCGAGCTTCGGGATGGCGCTGATCGGGCGCCTGCTCGAGTCGCACGGGTTCCGCGTCGGCATCCTCGACCAGCCCGAGTGGAAGGGCGCCGAAGCGTTCCGTGCGCTCGGCAAGCCAAACCTCATGTGGGCCGTCACCGCCGGCAACATGGACTCGATGGTCAATCGCTACACGAGCGACCGGAAGATCCGCCGCGACGACGCCTATTCCCCGGACGGCGCTGCAGGGCTGCGCCCCGATCGCTCGGTCATCGTCTACGCGCAGCGCTGCCGCGAGGCGTTCGCGGACGTGCCCCTGGTGATCGGAGGGATCGAGGCGAGCCTGCGCCGCATCGCGCACTACGACTACTGGAGCGACAAGGTCCGCCGCTCGATCCTCGTCGACTCGCACGCGGACGTGCTCTTGTTCGGCAACGCCGAGCGCGCGATCGTCGAGATCGCGCATCGGCTCGCCGCGCGCACGCCGATCGATCAGATCCGCGATCTACGCGGCACCGCGTTCCTGCAGGCGCGCACGCCCGACGAGTGGTCGGAGCTCGACTCGACGACGGTCGACAAGCCGGGTCGCGTCGATCCCAAGCCGGATCCGTATGCGATGGAGGAAGCGCGCGCGGAGGCTCCGTGCAACACCGACGCGGCACCGGCATCCGAGCTGATCCAGCTGCGGCCGCGCAAGGTGGATCGCGCGAAGCAGGTGATTCGCATGCCGAGCTTCGAGGCGGTCGTGGCGGATCCGGTGCTGTACGCGCACGCGTCGCGCATCCTGCATCTCGAGGCGAACCCGGGGAACGCGCGCGCCCTCGTCCAGCGCCACGGCACCGGTCCCAAGGCCATCGACGTCTGGATCAACCCGCCGCCGCTGCCGCTCACCACACCCGAGATCGACGCGCTGTACGAGCTTCCGTTCTCGCGGGTGCCGCACCCGCGCCATCAGCCGACGAAGCTGCCCGCGTACGAGATGATCAAGTTCTCGGTCAACATCCTGCGCGGATGCTTCGGCGGCTGCAGCTTCTGCTCGATCACCGAGCACGAGGGCCGCGTCATCCAGAGCCGCTCGGAGAAGTCGATCCTCGCCGAGATCGAGCGGATTCGCGATCAGACGCCCGGGTTCACCGGCAACATCAGCGACCTCGGCGGCCCGACGGCGAACATGTATCGCCTCGCGTGCAAGAGCCGCGAGATCGAGAGCGCGTGCCGCAAGCCGTCGTGCGTGTTCCCGGACATCTGCGACAACATGGGCACCGATCACGGGCCGCTGGTCTCGCTGTATCGCAAGGCGCGCGCGCTGCCCGGGATCAAGCGCGTGTTCATCGCGTCGGGGGTTCGTTACGACCTCGCCGTGCGTTCGCCCGAATGGATCAAGGAACTCGCGCAGCACCACACGGGCGGCTACCTCAAGATCGCGCCCGAGCACACCGAGGATGGTCCGCTGCGCCACATGATGAAGCCGGGCATCGGGGCGTACGATCGCTTCAAGGAGCTGTTCGATCGCTACACGAAGGAAGCGGGCAAGGAGCAGTACCTGATCCCGTACTTCATCGCCGCGCATCCCGGCACCACCGACGAGGACATGCTGAACCTCGCGCTGTGGCTCAAGCGCAACGGCTTCCGCCCGGATCAAGTCCAGGCGTTCCTGCCATCGCCGATGGCGACCGCGACGGCGATGTATCACACGGGCCGGAACCCCCTGCGCTCGCTCAAGGCGGGCGAGCGCGTGCACGTCGTCAAGGACATGGAGCGCCGCCGCCTCCACAAGGCGTTCCTCCGCTATCACGACGCGAACAACTGGCCGGTGATTCGCGAGGCGCTGCGCCGCATGGGCCGCGCGGATCTGATCGGCGGCGGCAAGCATCACCTCGTGCCGTCATGGCAGCCCGCCGGCACCGGCGACGCGCGTGAAGGCCGGCGCGGGCGCATCCAGCCCGGCGTCGCGCTCACGCAGCACACGGGCCTGCCTCCGCGCGCGGGCACGGGCGGTCGGCGTCCCGGCAAGCGCCGTTGATCCGATCGCAGGCGCGGCGCGGTTCGTCGAGCGCGACCTGAACGACTCTCGGACAGCAGTGGGGTAACGGGAGCGTACACACACCGACGCCTGTTGTGCCCCGAGCAGCCGGGGTACTCTCGGAAGGCCTGGATATGGCGGCACATCCGTCTCCTTCTCCGGAAGCCGAGATCGCGATCGGTAGCGTGCTGGACGGCCGCTACCGCATCGACGCGATCCTCGGTGCCGGCGGCATGGGGCGGGTGTATCGCGGCGAACATACGGGCATCGGCCGTGCGGTCGCGATCAAGGTGCTGCACGCGGACCTGAGCCGAAATCGCGAGGCTGCGCAGCGGTTCCAGCGCGAGGCCCTCGCCTCGGGGCGTCTCGACCATCCGAACATCGTCGGGGTCAGCGACTTCGGCATCCTCGACGATGGCCCTTGTTACCTCGTGATGGAGGCGCTCGAGGGCGAGTCGCTCGGCGCGCGGCTCGAGCGTGACAAGCGCATCCCGTGGGCCGAGGCGCTCGAGATCCTGCGCGGCGTCCTGCACGGCCTGCGGCATGCGCACGATCGCGGCGTCGTCCACCGCGACATCAAACCCGACAACGTGTTCCTCGCGCGCAAGGACGGCATGACCGTCGTGAAGATCCTCGACTTCGGGATCGCGAAGCTCTACGCGGGCAGCGCGGATGATCCGGCGTCGACGCGCACCGGGCTCACCGTCGGGACGCCGGCGTATCTGTCACCGGAGCAAGCGGTGGGCGGCGAGATCAAGCCGGCGTCGGATCTGTATTCGACGACGATCGTGCTGTTCGAGATGATCGTCGGCCACCCTCCGTTCGAGGACAAGGATCCGCTCGCGATGCTCGGCGCGCACGTGAGCCGTCCGCCGCCGCGGGTCTCCGAGGCAGTCCCCGGGCTCGAGTGTCCCGAGCAGGTCGAGGAGCTGATCCAGCGCGGCCTCGCCAAGGCGCAGGCCGATCGCATCACGTCCGCCGCGGAGTACCTGACCTACGTCGACGCGATCCTCGGCACCGCCGTGCGTGCGTCGCAGCAATTCCTCGCCGAGGTGGGCACGCCGTTGCCTCCGGCGGGACCCGGCCTCGGCTACGCGGCGACCGCATCGTTCGCGCCGGTGCCGGGGCATCCGACGCCGGTTCCGACGCCGATGCCGATGGCGTATCACACGCCGGTACCGGGCGCCGTGCCGACGCCCGTGCTGCCGTCATCGACCCAGCCGGTGTCGCTCGCCGACGCACCCCCGATCCCGCGCAACTGGATCAAGCTCGGCATCGTCGTGATCGTGCTGCTCGCCGTCGCCGCGATCCTCGTCGCGCTCGCGGGCGGTGGAGGCGGCAAGCCAGCGAAGCAGGCCGCGGCGTCGCCCAAGGCCGACCCGCAGAGCGCCGCATCGGCCGCGGCCTCGCCGCCGCCGCTGGCGCCCGCGACCCCCGCCACGTCGATCGCCGATCTCGTGGCGCCGGATCGCGGTGCGCGCATGAAGGAGCTCGTCGATCAGCTGACCAAGGGCAAGACGTGCGCGGATCGCAAGGCGGCGGTCGGCGAGCTCTCCGATCTCGGCGAACCCGACGCGATCCCGCACCTCAAGCGCGCGCGGTTCCGCATGCGCGGCGGGATCGCAGGCTTCGGCTCGTCGAACACGAACAGCTGCCTCAAGGCCGCGGCCGAGGCCGCGATCAAGAAGCTGGGCGGCTCGCTCAAGTAGGCTTGGCCTTCCAGTCCTTCTGCGTGAACACGTCGAAGTCGACGACGAGGCACACGGGCTTGTCGTTCGCGTCGACGCCCCAGTATGCGGCGAGCTCGCCGTTGCCTGACGCGAAGCCGAGCGCGCGCCTCCCATCGGTGAGCGGGACCTCCGCCGGGGCGAGTCCGGGCGGAGGCGTGAGCGCGATCGCGCCGGGCGTGCCGGTGCCCGCGTCGACGAGCACGAGCGAGCCGGACGTCACCGGCACGCGAGGCAGCTGGTCCGCCGACTTCGGCTTCTTCTGACCCTTGTAGTGCGCGACGGTCCACCGCGCGATCGGTGGGCGTCCGACGTGAATCACCACCGCGGCGAGCCGCTCCTTGGTGCCGGTCTTGTCGGTCGTGCGAGCGACGCTGAGCATCACCCGAAACTGACCGTCGCCCGTCGGACGATCGAACACGCGCCAGCTCTTCGGCGCGCTCGGATCGACGACGGCGAGCGCCCCCGACGAGACCGGCAGCTGCAAGGGCAACATGCGCACGTCGATCTTGTGCGGTCCGAATTGCTCGCCGTAGCGCAGCAGCCGTGCGATGTCGCGCGGCGCGGCGAGCTCGTCGCGCACGGGGGGCGGCGCAGGCGGCGGAGGAGGTAGCGGGAGCGAGGGTGGCGTCGGGCGCTTGGGCTTCACCGCGACGGCAGGCAGCTTCGGCTTGGGCGCTGGAACGACCTTCGCAACCTTGGTTGTCTTCCTGGCCGCGGTCGGCTTGGCGGCCTTCTTCGCGGTCCCCTTGGTCTTCGCCACGGCGGGCAAGGTAACATCGGCTCGTGCGGCGCGTATGCACCGAGTGCAAGGCGATCAACCGGATCCCGGTCCGTCATCTCGCGGATCGCGGCAAGTGCGGCAGGTGTCATGCGTCGCTGACGCCGCACGCATCACCGATCGACGTCACCTCCGAGACGCAGTTCGACGAGATCGTCACCGCCGCGCGCGTCCCCGTCCTCGTCGACTTCTGGGCCGGCTGGTGCGGACCGTGCCGCACCGTCGCGCCCGAGGTGAAGAAGGCGGCGCATAACCTCGCCGGCAAGGCGCTCGTGCTCAAGGTCGACACCGACGCACTCTCCGAGCTCGCACAGCGCTACCAGGTCGCGAGCATCCCGAACTTCGCCGTGTTCAGCGGCGGCCGGCTCGTCCGCCAGCGCGCCGGCGCGATCGATCATCGCCAGCTCGAGCGCTGGGCCGTGCCTCCGCAGTGACCGTGCTGCGGCGTCAGCGCGACGGCTTGCTCGCGATGTAGACGGCGCCGATCGCCATCACGCTGCCCGCGCCGATCAGCGCGTAGGGCGACACGCCGGCCACGGCCATGATGGTCAGGCTCGCGAGCATCGAGCCCCACGCGGTGAGCTTGACGGGCAGAGGAATGATGCGGTCGGTGCGCCAGGCGACGAGCCGCGGCCCGAACCGCGGGTGCTCGAGCAACCAGCGCTCGAGCCGCGCCGAGCTCTTCGAGAACGCCCACAGCGACACCAGGAGGAGCGGCGTCGTCGGCAGCACGGGCAAGAACGCGCCGAGCACGCCCAACCCGACGAACAGCGAGCCGAGCGCGAGGTACACGAGACGTCGAGCAGAGCCCATGATCACCGATACGGCCCGTGCGCCTCGCCGCGCTCGACCGCCCAGCGCGCGGCGAGCTCGATCCCGGCGTCGATGACCTCGCGCTCCATCGGCGCGCCATCGAGCCAGACATCGACGCGCGTGTCGTGGACGACGAACGCGGCCGGCCGCGCGACCGCGAGCAGCGTGGACGTGGCCTCGTCGATGGTGCGCGTCGGCTTGGTCGAGGTGCGCAGCGCATAGCCCGGGACGGTGCTGCTCGCGCGCCTTCCCGGTGGGAGCTCCGGTGTCCGGCGCACGTCACCGCGCACCAGGCTGAGCGCGTCGCCGCCGAGGCCGAGGCGCGGGCAGCTGATCCACGTGTGGAGCTCCTCCAGCCCGGCGGCCCGCCGCACCACACGCACGGTGATCGAGGTCGCGCGTCGCGTCGTGGTGATCACGGGAGAGCCTCCGATGTCGACGACGGAGCATGCGACCCCATCGATCGCACGCGCGACGGCGGCGTACTCCTGCGCCCAGCGGTACGGGCGCGCGGCGAGGGCACAGGCGGTCTCGATCGCCACCGCGAACCGCGCCGGATCTCGTTCGCCGGTCCCCTTCGAGGCGACGAGCTCGTCACCGCGCAGCTCGTACGTCCACGTGCGCCGCGACGTGGGCGTGGTCGCGCTCATCTCCGACGCGAAGCCGTCGAGGATCTCGTAGATGTACTCCGAGGCGAACGACGCCTGCGCGTACTCGTACGCGGAGTCGAGCAGCGCCGCGCGCGCGGGCGCGTCGAGCCACCTGCGCATCAGCGCCACGTCGTTGGTGGCGAGCCCGAAGGCGTTGTCGAACCTGGGATCGCCGACGTCCGGATCGCGGATGCGATCCCCCCAGCGGATCGCGCACTGGAACCCATCGGTCGGGCGCAGCGCGACGAAGATCTCGGCGAACGGTCCGCTGCGGCTGCGCGTCGAGAACCAGCTGTCGCCGTGGCGCACGATCGCGTGAAGGACGTCGTTCTCGACGCGCAGCTTGGCGTCGGGGAAGCGGACGGCGAGCTCGGTCGCGAACGCCTTCACGCGGCTAGATTGCCACGGTTCACGACGGCAGGCCGGTCCACTCCGCGCTCCGCTTCCACAGCTCCGTCGCGAGCTGCGCGTCTTCGGCGAGCCGGCTCGGCCGCTTCTCGCGGCCCTTCGCATCGTAGTAACGCCCGGTCTGTGATGCGAGCTCGGGGCTGGTCGCGGCGATCAGCGTCGAGCGGGCGCCTTCCTCGGGCGGCAGCATGCGCATCGCACGGATGAACACCGCGCGGAGCGGCTGGGGCATGCGCCGCCACGCATCGGTCGCGACCCGGCCCGGGTGGACGGCATACGTCGTGACACCCGAGCCTTCGAGGTGACGCGCGAGCTCCCTGGTGAACAGCACGTTCGCGAGCTTCGACTGCTCGTACTCGCGTAGCCCGACGAGCGTGCGGGTCGGGCGCTCGATCGCGTTCCAGTCGAGGCGCTTCGCCTGGTAGTGCGAGTGGCTCGAGACGTTGACGATGCGCGCCCCCGGCGTCTCGCGCAGGCGATCGAGCAGCAGGCGCGTGAACAAGTAGTGTCCGATGTGATTGGTGCCGAACGTGAGCTCGAAGCCGTCCTTCGTCGTCCCGCGCGCGACGAGGCCCGCGTTGTTGATGAGGCCGTGGATGGGGAGCTTGCGGGCGAGCACCGCCTCGGCGCACGCGCGCACCGACGCGAGGTCGCCGAGGTCGAGCAGCACGAGCTCGACCTGCGCGTTCCCGGTCTCGCGCTTGATCTCCTCGACCACCGGCTCGCTCTTCGCCTTGCTGCGGCACGCGAGGATGACGTGTGCACCGCGACGCGCGAGCTCCTTCGCGGTGACCTTGCCGATGCCCGTGTTCGCGCCGGTCACGATGAACGTCTTGTTCGCGAGGTCTTGCGTCATGTGTGGGCCCTACCATTGGTCCGGTGCCGCAGACACGCAACCGATGTTTTCGGTAGGCTCGGGCCTTCAGGAGGACTCGATGCGTATTCGGACGATCATGTTGGCTGCGGTGCTCGCGCTCGGCGCGTGCGGCGGCAAGAGCAAGGGCCCCGAGGCTGCGGGCGACACCACGGCCACCGCGAAGCCGCTCTACGACCGGCTCGGCGGCAAGGAAGGCATCACCGCGGTGGTGAAGGACTTGATCGCCAACGTCGGCGCCGATGCGCGCATCAACACGATGTTCGCGAACAGCGACCTCGCCGCGCTCGAGACCAAGCTGATCGATCAGATCTGCGAGGCGAGCGGCGGCCCGTGCAAGTACACCGGCAAGACCATGAAGGAGACGCACGCCGGCATGGGGGTGACCGAGGCTCACTTCAACGCCCTGGTCGAGGACCTCGTCAAATCGCTGGACAAGATCGGGGTCAAGGACCCCGAGAAGAGCGAGTTGCTGGGCGCGCTCGGCGGGATGAAGGGCGATATCGTCGAAAAATAACAGGCCGTTGACGCGGCGCCGCATCTCGGTCACCGTGTAGACGATGCCGTTGCGGCTGCTCGCGTTGCTGCTCCTGTTCGCCGTGGTGCCCACGGCCGAGCTGGTCGAGCAAACGGCACACCTCGTCGGCCACGCGTTCGAAGCCGAGGCCGCTGATCACAGCGCACACCACGACGATACGCAGAGTGACGAGCACGGCTGCACCGGGCTCGTGCACCTGTGCGCCTGTCATCAGACGCAGGTCACCCAGCCCCCCGTGATCTCGACGTACATCACGGCGAAGCAGCTCGCGTCGCTGCCGGCGGTCGTCCCGCAAGGGCTCGCCGATCAGCATCGCGCCGAGCCTGCGCAGCGTCCGCCGATCGCCTGAGCCGAAGCGTTCCTCTCTCTCGGCTCTAGCTACGGAGGTCTCCATGCTCCCGCGGATCACCCGCGCGGTGGCCGGGTTCGCCATGACGATGGTCGTGGTCGCGCCCGCATCCACGCGCGCGGACGACGGTGCCGGTGTCCCGGCACTCGACGAAGCAACGTTTCTCCAGCGCGTGCGCGAACGCTCGCCGCGACGCGCCGTGTTCGACGAGCGCAGGCACGCCGCCGACGCGGCCGTGGCCGCTGCCGCCGTGCTGCCCAATCCGCTCGTGTTCTACGAGCGCGAGGACGTCGCATCGATCGAGAACAGCCAGGACGTGCTGCGGCTCGGGTGGCAGCTCGATCTCGCAGGCAGGCGCGGGCTCGCACGCAACGCCGCACGCGCGGGCGCGATCGCCGAGCGCGCGAGCGTCGACCGTGACGTGCTGTTGCTCGAGCTGGAGGCGCGGACCGCGTATCTCGACGCGGTCTACGCGCGCGCCCGCGTCGCTCAGCTCGAGGCCGCGCGCACGGAGCTCGCGACCGTGGCGACGGCGCTCGCGGAGCGGGCGCGCCAGGGCGATGCCTCGAGCTACGATGCCGAGCGCGCCACGCTCGAGCTCGAGGTGCTCGACGACGAGCGTGCCGATGCACGGCGCCAGCTCGAGGTCGCGCGGCTGCGTCTGGGTGCGTTGATCGGCGAGCCGGCGCGTGGATTCGACGCGAGCGGGTCGCTGGTGCTGCCGGTGAGGCCCGCCGGGCCCAGCGCCCTGCAGCGTCCCGACGTCGACGCGGCGAGGGCGCGCGCAGTGCAGGCGACGCGCGAGGCGACGCTCGCCGGCCGGACGTGGATCCCGAAGCTCGAGCTCGTCGTCGGCGTCATGGCGCAGGCACAACAAGGCAGCTCCGGCGTCGGCTACGTCGTCGGGGTCGGCGGTGACCTCCCGATCTTCGATCGAGGTGCGGCCGCCGCGGCGAAGCATCGCGCCGAGGCGAAGCGGTGGGAGGCGGAAGCGCGCTCGCTCGCCACGGAGGCCACGGGTGAGGCCGCGCAAGCGCGCGAGGTGCTCGTCCAGCGCATCGCGCACGCCGAGGGCTACGCGTCCGGACCGGCCGCGCGCGCCCTCGATCTCGCGCGCCGCGTGACGCTCGCCTACCGCGAAGGTGACCGACCGATCCTCGAGCTGATCGACGTGCACCGCACCCTGCGCCAGACCGCAGTGCGCGCGCTCGAGCTCGTCTATGAAGCACGCCGCGCCGAGCTCGCGCTCGCGCGTGCGCAGGGGAGAGTGCCGTGAAGCGCTACATCATCGCGTGCGTGCTCGCCGCGAGCTGCGGATCGCCGGAGCGCCACGACGATCATGCCCAGCCCGCGACCGTGTCGTTCACCAAGTGGACGGCGACCCACGAGGTGTTCGTCGAGTATCCGCCGCTCGTCGCCGGGCGGCCCACGCGGCTCGCCGTCCACGTCACGCGGCTCGACGGACACGCGCCGGTCAGCGGCAAGGTCGTCGCGGCCGTGACCGCCGCCGGGAGCACCGCACCGGCCGGCGCCGATGCGCCCCTGCTGCGGCCGGGCCTGTTCCAGCCGGAGCTCACCGCGCAGACGGCGGGGCCGTGCACGCTCGTGGTGCGCATCGATGACGGAGTCGCGAAGGACGAGGTCACGACCGACTGCGTGGTCCACGCCCCGGGCGCGGCGATCCCCGCCGCGGAGGCGGAGCCACCCGGACGCATCGCGTTCACGAAGGAGATGGCGTGGTCGACGGCGTTCGCCACCGGGCTCGTCGAGGAGCGCGAGCTCGTGCCGACGCTGCGGACCACCGGCGAGATCCGTGCAACCGCGGGACGCGAAGCGCGGCTGACCGCGACCGCGCATGGCCGCATGGTCTTCGAGACCACGCCTGTGCTCGGTACGCAGGTCGCCGCGGGCCAGGTGCTCGCCAAGATCATCCCGCAGGTCGAGAACGCCGCCGACCGCGTCTCGCTCTCGGCCGAGGCCCAGTCCGCGCGCGCGGAGCTCGCGGCGGCGGAGGCGCAGCTCGCGCGCTCGGAGCGGCTGTGGGCCGCGCGCACGATCCCCGAGAAGCAGCTCGAGGAGGCGCGCACCCGCGTCGAGCTCGCGCGTGTCCGGGCGCAGGCCGCGCGGGGGCGGCTCGGCCAGTTCGACGCCGGCGCGTCCGGGCGCGGCGGCGGGCGCACGCCGTTTCAGATCCGCGCGCCGATCGCCGGCACGCTGATCGCGATCCACGTGTCATCGGGGCAGAGCGTCGAGGACGGCGAGCTGCTGTTCACCGTCGTCGATCTCAGCCGGATCTGGCTGTACGCCGACGTGTTCGAGCCCGACGTCCCGAAGGTCGAAGGAGCCACGCGCGCCGCATTTCGCGTCGACGGAGCCGCGGCACCGATCACGATCGCGCCGCCGGATGGGCGCCTCGTGACGATCGGCCAGCTGGTCAACGAGAAGACGCGCACCGTCCCGATGATCTTCGAGCTCGCGAACCCCGAGCAGCGCGTCCGCATCGGCAGCTTCGCGACCGTGTGGATCGAGACCGGCGCACCGCTCCGCGCGCCCGCGATTCCGGAGACCGCCGTCGTCGACGACGCCGGCCGCAAGGTCGCGTACGTGCAGGTCGGCGGCGAGTCGTTCGAACGCCGCTTGATCGACGTCGGCATGCGCTCGGGCGGTTGGGTCGAGGTGCGCGCGGGGCTCGTGAAGGGCGAGCGCGTCGTCACCAAGGGCGCCTACGAGATCAAGCTCGCGGCGTCCGGTGGCGCCGTGCCGGGGCACGGCCATGCGCACTAGGGGGCTCCGATGAGGATCTTCGACCACGTGATCCGGTGGTCGATCACGCGGCGCGCGTTCGTGCTCGTCACCGCGCTGGCGATCTGTGCGTACGGCGCGCTCGCGTTCTCCCGCATGCCGATCGACGTGTTCCCCGATCTCACGGCACCGACGGTGACCATCGTCACCGAGGGCCACGGGCTCGCGCCCGAGGAGATCGAGTCGCTGATCACGATGCCGATCGAGCGGGCGATGAACGGGCAGACCGAGGTCCGCCGCGTGCGCTCGGCCTCCGGCGTCGGCATCTCGATCGTGTGGGTCGAGTTTGGCTGGGACACCGACATCACCCGCGCGCGCCAGCTGGTCAACGAGAAGCTGCCGCTCGCGCAGGTCCAGCTGCCGCCCGACGTGCCGGCGCCCCAGCTCGCGCCGGTGTCGTCGGTGATGGGCGAGATCATGTTCGTCGGCCTGCGCGGCGACGGGCTCCCCGGTCACGAGGTGCGCGACGCCGCCGAGTGGACCGTGCGCCGCCGCCTGCTCGGCGTGCAGGGCATCGCGCAGGTCGTCCCGATCGGCGGTGGCGTGCGCCAGTACCAGGTCGAGGTCGATCCGGATCGCCTGCGCCGCCACGACATCGCGCTCGCGGACGTCGTGCACGCGATCCAGACCTCGAACCAGAACGTGACCGGCGGGTTCGCCGTGCGCGGACCGCAGCAGTTGCTCGTGCGCGGCCTCGGCCGGCTGCGCTCCGAGGAGGACCTCGAGCGCGTCGTGGTCGCGACGCGCGAGGGTGCGTCGATCACCGTCGGTCAGGTCGCGACCGTGCACGTCGGACCGGGGGTGCGGTTCGGCGAGGGCTCCGTCGACGGCGCGCCCGCGGTGGTCATGGCGATCACCAAGCAGCCGGGCACGAACACGATCGCGCTCACCCAGGCGCTCGATCGCGAGCTCGACGCGATCACGCGCGATCTGCCGAAGGGGATGAAGATCGAGCGCCAGCTGTTCCGTCAGGCGGAGTTCATCGAGACCGCCGTCGACAACGTCACCGTGGCGCTGCGCGACGGCGCGATCCTGGTGATCGCGATCATCTTCATCTTCCTGGTCAACCTGCGCGCGACCGCGATCTCCGTGGTGTCGCTTCCCATCTCCCTGCTGGCCGCGGTGATCGCGCTCGACCAGCTCGGCGCGGGCATCAACACGATGACCCTCGGCGGGCTCACGATCGCGATCGGCGCGCTGGTCGACGATGCGATCATCGACGTGGAGAACGTGGTGCGGCGCCTGCGCGAGAACGCTGCCCGCCCCGAGGCCACGCGGCGGCCGGCGACCGAGGTCATCTTCGATGCGTCGCGCGAGGTCCGCGGCTCGATCGTGTACGCGACGATCATCGTGATGATGGTGTTCGCGCCGGTGTTCTTGCTGTCCGGCGTCGAGGCGCGCCTGCTGTTCCCGCTCGGGTTCGCCTACCTGGTGGCGATCTTCGCGTCGCTCGTCGTCGCGCTGACGGTGACCCCCGCGCTGTGTGCGGTGCTGCTGCCGCGGCGCGCGAGTCGCGAGCACGGCGAAGGCATCGTCGTCGCGCGGCTCAAGCGCGGGTACGCGCGCGCGCTCGCGTGGGCGCTGCGGCACATCCGGGCCACGGTCGTGGTCGCGCTCGTGCTCGCCGGTGTCGCCGCGGCGCTGCTGCCGTTCCTCGGCCGCTCGTTCCTCCCCGAGTTCAACGAGGGCGCGTTGACGATCAGCGCGGTCACGCTGCCCGGGACCTCGCTCGACGAGTCGGACGCGCGCGGCCGCCGTGTCGAGCAGATCCTGCTCGGCTTCCCGGAGGTCGTGTCGACCGCGCGGCGCACCGGCCGCGCCGAGCTCGACGAGCACGCGCAGGACGTCAACGCGACCGAGATCGAGGTGCGGCTGCGGCGCGGCCGCCCTCGCGCGGAGCTGCTCGACGCCATGCGGACCGCGCTCTCCACCGTCGCGGGGACGAACATCACGATCGGCCAACCGATCTCGCACCGCATCGACCACATGCTGTCGGGGACGCGCGCCGGCATCGCGGTGAAGCTGTTCGGCGATGATCTGTTCACGCTGCGCCTGTACGCCGAGAAGATCCGGCGCGTGATGGAGCAAGTCGACGGTGCGGTCGACGTGGCGATCGAGCAGCAGAGCGACATCCCGCAGGTGATGGTCGACTTCGATCTCGATCGCCTCGCGCGCGCGGGTACGCATCGCGGCGAGCTCGCCGAGACGATGGAGACCGCGCTCGCCGGCAAGAAGGTGACGCAGGTGCTCGAGGGCCAGCGTTCGTACGACGTGGTCGTGCGCTACATGCCGCAGGAGCGTGACGTCGAGGAGCTCCGCCAGCTACCGATCGACGTCCCGGGCCACGGCCTGTTGCCGCTCGGCATGCTCGCCTCGGTGCGGCGTGACGTGGGACCCAACACGATCGTGCGCGAGGGCACGCAGCGGAAGATGGTGATCATGGCGAACGTCAGCGGGCGCGACCTGGGCTCCGTCGTCGGTGACATGCAGGAGCGCATCGCCGCCGAGGTCCAGCTCCCCGAGGGGTATCGCGTCGTGTACGGCGGGCAGTTCGAGAGCCAGCAGCGCGCGACCCGCACGCTGCTCGTCCTCGGCCTGCTCGTGATCGTCGGGATCTTCCTCGTGCTGCAGCTCGCGTTCGGCTCGTCGCGGCGCGCCCTCGTCATCATGGCGAACCTCCCGCTCGCGCTGATCGGCGGCGTGGTCGCGGTGTTCGCCACGGACCGCATCCTGTCGATCGGCTCGCTCGTCGGGTTCATCACGCTGTTCGGCATCGCGACGCGCAACGGCATCATGCTGCTCTCGCACTACGAGCACGTGCGCAGCGTCGAGGGTGCGTCGCTCGAGGAGGCGGTGCATCGCGGCTCGCACGAGCGGCTCAGCCCGGTGCTGATGACGGCG
>DATLHR010000226.1:0-35787 GCA_035539815.1 Kofleriaceae bacterium
GGCAGCGCCTCCTCCGAGTGCGCCGAGATCGACTGGCCGACCACGATCTGGTGCGAGGTCACATCGACGTTCCACACGAGATCGGATTCGGGATCGGTATCGATGCAGGCGGCGAGGAGGGTGGCGAGCAGCGCGATCCGCTTCATGGCCCGCCACGATAGCAAGGTGCGCTCCAACACGAGGTCCGAGCCGTTTCGCCGAGATCGCGGCGTGCGTCGCCCGGCGCGCTTCGGCGGCCGCGAGGGCGCCACGACACCGGTGTCGCGATCGCTGCCACACCGCGAGCCCGCGGTCAGAACCGCAGCGGCCACGGCAACCCGCGCAGCTCGGGCGCGATGGCCGCGAAGCCCGCACGTAGCCGCGCCGCGGTCGGCCGGCGCTTCGAGTCGCGCGCGACCGCGACTCGCAACAGCTCGGCGAGCGCGCTCAGGCGCGGCTGCTTCGCGAGCTGCGCGAGCGCGGGGGCACCGGGCTGCGCTGCGAAGTGACCATCGAGGATCTCCTTCATCGTCGCGCCGCCCACGAGCACGCCGTCCGTGAGGACCTCGAACGCGACACACGCCGCCGCATACACGTCGGCGCCGAACGGCTCGTCGGACGCGTTCTCGAGCCACACCTCGCGCGCGCCATAGTGGACGCTGCCGCAGCCCGCGCGCAGACGACGCCCGGCGAGGCCGAAGTCGACGAGCACGGCGACGCCGCTCCCCTCGCGCAAGACGACGTTCGCCGGCTTCACGTCGAGGTGCGCGATGCGCACGTGGTGCATCGCCTCGATGCCGGAGAGCAGGCCGTCGATGATCGCGAGCGCACGCGGCGTGTCGAGGGCGCGCTGCTCGAGGGTGCGCTCGAGGTTGGTGCCGCGCACGTACTCCATGACGAGGATCGGCTTGGGCTGCGCGCTCGCATCGAACGTCACGAACCCGGCGAGGTTCGGGTGCGCGGGCAGCGAGAGCAGGGCGCCGGCCTCGTCGCGGAACAGCGCCTCGAACGCGTGCACGGACAGGTTGCGTGCGGCGCCGCCGGAGTAGTCGGGCACCTTGAGCGCGAGCAGCTCGCGATCCGGACGCGCCCGCTCCTCCGCGCGCGTCGCGAGCAGCACGGAGCCGCCCGCGCCGCGTCCGATCGGCCGCACGACGTAGAAGCTGCCGACCAGCCGCGACAGCGGCACCCAGGGTGGCAGCGCCGCCTCGGCTGCGGCGGGCGTGTCCTCGCCGGCGGCATGCCCGAACGGACGGCGCGCGAGCGTGAGGAGCACGCGCTCGATGGCCGCGGACAGCACCGTCGGCAACCCGGTGCGCAGCGCATCGATCGCGCCGCCGATCGCTTCCTCGACGGCCGCGGGGGTTTCCGTCGCGAGCGCGGGGCCGATCGCGCGCACCGCGGTCTCGAGCTCCGCGCTGCCGTCGACGTGAACGAGCCCGAGTCGCTGATGCGCTCCGAAGCTGCGCCGCACGATGGCGCCGAGCTCGGTCGCGGTCGCCTCGACGGTGCCGGCGGGGAGCGCGGCCAGGCTCGTGGTGGCCGCGAGCTTCGCGAGGTGCCCACCGAGCCGAACGAGCGCGAGCCGCACGGCCTCGACCCGCGGTGACTGCGCGGGCGGAAACGCATCGGCGAGCTCGGCGAGTCGCTCGACGACCGCACTCAGCGCGTCGGCGTCGTCGGGATCCGCGGCCGCCCAGGTCGCCTGGAGCAAGCGCGCGGTGGTCTCGAACACGGCGCCGACCTCGGGGAGCATGGAGGCTTCCCGCACGATCGCGAAGTCTTCGTCGGGGAAGGCGGTCGCCCACGCGAAGAACAGATCGGTGAGCTCGACGTGATCGTCGCGCAGCAACGCATCGCCGGCGCGGGTGAGCGCGGCCCACACGGCGCGGCGCAGCTGCGACCGATCTTCCGCGGCGCGCGCCATCAGCAGCCGCACGCCCGCGAGCCGAGGTCCGAGGTCCGCTTCGTCCGTCGTGCGGACACCGTCGAGCAAGCGGACCAGCGCACGCAGCCGTGCGATGCGCAAGCCACCGTGCGCTACCGGCCCCGGCTCGGGCCGCGCCTCGCGCGAGAGCAACGCCGCTTCGAGCGCGGCGAGGGCGCGCGCGAGCTGCGTGCGCGCCGGATCGCTCTCGGGTGCGAGCGCGAGCACGGCCGCGAGCGTGTTATCCGAGAGCAGCTCGCGATCGAGCTCGCGCAACAGCCGCATCGCGTGCCGGCGCTCGAGCGCGTCCTCGTCGGTCGCGCGCTCGAGCCACTCCGCCGCCGTCGCGACCTCGTCGACGGTCCGGCGCACCTCGCGCAGGGCGCCGGCGACGTCGCCCGCGTCGAGGGCGGCGCGCGCGCGGTCGAGCTCGAGCATCGCCGTCGGCCGCGGACCATCACCGAGCTCCTGTTCGAGCACGGAGAGCAGCGCGACGCGTCCGTCATCCACCGCGATGACCGGGCCGCTGCCGCGCGCGAGGCCTCGATCATCGATCATCGCCACCACGCCGGTCGTGCGTCCCGCGCTCGCGTGCGTGCCCTCGCCGGCGGCGAGCTGCTCGCGCACCCACGCCAGCGCGCGCGCGGCCGCCTTCGGGAGCAAGCCGCTGGCCTCCTCGCGCCGCACCTCCGCGAGCGCCTCGGCAGCGTCGAGCGGCGCGCGCTCGATCAACGCCAGCGCGAGCGCGTCGGCCGCCTCCGGCGCGCAGAGGGCGAGCCCGGTGAGCCCGAGGATCGCACCGCGGGCACCGCCCGGATCCTTCGTCGCGCGCTCCACGATCATCGCCTGCCACCGCTGCGCCGCGCCACCGCGCTCGAGCGCCGCGGCGGCCGAGACGCACCCGCGCCGCAGGTCCGTGGCCGACGCACTGGGCCGGAGCTCGCGATCGATGTCGGCGGCGAGATCGGTATCCACGTGCGCGAGCAGCCCGCGCGCGATGCCGGCGAATCGCCACACCAGCGCCTCGCGATCCTGGACGAGCCGAAGCAGCGCCGACCGCAGCCCCGGCCTCGCGAGCACCGCCACCCCGCCGCGGTCGCCTGCATCGTGGCGGCGCAACGCCTCGCGTGCGCCGTGCGCGAGCGTGCGCGCCGCGAGCCGCCGCGCCGGCAGCGAGCCCATCGCCGGCCCTTCGACCCAGCTCGCCGCGAGCGCGGGATGCGCGAGCAGCGCGAGGGCGAGGTCCCCGGTCGGACCCGGCGCGCCGAGCGGTGCCGCGAGCACCAGCTCTGTCCTCGCGCGCAGCGCATCGCTCGCGAGCAGCTTCGGCGACGATCGCGCGAGTGCGATCACGAGCCGCACGAACGTCTCGCGATCCGCCGCGCGCAGCCGCGTTAGCACGCGCCGCCCGAGCTCGCGGCGCTCCGGTCCCGCGGGGAGCGCCTGCGCGAGCTCGAACAGCGCGATCGCGCCCGCGGCGGGCGACATCCACTCGAGCTCCGCCAGCATGCCGTCGTCGAGCGCGGCACGGACGGCGCGCAGCAGCGCCTCGGCGGCGAGGCCCTCGAGCGGCGCCGGCTCGTGCTCGGCGAGCTGTGCGATCGAAGCCAGCCCCTGGCGCGCGATGCGCCGGCGCTCCTCGGCGTCGGTGAGCTCCCCGAGCGTCGCGAACGCCGCGAGGTACGTCCGGCTCGACCCCATGCCCGGATGGTATCGCGGCTGCGGCGCGTTCCGGGGCCCGTTACCCCACCGACATCGCGCGCGACGTCAGCGCCCGCGCTGACCTACGCCTCGTGGTCGCTGGTCTCGGCGAGCGCGTACGGCCACGACTCCACGCTCGCGCGGATCACCGGCTCCGTCGCCGGGCCGCCGAGCGCCGGCGGGATCGTGCGCGCGCGCGTGCGCGCCGGAGACTTGGCCGACGCCGCATCGAGCCCGAGCCCGCAGCGCGCGAGCACGAACTCGACCGCACGCACGCGCTCCTGCATCGAGACGCTCTCGAGCGGCAGGTAGCTGATGTTGTGCTGCTCGAGCATGAGCTTGACCATGCCGTCGATCCGCAGCACCGAGTCCCACGACACGCCCGCGCGCACGCCGTCCTCCTTGAGCAGGGACTGATGCGGCCGCAGGAAGAACACGATGCCCTCGCGGACCCACTTCATGTAGTCGTGGAACCGCTGGTCGTTCATCATCGCCGCCGCGTTCGTCGTGTGCTCGGCGACGTAGGCGAGGTTGTCGAACGCGCGGTCCGACACGAACCGCCCCTCGTGCATCTTCTCGACCATCACCTGGCGCGCGAACACGCGCTCCTGGTACTCGGCGACCAGCTCCATGTCCGTGCGCAGCGCATCGAGCCCGGTCTCCATCTCTGCGAGGACCGCGCGCGCGACCTCGCTGATCATCGGCAGGCCGTACCGGCGGCTCACGTAGCGGCAGAGGGTGGTCTTCCCGGTCGCGTGACTGCCCACGAAGTAGATCCGCACGCGCCCGATCTACGGGATCGGTCTGACATCGACCGAGCCTTCGAACAGCGCCCCGCCGATGGTCAGGTACAGCGCGCCTCCGGTCACCGACAAGTCCCACGTATTGTTGCGATCCAAGGTCGCCGCGACCGCGTCCAGGAGCTCGGTGGGGAGTGCCTTCAGCTCGAGCTCGTCGCGGCGGTGGACCTCGCGCTCCGCGATCGCCGCGGCGAGCTGGTCGACGTTCTTCCATGCGTAGACCACGACGCGCGGCGCGAGCTTGGCCGCCTTGTGCAACCGCTCGGGCGAAGGCGAGCCGACCTCGATCCACGCGACCCAGTCCCCGCGCAGATCCTTGTGGATGATCGCGGGCTCCTCGTCATCGCTGACACCGCCCTTCGAGAAGTCCAGGCCCTCGGCGTCCTCGAGCGCGCGCGCGATCACGCGCGCGACGAGGTAGCGCTCGCTCTCCGACGGATGCTGCGCGACACGCCACTCGAGCGTCTCGTAGCGTTCGCGGTCGGCGTCGGCGAGGGTGATGGTGAAGCGGCGCAGGGTCGCGGGCAGGGCCACGGCTCACGATACACCGCGCGGCGCGATGTAGAGGCTGCGCGTGCCGTCGCACCGCGTGCAGCGAAACGCCAGCACGCGCAGCTCGCGGCCCTCGTAGGTCACGGACTCGTCGCCGGCGAGCGCCATCGTCGCGCGGCAGCGTGGGCACCGCTGCTTGGCCGCGAGCCGCGTGCGCTCCTCGGGCGCCAGCGGCAGTGCGGTCGCTGGCGCCTCGCCCGGGCCGTGCGCGGGCAGCTGCTTCGGTTTCGCGGCCTCGCGCAGGCCCTCCGGCGAGGGCAGCAGCTTCCACTTCCGATCGGCGAGCACGCCGAGGACGATCGTCGCGATCACGACCACGATCGTGCCGACGATCGTCCACATCTACGGCTCGACCAGATCGCGCGTCACGCGCGCGACGTCGGGGCAGCCGCACAGCGCGAGCGCCAGGTCGAGCTCCCTGCGCAGCATCGCCAGCGCACCCGCCACACCCGCGCGGCCGTCATGCGCGAGCCCCCACAACACCGGTCGCCCGACGAACACCGCCCGCGCACCGAGCGCGAGCGCCTTGACCACATCCGTCCCGCGCCGAACGCCGCCGTCGATGAACACTTCGCCGCGCCCGGCGACCGCGTCGACGATCCGCGGCAGCACCTCGATCGTGGCCGGCGCCGAGTCGAGCTGGCGGCCGCCGTGGTTCGAGACGACGACCGCCGCGGCACCATGCTCGATCGCGCGCACGGCATCGTCGCCGCGCACGAGCCCCTTCACCACGACGGGCAGCTTCGTGATCGAGCGCAGCCAACCGACCACCTCCCACGTCAGGCTCGGATCGAGCAGCTGCGCGATGTACGCCGCGAGCCCGGACTCCCCCGCCGCACTCGACACCTCCCCATAGCCCGCGGCCAACGCGTTCGCGACGTCGAGGCCGGCCGGCAGCGCGAACGCGTTGCGGACGTCGCGCTCGCGCCGCCCGAGCAGCGGCGCATCCACCGTCAGCACCAGCGCCCGGCAGCCCGCGGCCTCGACGCGCCGGACGAGCGCCTCGGTCGCCGCGCGATCCTTGTACACGTAGAGCTGGAACCACACCGGCCCGCTCGCCGCCGCGACCACGTCCTCGACCGCCGTGTTCGACAGCGTCGAGAGCACGAACACCGTGCCCGCATCGCCCGCACCGCGCACCGACGCGAGCTCGCCGTCGGCATGGGCGAGCTTGTGGAACGCCGTCGGGGCCACGCCGATCGGCATCGCGATCCGCTGCCCGAGCACCGTGGTCTCGAGGCTGCGCCGCGCGACATCGACGAGCACGCGGTAATGCAGCTGCAGCCGCGCGTACGCGTCGCAGTTGCGCCGCAGGCAGTGCTCGTCGTCGGCGCCGGACGCATAATAGTCCCACGCCATCTTGGGCACGCACGCCTCGGCCAGCGCCTCGAGCTCGCGCAGGTTCAGGGCTTCCATCGAGCGAATCCTCGCAGAAAAGCTGCACCGATCTGCGCGCTCGCGCGTCGTGTTCTCGCGCGACCAGATCGCGCCGCGTTAGGCTCCCTACTCGCGCCGCGTCGTCAACGCCGGCATCGCGGACACGTGCGGCTCGACCCGCACGTCGACCGACAGCGTCTCGCCACCACCACCGACGAAGATGGTCCCGCTCGTCGGCGTGGCATCGAGGTAGTTGCGACCGACCGCGATGCGCACGTGGTCCGTCTGGGTGAGGATACCGTTGGTCGGATCGAAGCCCTTCCAGCCGACCTGCGGCAGGTAGAGCTGCACCCACGCGTGCGACGCCTCCGACTGCACCTGGTTCGTGGTGCCCGCGAGGTTCTTCGGGCCCGTGTAGATGTAGCCGCACACGTAGCGCGCCGGCACGCCGAGCAGGCGGGCGAGACAGATCATCAGGTTCGTGAAGTCCTGGCAGACGCCGCGGCGGTTGACGTAGACATCGAACGCCGTCGTGAACACCGTCGTGACGCCCTGCGCGTAGGCGTACTCGCGGAAGATGGTGTGGTTGATGTCGAGCAGCGTGTCGAGCAGGTCGTAGTCGTTGCGCTTGACGAAGCTCATCGCGTACTCGGCGAGCTCGGCGAGCTGGGTCTCCGGCAGCTCGGGCGGCAACAGGAACGGATCGAGGACCTGGCGCTGCCACGGCATCCACACGAGCGGGATCGTCGACTTCACGCGCAGCGGCCCGAAGCCGAGCGGGTCGGTGTCGAGCAGCTCGACGACGCTCTTGGCCTCGATGATCATCTCGTCGAACGCGGTCTCGATCGCCAGCCGCCGCACGCGGTTGCCGAACACGTCCTCGTAGTCGCGGCTCTGCGCGGGCACCGACACCGTCAGCTCGTGCGCGCGCACGTTCTGCAGCCGGTCGTGCACCGGCGTCAGCCGCAGCATGTGCGTCGAGCGCTCGATCGGCTTCGTGTAGCGATAGACCGTGCGGTGCGTGACGTCGAACGTGCGCGGCTCGGCGCGCTGCGGGCGGCGTTGCGTGCGTGAGGTCGGCGCCGGCGTATCGACCCCGCGCTCGACGATGATCGCGCCCTCGCGGATGATCATCAGCGTGCCCGGCGCGAGCTGTCGCCACACGAGCGACTTGTCCGCATCGCCCTCGCGCGCGACGAGCTGCTCCGAGCACACGATCGCTCCCTTGCGGCTCTTCGCGCCCCGTCGCGTGAGGTCGAGGTCGAGGTCGTCGTCGCCGAACGCGATCTTCTCGTACGGCGGCACGAGCAAGCCCACCCACAGCGGCACGCCGCGATGGTCCGCGTGCACGAGCAGGTCGCGCCCGTCGGTGAGACACAGGGTCAGCTCGCCGACCTTGTTGAGCTCCGTGAGCCAGCCATGGACCACGTCGACATCGATGTCCATCAGGCTGCGCCAGCCGCGCTCGACGAACCGGTTGAGCAGCATGCAGAACATCTGCTCGGTGTCCGTCGAACCGACCGGCTCGAACGGGCCCGTGGTCTCCGGCTTGTCGTCGAGGCTGCCCGCGTGACCGATCAGCCAGTCGCGGCGGCCCCACGTGCGGCAGAACGGCTGCGTGTTCGCGTCCGACAGCGCGCCCCACGTCGCGTGGCGGATGTGGAGGACGAACACGCTCGACAGCGACTGATCGAATGCGTGTGCGATCTGGCTGCGCATCGACGCCTGCGGGGGCGCGGGCTCCTTCAGGATCGCCGCCGACGGCTCGCCCGCCGGGTAGTAGCCGAGGCCCCAGCCGTCGGGCAGGGTGCGCCCCTCGGAGAGACAGTGCAGCGTGAACGACGGCGCGAGCTCACCCTCGAAGGACATCGCGAGGAGGTTCGGCACGCCGCGACCATATCAGGGTCGCCCGGAGTTCTGCGAGGCGGGCGGATCTCTCACGTCGCACGGCGTCATGGCTCGACGTCGTCGGGATGGACCTCCCATCCGTGATCCTCGGGAGCCTGCGGCTCGAGGTCGAACTCGCCGCGGGCGGCCTCCGGTGCCCCCGCAGGCGTCGCGCCCTTCGGGGCCTCGCGCTCCTCGGGCTTCTTCGCCTTCTGCTGGTGCCGATGCTTGCGTCCCATGACCCGGAGACGTTCACGCCGCGTACCAGCGTCACGCGGGTGCGGGGGCGCCGAACAGCTCGCGCCCGAGCGTGCCGCAGATCGCGTGGACTTCGTCGACGACGTGGGTCAGCAGCTCGTGCACGGCGTCGCCTGCGAGCGGCGCGTTCCGGCGGGCGGCGACCCACTCGTCGAGCGCGCGCAATCGTGCGACCGACTCACCGCCGGGAAGATCGGCAATGTCCGGCGGCCGGACGTCGCACAGCCGCTCGTAGGCGGAGTGCACGCAGTAGGCGATCGAGCGCGGGAACGCGGGCTCGGAGACGAGGAACCGCGCCACGCCCTCGGAGCTGATCTTGCCGGCCGAGCGCTTGAGGTACGCCTCGCCACCCGACAACGCGCGCAACAGCGAGAGCCACAGCGCCGTCTCGACGACGTCGTCGCCGGCGCCGCCGCGGGGGCGCTGCGTGAAGGCGTGGTGGTGGACGTCGAGGATGCGCGCGGTCTGGTTCACGCGCTCGAGCAGGACCCCGAGCCACACGAAGTCGAGCGGCTCGTCGTGCAGCATCGTCGAGCGCAACAGGCCGAGCGTCAGCTGCGTCGCGCGGCGCACGTGCTGGTAGTAGCCGTCGCGGTGGTGGAGGTACGTGGCGTTCGCGCCGTCGCTGCGCATCCACAGGTGCAGCTCGTTGACCGCCTCCCACGCCTCGAGCGACAGCACCTCGCGGATCGAGCGCGCGTTCCACCGCATGCCCGCGATCGAGCGCGCGAGCGAGACGCCGTTGTCCTCGTCCCACACCATGAACCGCTGCACGACCTCGCCGTCGCCCCACGCCGCGGCCTCGCCGTCGCCGCCCGCGATCCGCGCGCGGAACGCCTCCTGCTCGCCAGAGACCACGATCACCGGGCGCCACACGTGCGCGGAGGGCAGCTCGCCGTCGAGCGCGAGCGAGACCGAGGCGCCGAGCATGCGCGCGGTCGCCTCGGCGCGCTCCACGTAGCGCCCGAACCAGAAGCAGTGATCGGCGACGCGCGAGATCACGGTGTGCCTCTCAACACCCAGGTGTCCTTGCTGCCGCCGCCCTGCGACGAGTTCACGACGTAGCTGCCGCGCTGGAGCGCGACCCGCGTCAGGCCGCCGGGCAGCACCCATGGCCCATCGCGCGAGGTCAGGATGTACGGCCGGAGGTCCACGCGCCGCGGCTCGATCGCCCCGCGCTCCGCGATCCACGTCGGGCACGACGACAGCTCGATGCGATGCTGCGCGATGTAGCGACGCGGCTCGGCGAGGATGCGGCGGCGAAACTCGTCGCGCTCCGCGGCCGTCGACTGCGGTCCCATCAGCATCCCGTAGCCGCCGGCCTCGTCGACGGCCTTGACGACCATCTCCTCGAGGTGCTCCAGCACGTACGTGCGGTCGGCCTCGAACAGGCACACGTAGGTCTGGACCTGCTCGAGCAGCGGCTGCTCGCCCAGGTAGAACTCGATCATCTTCGGTACGAACGGATAGACGGCCTTGTCATCGGCGATCCCGTTGCCCGGCGCGTTGACCAGCGCGACATTGCCGGCGGCGTACGCGCGCATCAGCCCCCGTACGCCGAGCACGCTGTCGGGGCGAAACACCTCGGGATCGAGGAACGCCTCGTCGGTACGGCGGTAGATCACGTCGACGCGCTTGGGCCCGCGCGTGGTGCGGCAGAACACCTGGTCGCCGTCGACGAACAGATCGGGTGCCTGCACGAGCTCGGTGCCCATCGTGCGCGCGAGGAAGCTGTGCTCGAAGTACGCCGAGTTGTAGGTCCCCGGCGTGAGCACGACGCAAGTCCCATCGGGCACTGGTGACACCGAGCGCATGGTCTCGGCGAGCCGCGTCGGATAGTGATCGACGCGATGCACGCGCGCGGCGTCGAAGATCTTCGGGAACAGCCGCTTGCTGATCAGCCGGTTCTCGACGACGTATGACACGCCGCTCGGCGTGCGCAGGTTGTCCTCGAGCACGCGCCACGTGCCGTCGTGATCGCGGATCAGATCTACGCCGGAGATGTGGATGCGCACACCACCCGGTGGCGTGATCCCCCGCAGCATCGGGCGGTAACCCGCCGCCCCGAGCACCATCTCGGCCGGGATGACGCCGGCGGCGAGGATCTTCTGCTCGCCGTAGATGTCGGCGAGGAACGCTTCGAGGGCGCGCAGCCGCTGGGCGAGGCCGCGCTCGAGGCGCTGGAAGTCCGCGGCCGCGATCATCCGCGGCAGCAGGCAGAACGGAAAGATCTTCTCGGTGCCCCGCGCGTCCCCGTACACGGAGAACGTCACGCCCTGCTGGAGCAGCGCGGCCTCGGCGATCTGCTGCGCGCGCGCCAGCTCGTCTGCCGACATCGTGGCGAGCAGCTCCGCGACGCGCTGAAACGACGCGCGCGCTCCACGGGCATCGAACATCTCGTCGTACGTGCCGGGCAGCGACGGGTATCCGTCGAACAGACCGGACGAGCTCGGCGACATACGAGCATCGTAACGCCGGGCCGCGCTCGTCGTCTTCTTAGGGATGCACGATCGTCTCGGCGCGCCGGTGCGGGGCGCCCTCGAGGGCATCGATCAACTCCTCCTCGTCCCAGCTGCCGTCGTGGCGCTCGCCGTCGATGAAGAAGCACGGCGTCCCGTTGACGCCGCTGCGGACACCGCCGACGAAGTCGTCCCTGATCTGCTGGCGATAGGTCCCCTCGTCGATGTCGGAGATGAATCGCTCGCGGTCGAGGTCGAGCTGGATCGCGAGCTCGAGGAACAGCCGCATGCTGAACCGGCGCTGGTTCTCGTACAGCAGGTCGTGCATCTCCCAGAACTGGCCCTGCGCGCCGGCGGCCTCCGCGGTCTCGGCCGCAGTGAGCGCGAGAGGATGCACCGCGGTGAGCGGGAAGTTGCGGAACACGAACCGCAGGCGCGGTCCCATGCGCCGCTGCACGCGCTTGACGATGGGATACGCCTGCCCGCAGTACGGACATTGATAGTCACCGTACTCGAGCAACGTGATCTCCGCGCTCGGTGCTCCCTGGATGTGATCGCGTTCGTCGATCGGTCCACGCAGCGTGCTCATCACGATCCTCCTCGGGGCGAGGCGAGCGCGTCGAGTGCATCGAGGATGCCGTCGGCGCCGGGGTTGACGCCGATCGGCGACACGTAGGCCCACTGGACCACGCCCTCCTTGTCGACGACGAACAGCGCGCGCTCGCAGCTGCCTTCGCCGAAGTCGAACACGCCGTAGCGCTTCGCGATGTCGCCCTTGGGCTCGAAGTCCGAGAGCAACGGAAAGTGCAGACCGCGGTTCTCGCTGAACGCCCGGTGACACCAGGGGCCGTCGACCGAGATGGCGAGGAGCTGCGCATGCCGGCGATGCCACTCCGGCAGCAGCTCGTTGTAGAGCGCCAGCTGGTCGCCACACACCGGGCTCCAGTCCGCCGGATAGAACACGAGCACGACCGAACGCCCGAGGAAGTCCGACAGCGACACGCTCTGGTCCGGCGTCGTGTTGAGCCTGAAGTCGGGGGCCTTCTGGCCGACCGGAATCGGTTGCGCCGTCGCCATGCCCACCTCGCGTGCAAGCGGTGCGCCTCGCCGGTGCGAGCTTTCAGTCGTCGAGCCGTGACCAGAACAGCTCGACGAGCTGCGCCGTCGACGTCGCGCCGGCCTTGGCCGCGAGCTCCGCGTACTCGGCCTCGCGCGCGTCGTGATCCGCGTGGCCCTCGACCACGAGCCGGAGCAGCTCGCACTCGCGCGGCGCAAGGCCCCACACCGTGCTCGCGCGCGCGATCCGCAACGCGATCGGATCTGGCGTGTGCTCGTCGAGCTGGACGTGGAGCGGCTTCCCCTCGCTCGTCGCTCCGACGAACGCGCGCACCGCGAGCCGGCCGACGGCGCTCGGGATCCGTCCCAGGCGTTGGGTGAACGACGGCACCTCGGGGAGCTGGAGGTCGTAGATGCCGTGCGTCGGGCCCACGTCGGCCGCGAGGATCTCGGCGGGCGGAAGGTCGAGGTGACGCGTGATCCCGCGCAACGCACCGCGATTTCCGGCGAAGAACAGCTCGCACGGGCGATAGCCCGGCAACAGGCGCGAATCGACGCGCCAGCCATCCCCGTCGAGCTCGGTCAGCCGAAACGTGATCATCGGATAGACGAAGGGATCGAGCACCTCGAACATGAACTTGCAGAGCCGCGTCGGCGTGACCGCCGCGCCGGCGAGGGTGCGGACCTCGGGCACCACGCGGTGGAACATGCTCTCGAGCAGCGCCTCGAGCTGCGGCGCGCCGCCGACGAGCGCGCCCATGCGGTCGATCAGCAGCACGAAGTGCTCCCACGGCACCCGCATCCGCGTGCGCAGGGTGCGCTCGTCGAACGGAAGGCCGGCGAACAGCGCGTTTACCGGCAGCCCCGCGGCGCGCACGATGTCGGCGGTCACCCACGCGGCGCGCGCCCACACCTGCTTCATGCGGGCATCCTACCCACGTGATCCGTCGCTCGCTCGCAGATCGACGGTGAACGGTCGGGGCTCTGGCCAGTGACCGAGCGCGTCGACCTCACCCGTCGTCGTGGTCACGATGACGCGCTCCTGCCGGCGCTCCATCGCCTCGGTCTCGTCGCGCGGCAGGCCGGGGTAGGGACCGCCTTCGGGACGCCACGCCCACAGCTCGATCTTCTGCGCGCGCCCCGCCCAGCCCCACTCGATGACGAGGGGATCGGTCGCGGGGAGCCCCGGGTGCAACCCCGGCGAAGGCTGATAGATCCGGCGCCGCACTCCGACCGCGCGGACGCCGTCGCCGATCGCGTGCAGGTGCGCCCACCGTCCCGCCACCGCGATGCGATCGGGACCGACGCCGTCGATCGCGAGCTCCCAGCGCTGGGTCGACGCGTCGACGATGCGCGAGCCGGCCCGCTCCTGCGAGGCGACGTCGCCGACGAGCGGCCAGAACTCGAGCGCGGGGCGGATCACGAGCGTCGCGTCGCCGAGCCGGCACGTGATGCCGGGAGGACGCCACGTCTCGAGCTCGCGACGCAGCGGTCCGGGCAGGCCGAGCCCATGCTCGTCCAGGTCACCGAGCACCAGGCGCAGATCGCGTGACAGCGCGGCGGGCAACGCGTACCGCTCGTGGAGCTCGTCGTGCCAGTCGATCAGCGGCGTGCGGTAGTGCGAGACGACGAGGCGCGCGACGATCGAACGCATCAGCGCGGCGTAGGCCGCGAGCATGCCGGGGCGCTCGGGCATGCGGACGGCGCGTAGCTCGATGAGGCCCATCTTGCCGTGGCGCGCTCCGTGCGGCGGGATGTGCGGGTTCCACAGCTTCTCGACGTTGACCTCGGCGCGGTGCGAGTTGCCGGAGCTATCGACGAGGAGCGGGCCGAGCGCGTGCCACAGCTGCTCGGGCGGCAGCTCGCCGCGATCGGCGAGGCGCTCGAGCCAGCCGAGCGTGATCGCGAGCTCGTCCCATCGCTCGCGCGTGCCCTCGTCGGGGCGCGGACCTTGCGAGGCCGAGCCGACGCAGTCGTTCGCGAACCAATACGACAGCGCCGGATGGTTGTTGATGTACCGGATCAGGGCCGGTAGCACGTGCGGGTAGCGAACGAACGGACTCGCGACGGGACGCGATCCACCGAGTGAGAGCTGACCGCCGCCGCCGGAGTCGACGACGTCGCCGTTGTAGCGGTAGCGCGTCGGCGAGAGCCCGGCGACCGCCGCCGCCGCCCAGATCCGGCGCGCCTCCGCGGCGAACGCGCGCGTGTCGGCGCACGGCGCCATGTTGACCTCGACGACGCCCGGGTCGGGCGTGACCGTCAGCCAGTGGTCGCCATCGATGTCGGTCGGCGGCCGCGTGGGCTCGGCGTCGAAGGCGACGCGCGCGCCATCCTCGGTCACGCGTTCGTTCCACCGCACGCCGAACGCGAACCTCGCGCGCTCCTCGTCCGGGAACTTGCGGCCGATGACGCGCGAGACCGCGGCGCCGGGGACCGTGTTGGCGAACGCGGTCGCCAGGGCGTGCGCACGCACGAGCTTGTCGCCACCCTCGGCCGCGGTCATCCACGGTGGATCGATCGCGTCGGCGCGCGTGAACGTGGGCTCGGCGCCGACCCAGACCTCGACACCGCGGCGAGCGATCAGCTCGTCGTGGATCTCGAGCGAGGCGTCGAGCTCGTCGTTCACGCCCAGTCCTCCGCGCGCGGCATCGGCGCGCCCGCGTCGACGCGACGCAGATCGAGCGTGTACGGCTGATCGGGGTGCGCGGTCACGGTGCGCGCGTGCAGCGGCCACGGCGCCGCGCCCTCGACGGTGAACCGCTGTGCACGGCGTGCGGCCGCCTCGACGCGCGTGAGCGGTGCCGCATCGAACGCGCGGCCCTCGGGGTGCCACACGTGATAGGCCCCCGCGATCACGCCCCGCTTCGCCCAGGTGTCGACGACGTCGAGGCGGATCGGGTGATGGATGCCGAGGTGCGGCTGCAGCGCGTGCGGCGGACACCACGCGCGGAACCGCACGCCACCGACGCGCACGTCGCGCCCCGCGGCCGCGCGCAGCGGCGCGACGACGCCGTTCACGCACACGACGTAGCGCTCGGGATCGAGGCCGATCGTCCGCAGCTCGAGCCGCTCCATCGACGAGTCGACGTAGCGCGAGGTGCCGCCGGCGGTGACCTCTTCGCCGAGCACGTGCCACGGCTCGATCGCATTGCGCAGCTCGACGGCGCCGGCGCCGACCTCGAGCGTGCCGACGAGGGGACAGCGCAGCTCGACGAACGGGCGGTACGCGTCCGTGGGCAGGGCGACGCCGTGCGCGGCGAGGTAGGCGAGCACGTCCTCGAGGTCGCGCCACAGCCAGTACGGCAGCAGGAACCGGTCGTGGAGCTCTCCGCCCCAGCGCACGAGCGCGTGCCGGTAGGGCGCCGCCGCGAACGCCGCGAGCAGGCCGCGCACGAGGATCGCCTGCGCCGCGAGCATGCGCGGGTGCGGCGGCATCTCGAACGCGCGCAGCTCGACGAGCCCCTGGCGGCCGAACGGCGTCTGTGGATCGACGAGCTTGTCGATCGAGATCTCGGCGCGATGGGTCGAGCCCGCGACGTCGACGAGCAGGTGGCGCAGCAGGCCATCGACCTGCCAGGCCGGTGGGTTCGCGTGCAGCCGGGGCAGCGCGAGCTCGAGCTCGTACAGCGCGTCGTGGCGCGCCTCGTCGACGCGCGGCGCCTGCGAGGTGGGCCCCACGAACAGGCCGGTCATCGCGTATGACAGTGCCGGGTGATGCTGCGTGAAGGTGATCAAGCTCGCGAGCAGCGACGGCCGCACGAGCCACGGCGAGCGCTCGGCCGTCGGTCCACCGATCGTGATGTGGTTGCCGCCCCCGGAGCCGACCGCGCGTCCGTCGAGCATGTAGCGCTCGGCGGTGAGCCCGCTCGCGAGCGCCGCATCGAACACGGTGTGATGCAGCTCGGCGGCGGCGCGGCAGCTCGCCTGCGGGGCGAGGTTGACCTCGAGAACGCCAGGATCCGGTGTGACCGCGAACCGCGTGCGCGCGGATGATGGCGGCGGTGGGTAGCCTTCGAGGTGGACGTCGAACCCGGTCTCGACGCGCGCGGCGTCGATCGCCGCGAGCAGCGCGCAGAAGTCCTCGAACCGCGGCAGGGGAGGTAAGAACACCCACAGCTGGCCATCGCGTGGCTCGATCGCGAGCGCGGTGCGCACGCCGAGGCCCGCGTCGATCGCCGGCGCGTGCACCACGCGCGCGCTCCCGCTCACACGCGCCGCCTGCTCGCCCTCGTCGTCGCGGCGCGGATCGGGGAACGCGGGCGCCTCGGCCCACACCGGCGGCACGTAGCCGGCGCCGAGCGCCGCGAGGGGGAGCCGGAGGCCGATCGGGCTGTCGCCCGGCACCAGGAACAGATGCTCGCGGCGGAGCTGCCAGCGATCGGTGAGCCAGCCGCTGCGGTCGTCTCCTGCGTCGGACTTGCGGCGTGCGAGCGGGAGCGCGTAACCCACTTCACGCCCGACGCCGCGATCGAGGATCGCCGCGAGCCGCCGCCGCTCTTCGGGGTCGTCGAGCCCCGCGCTGCGCGGGTCGATCGCGGGAGGTAGGTGTGCCTCGGCGCGCAGCACCTCCCACGGATCCTCGAATGCTGCGTGAAGCTCGGGCGCGATACCGAGCGCGCGTGCGAGCGCCGTGCCGAATGCGCGTGCGGCGTCGATCGAGGATGAATCGAGCAGCGAGCGCGCCGGCCAGAGAGCCGTCCCGTCGCGGCGCCCGATCACGTCGAGCGCCCAGCGCGGCCGGCTCTCGCCCGGGTAGTGCTTGCCCATGCGGTGCAGCACCACGCCGCCCGGTGCGAGCCGGTCACGCAGCGTCGCCGCGAGCGCTCGCCCGCGCCGCCACTTGTCCGCACCGAGCGCCGCGCCCAGCCACTCCGGTGCGTCGTGGGAGCCCGCACCATCGGGACGCGCGGTGAACGTCGGCTCGCCGCCGATCCAGACCTCGAGCCCTGCCGCGGTGAGCTCCGCGTCCGCGCGATCGCCCGCCGCGAGCAGCGCGTGCCAGACGTCATCCGTGTACGGCGTCGTCGGCCGGGTCTCGTGGCCGAGCCGCATGATCGAGGTCGAGAACGAGACGTCGCCCGCGGCGAGGTCCGCGGTACCGTCGAGCGGCGCGGCGGCTGCGGGCGACGCCGTCGACGCGAGCGCGATGTGTCCCTCTCCGCACAGCAGGCCGCTCGTGCCGTCGAAGCCGATCCAACCCGCGCCCGGCACGTACGCCTCGGCCCAGGCATGGAGATCGACGACATCGCGCTCGACGCCCTTGGGCTCGTCGGGGATCATGCCCTCGTCGGTGAGCTGCACCAGGTAGCCCGAGACGAACCTCGCGGCGATCCCGCGCGCGCGCATCAGCGCGACGAGCAGCACCGCGGCATCGCGGCACGACCCGCGGCCGTTGACCAGCGTCTCCTCGGGCGTCCACACGCCGGGCTCGTCGCGGATGACGTACGCGACGCGCTCGCGCACCGCGGCGTTGAGCTTGATCAACAGCTCGATCGTGTCACCGGATGCAGGCACCGCATCGAGCAGCGCGATGGCGCGCTTGCCCAGGCGATAGGCCGGGTCGCCGGTGTCGAAGTACGGCGCGAGCTCGGCGTCGAGGCCATCGGGATAACGGAACGGAGCCCGCTTGGCGCGCTCGTCGATGAAGAAGTCGAACGGGTTGACGGGGCGGATGTCGACGGCGAGCTCGACGACGAGCTCGAGCGCCTCGACGCGCTGGCCCGCCTTGAACGTCACCCGCGCGACATGGTTGCCGTGCGGATCGCGCTGCCAGTGAAGGCGATGCTCCGGCGCGATCGCCAGCTTGTAGCTCTCGATCTTCGCGCGCGCGTGGTCGGTCGGACGCAACCGGATCACGTGCGGTCCGAGCAGGGCAGGGCGCGGGTACGTGTAGCGACTGCGGTGCTGGATCAGGACACGCACGGGCGGCTTCATACCGCTTACGCCCGGCGTTTGGGGGCTGAATGCGCTATCCGCGGTGCGCGCGCGTGATGTCCTGCGCCAGGTGTTTGTGGCGTTCGAGCCAGCGGTTGAGATCGCGGGCGACCATCTCGGACGGATGGGCGAGGTCGCCGGTCATCAGCGCGTACACGGTCGCGAGCGCCGTCTCGATCGCCTGGCGCAGCATCGCGTCGTGCGGCCGCAAGTCGGCGAGTGCGTCCTCCAGCTCATCCTTGCGGGCGAGCACGCGCGCGGCGAGCGGCTGACCACGGGTCGCGTCGGTGGTGTTCCGGATCTCGTCGTTGAGGAAGGCGGCCATGTCACCTCTACGAGCAGCATCTGGCGTGCCACGGGAGCGCTACTTTTTTGCAGGCGGTCCGAGCGCGAGGCGTTGATGGTCGGCGAGCGTGCATCGGTTCTGCACCACCTCGATGCCCGCCGCCTCGAGCACCTTCGCCGCATCGTCGTTGCGGATGCCCAGTTGAAACCACACGACCTTCGGGCGGGGCTTCATCGCGAGGATGTCCTCGACGTGATCGCCGATCGCTTCGGCGCGGCGGAACACGTCGACCATGTCGACCGGCTCGCCGATCTCCGACAGCGTCGCGCGCACGCGCTCGCCGAACAGCTCCTGTCCCGCGAAGGTCGGGTTCACGCCGATGATCCTGTAACCCACGTCGTGCAGATACTCGGGGACGTAGAACGCTGCCTTCTCGGGCTCGTGATGCACACCCAGCACCGCGATCGTGGGCGAGCTCGCAAGGATCTCGCGGATGCGGCTATCGTTGATCGTGGCCATGCCGAGCACCTTACCGTGCGCCCATGGCATGGGCTTCTGCTACAGCTGAAGGATGTCCTCACGAGCTGCGCGGCCGGTGTGGGCCTTGCTCGCCCTCGCGTGCTTCGCGGCATGTCACGGCCGCTCGGACGCGGGCGCCCGAGCGCGCGAGCGCGTGCTCGCCCGCATCCCGGCGGATGCGACGGCGGTGCTCGCCGCCGACGGTAGCGCCCTCGCTCATCCGCGCATCCGCGGCGTGATCGACGTGCTCGCGCCGCGGTGGCCCGCGCGCATGGCCTGCGCGATCGACGCGATGCTCGGCGGGGAGCAGATCGCGATCGGCATCGGACCTCGCGGCACCACGCTCGTGATCGCGACGTCGGTGGCCGTGGAGTGCCCCGCGCTGAGCAACCTCGGCGATGGCCTCTGGGTCGCCACCCTCGGGGCGGGCACGATCGCGAGCGAGGCCTCGGTGCTCGATGCGCCGGGCCGCGCACGTGCGCGCCGGTACCTGCTCGCGTCTCCGATCGCCGCGGTGATCGACCGCGCCGGCGGCACGCTGATCGCGGCGGCGACCCCCGAGCCGCTCGAGGCGTGGCTCGCGTTCGACACCACGCTCGATCTCGCGCCCATCGTCGAGCGACGGCTCGCGGGCTACCGCACGATGTTCGCGGGTCGTCCGGTCACCGGACCGTTCGCGGCGAAGCTCGAGATCGAGCGCGCCGGATCGCAGGTGGTCGCGGCGCTGCACGGGCCGGTCGACGCCGACCTCGCCGTCGCCGTGCGGCTCGCGGTGGACGAGCTCGCGGGAGACGAGCCGAGCGCGCCCGCGGCGTGGAGCCCTGCGCCGTTCACGGTGCGATCGATCGAGAGTGCGGTGGCCACGATCACCGGCGCGCCGCTCACGCCCGTCATCGTCAACAGCCGCGTCCGCGGGCTGCGACTCGGCGCGGCGGTCCCCACCTTCGGGCTGCGTGCAGGAGATGTCCTGATCGGCGCGGGCGAGCGGGCTCTGGTCGACCGCGCGCAGCTCGCCGCGATGGCCGGGCGTGGGGAAAAACGCCTCGAGCTCGTCGTCGAGCGCGGGCACGTCACCACGACGCTCTCGCTCGAAGTCCCCTGACACGATAGAGTCCGCGGCCGATGCGCCACCTGCTGCTCGTCGCTGCCCTCATGCTCGGCACCACCACGGCGCGCGCCGGTGGTCCGGGCCACGACTTCACGCCGGTCGCGCACGCCTTGTTCCGCGTCGGCGCGTGTGGCGCCGGCACGCTCCCCGCGGGCTTCTCGCCGGCGCGCATCAGCAAGCACTGCGCGGCCGTCACCAAGACGCAGGCGCAGTACGTGAAGAAGTGGGTGACGCCGGCCCGCGCGTTCTTCGCCGAGAAGGTCCCCGCGAACCTCCCGAAGAAGGTCGTGTACCCGTTCGCGGGCGGCGATCTCTCGACCGCGCTCACCGTGTTCCCCGACGCCGACGAGATCACGACGCTGTCGCTCGAGCCCGCGGGAGATCCGCGCACGCTCGAGGCGCTGCGCGTGTCGCCGCGCGGCATCGGCGGTGGTGATCCGAAGATCACGAAGGGTGATCCACTGCGCGGCACGTTCGCCGGCCCGGGCGAGGACTCGGCGCGCAAGGAGCCCGCGGTCGTGCAGGGCAAGACCGGCTTCGATCGCGCACTGGCGACGATCGAGTACGAGCTCAACTTCCTCTACGTCGTGAACTTCAGCAACACGATGAACATGATCGATGCGATGCGGGGAGGGCAGCTGCCCACGCAGCTCGTGTTCGGGTTGTCCGCGCTGAACATCCACGGCTTCGAGGTCGTCGGCCTTCGCTACTTCAAGCTCGACGAGAACGGCGCCATCCAGTACCTCACGGACGCCGACGTCGCCGCCGCGCCCGATCCGATGAAGGGCAAGGCCGAGGCGCGCAACCGCGTGTTCGCGAACGCGGAGCTGCAGTACCGGCGCCCCGGCGGCCGCATCCAGACCTATCGTCACATCCAGGTCAACCTCGACGACGCGCACCTCGCGAAGGACCCGCGCGTGCTGCGCCACCTGCAGGCCAAGGGGCCGATCGCCGGCATGACGAAGGCGGCGAGCTTCCTGCTCGGCTGGGATTCCTTCCGCACGATCCGCAGCTACCTCCTCGACCACGTGCAGTGGATGGTGTCCGACGCGACGGGCGTGCCGCCGAAGTTCGGCAAGCCCGCGGGGTTCGAGTACGAGACCTATGGCGCGTTCACGCGCGCGCACATCGAGGGCGGCAACCAGATCGCTCCGAACTGGCGCGCCGAGTTCGCCGCGCAGCCGAAGCGAAAGCTCGCGTTCCGGTTCGGCTACTACGACGGCTCGCCGGCGCACACGAACCACCTCGTGATCATGCGCAAGAGGTAGGACTCGTCGGCACATCGACGGCGATCGGATCGCGCGCAGATCGGTGCGCCGTCCGAGCGATCCGCGAACTTGCATCCGCTAGCATCGATGCGATGGCGAATGCCGACTGTCCGCGCTGTCTGAGCGCGGTCGCACTCCACGAAGGGCGTCCGTTCGTGACCGCCGCGGGAGCGGTCGAGCTGTGGCACTTCGCGTGCTGGGCTCGGCGCGACGAGCCGCTCGTCGAGGACTCGATCGCACCGCTGCTCGCGCGCGCCCAGACCGTGCCGCCGCGTCCCTCGAAGCGTCGCCAGGGCGTGATCGCGACGGGGCTCGCCGCGGCCGCGGTGCTCGGGATCGCCTTCACGCAGCTGCGCACCGGCGACGCTGCGCCTCCGCGCGGGCTCGTCAACGTGGAGATCGGCACGCTCGAGTCGGTCTCGGTCGGCAGCCAGCTCGCGGCCAGTGATAGCCCGCCGCCGCCGATCATCGAGACCAAGGATCAGCAGCGGTGGCCCGTGCCGCTCGTCGACGGCGCACGGCTCGACGCGACCTTCAGCTCGCTCGCCACGTGGATCCACCCCGTCACCGCCAGCCCCGAGTACATGCCGGCGATGACGAGCCGCCACTTCGGCGCGGAGCGCGCCGGCATCGAGCGCGCGGAGTGCGGGGCGGGCCACTGCGGCGTCGACCTCCACGCGCCGCGCGGCACGCCGCTGGTCGCGGTCGCCGATGCCGTCGTCGTGCGGGTCGAGCGGAGCGAGCTCGGACGCGATGGCCGCAGCGGCCGCTACGTCCGCCTGCTGCACGAGGACGGCACGCTCACCTCGTACATGCACATGGACGACGTGGCCGCCGTTCAGGTCGGCGATCGCGTCCACGCCGGGCAGTACATCGGCACGCTCGGGGCGACCGCCGTGTACTCCGCGCCGCCGCACCTGCACTTCTCGCTCGAGGTGCCGAACCGCCCCGGCACCGTCAGCGGCGACACGACCGACACGCACTACATCGATCCCGCGCCGTACCTGGTGCGAGCGATGATCGTGCCCGTGCCGGACCGCCGGCGGCCGCAGCGCCCCGCGATGTAGTTGGCCGAGCTACTCGAGCGGCAGCTCGCGCTGTGGCTCGGCGGGCTCGAGGCGCTCGCTCTCGATGGCGCGCGTGCAGCTGTTCCACCGCAGGATCGCGTCGACGTGGCCGGGGCGCAGCGCCTCGGCGCGCTCGTAGCACTCCATCGCCTGGCGGAAGCCGTCGTACGCCGCGCTGCGCACCGCCGTGGGCCGCTCGAGCAGTGCGCGCGACTCGCGCTCGTACACGACGCCCATGTAGTACGTGCGATCGAAGGGGTCCGCGAACTGCCCGATCGCGTCGCGCACCTCGAGCGCCTTGCCGCGCCCGTTGTTCGTCCCGAGCTGGTCCGTCAGCGCGAGGACCAGCGCGCGCAACGCATGCTGGTTGGCTCGATCCGCCTCGAGGATGTCGCGGCAGATGCTCTCCGCCTGCGACGGTTCGTGGAGCAGCCGGTACCGCTCGGCCTTCTCGAGGGATTGCGCGATGCCGGTTGCCGAGATCTGCTTTCGCTGGAGCGCGCCCATGTCAAAGGCTAGCGCCCGAGCGCCTCAGCCGGGCGCTGTCGTCAATCGTTGCAGAACTCTTCGGTGCCGCGTGGGAACCGATACAGAATCGAGTAGCACATCTCTTTGTCCGAGCTCTCGCCCTCCTCGACGACGCCGCCCGTCGGGTTGGTCCAGGTGCACTCGGTGTCGATCTTGTCACCGACGTTGAGCTGGATCGGCTCGAACGTCTTCACGTCCTGATGCTCGAAGTCGTACTCCGCGTCGTGCAGCGTCTGCGTCTGGCCGCCGATGGTGAGCGTCGTCTTGAAGTGCGTCCCGTACTGGTGCATGTGCGGGAACAGGGCGAACACCTTGTAGGGCGTCGACACCGTGCACGAGCCGGAGAGCGTCGTCGACTGATTCGCGGGCAGCGAGAGATCCTGCGGGCCGGGCAGGAACAGATCGACCTCGTCGGTGACCGTCGACGGATCGACCTCCATGATCTCGATGCCGGACGTACCGCTGATCGAGTTCTCGCTCGTGTTGTAGATGTGGAGCTGCAGGCCGAGCACCTCACCGGCGGTGAGCTTGAGGCCCTTGCCCGGCGGGAACACGAGCTCGCCAGTGCCGACGCCCGACGCGTAGATCATGTTGGTGCCCGTGACGCCGCGGAACAGCAGCGTGTGGTGCGTGCCGACGGGCGCGAGCGGGCGCATGCCGCCGACGTAGATGTCGCGATCGAGATCCACGATCTGCAGGTCCGACGTCTTCTCGCCGCCAGGCTCGAGCGTCCACGTCTTGGTGACCAGCGGCGTCCACCCGCCCGACGGTGGCGCATCGACGCCGCCCGGCGCATCCGGCGAAGCCGGGTCAGTTCCGCCACCATTGCAAGCGAACAGGAAGATCAGCCCCGCAGCCATCGGGTTTCGCATCCCTCGCGCTTATCACAGCGCCATCAGCCCCCGGTAGCCCGTTCGTGCAGCGTGTGTGTTTTTGCACGTTTCGCGCACAAGGGTGCGCGATCTCTGGGCCGCCGCCTGCGGTAGCGTCGATGCGATGAGGTTCGCGAGCTTCGGCGTGATCACGTGGATGGTGAGCGGGTTGGCCGCCGGCTGCGATCCCGAGCCCTTCACGCTCAGGGTCAGCCTGCGCGACGTCGATCTCTTCGCCTATCGCGACGGCGATGGCGCGTGGAAGCCGTTCGAGGTGGATGGCGCGGGCCGCGCGGAGCTGCGCATCACCGAGGGGCGCTACTCGCTCGCGTGGGTGTGCGACGACGAGTTCTGGACGCGCGCGTTCGTGCTGCACTCGACCCTCGACGACGAGCCGCGCGCCCACTGCTTCGGGCAATCGAGCGGCGGGGTGCTTCTCTACGGCCAGACCGCCCCGGGCACCACCATCTACGCCGGCGGCTCGCAGTCCTCCGCCGACGATCTCGGCAACTACACCGCGTTCGTCTCGCCGCCCGGCTATCACGACATCGTCCTCGTGACCTCCGAGCCGGCGCCGCGCGTCGTGATCGAGCGCGACGTCGACCTGCGCGTGGATCGCAAGCTCGATGTTCCGTTCGACGACCGCGCGGCGAACGTCGAGACCTCGGTGCCGGTGATCTACGGGCCGCCGCAGGACGTGTCGCTCACGTCGGAGCTGCACACGACCAACGGGGATCACGTCGTGTTCCCGTCGAGCGGCGAGGTCGTGCGCGTCGTCCCGGCGAGCCTGCTCCTCGACACCGACTGGCAGGTGGTTCGCGCGCAGGGCACGGCGTGCGAGAACGTGGTCCGCGTCCGCGGCGGCACGCCCACGCTCGAGCTCCCCGAGGAGCCGATCACGATGCTCGATCGCTCGCGCCTGACCTGGGGCTCCGAGCTCGAATGGAGCCGCGTGCTGCTCGACGTCAGCCGCACCAACGGCGCGTACTCGATCGCGACGACGCGCGACTGGATCGACGAGGCCGACAGCGGTGGCGTCGAGATTCCGGATCTCACGCAGCTACCCGGCTGGCGCTCCAGCTGGGGCACGGTGGGCACGATCGCGCTCTCCGACTATTCGGTCACGTTCGAGACCGGCAGCCGCGCCTCCTCGTACACCTCGTGCACGGTGAGCGACGGCGCGTCGTTCTGATCAGGACTGCTGCGCGTGCGTGGCGAGCACGTCGGCGACACACAGCGTGAGCCGCTTCGCCGTCGGCAGGTGCAAGAACTCGTTCGGGCCGTGCGCGTTGGAGCCCGGGCCGAGCACGCCGGTGATGCAGAACTGCGCCTTCGGGAACTTCTCGCCGAGCATGTACATGAACGGGATCGTGCCGCCTTCGCCCATGTACATCGCCGGCTTGCCGAAGTGCCGCTGGCTCGCGGCGTCGAGCGCCTGCTCGAGCCACGGCGCGAGCTCGGGCGCGTCCCAGCCCGCGCTCGCGGTGCCGCCCTCGAACCGGACCTTCGCGCCGTACGGCGGATCCTTCTCGAGCGCGGCCTTCACCGCGGCCTGCGCCTTCGCCGGATCGACGCGCGGCGGGATGCGGATCGACAGCTTGAGCGTGGTCGATGGACGCAGCACGTTGCCGGCGTTGCCGATCGGCGGCCAGCCGTCCGCGCCGGTGATCGCCATGCCGGGACGCCACGTGCGGTTGAGGATCAGCTCGACGTTGTTGTCGGAGACCGGCTTGACGCCCGGCTGGAGCGGGAACTTGTTGAACGTGTCGTTCGCGATCACGTCCGCGGTGCGCTCTGCCTGCATGATGCGCTGCCGCGGGATCTGCGTCGCGAGCTCGGGCAGCTTGACCACGCCGGTGTGCGCGTCGTCGATGCGATCGAGGAGCATGCGCATCACGCGCTCGCTCGCCGCGATCACGCCGGTGCCATCGCCCGAGTGCACGCCCTCGGTGAGGAGCGAGACCTCGAGGTTGCCGATCACGAGGCCGCGCAGCGACGTCGTCGACCACAGCTGGTCGTAGTTCGCGCAGCCGGAGTCGAGGCACACGACGAGCGAGAGCTCGCCGATCCGCGGCGCGAGGTGGTCGATGTACGCGGGGAGATCGTAGCTGCCGCTCTCCTCGCACGCCTCGATGATGATCACGCAGCGCGCGTGGGGCTGGTTGTCCTTGCGAAGCGCGTTGATCGCGGTGAGCGAGGCGAAGATCGCGTAGCCGTCGTCGGCGCCGCCGCGACCGTAGAGCTTGTCGCCCTCGATCACCGGGATCCACGGGCCGAGTCCCTCGCGCCAGCCCGTCATCTCGGGCTGCTTGTCGAGGTGGCCGTACAGCATCACCGTGTCGCCCGCCTTGCCGCCCGTCCCCGGGACGTCGATGAAGATGACCGGCGTGCGGTCCTTCCCCTCGGCGTCCTCGAGCTGGACGACCTCGAGCGTCGCGCCCTGCGGCAGCTGGCTCTTCGCCCATCCGGCGAGCAGCGCGACCGCCTTGTCCATGTGCCCGGTGGTGCGCCACGCGGGCTCGAACATCGGCGACTTGTTCGGGATCTTGATGTACTCGACGAGGGTCGGGACGATCGACGAAGCGAACTTCTCGTCGACCCAGGCTTTGGTGCTGTCAGCGACGGGCATGCGCGGACTTTACACCTCCGCACCGCCTGCGGCGCTGCTGCGCGCCCGACGGTTCGTCGGGCTTGCGCGACACCCGTCGCCGGCACGCGCTCACGGGGCGGAGAACCGGATCAGGACGTTGCTCGCCTGACCGCAGGTCGCCTTGGTCACCGAGCCCGCGGTGAAGTGCGCCTGGGTGATGGTGACGTAACACGAGCCGATCCGCTCGAACACGCCGGCGCCATCCGAGTCGCGGAGCTCGACGATGAGACCTTGGTTCAACAGGTCACCTTGCAGGTAGTTGCCGAACGAGTGGTTCCACGTCGGCGTGTACGTGTTGTCGATCTTGGGCGAGAAGCCGTCGAGCAACGTGTCGTCGCCGAGCGCGATGCCGACGTACGGGTCGGGGGGCGGGCTGGAGCCGAGGCTCGAGTCCCAGTTGTTCCCATTGGCATCCTTCTGGGCGATCGTCGCCGACACCACGGTCACCTTCCACGCTTGATCCGCGAGGCACGCTCCGCTGACGCAGGCCTCGCCGGTGAAGCAGCCGCCGCACAGCTCCGGACCTGCGCCGCCGCCGCACGTCGTCGCGGACTGATCGCTGTACGGGATGCACTGGCCCGAAGCGGTGCAACAGCCGTTGGTGCAGACGTCGAGGCACGGCTGGTCGACGACGCACGTACCTTGCGTGCACGACGACGCGCTCGCAGGGCACGTACCGCACGCCGCACCGCCGTCGCCGCATAGATCCGTCCACTGCTCGTCGTAGGTGATGCAGACACCATTGGCCGTGCAGCACCCATTGGGGCAGTTGCTCGCGTCACACGACACGGACTCGCAGACGCCGGTGTCGGCGTTGCATCCCTCACCGCTGCCGCACGTCTCGCACGCCGCGCCGCCGGTGCCGCAGGCGTCCGGGCTCTGGCCGGTAACGCACTGGGTGCCGTCGAGGCAACAACCTTCGCAGTCGGTGCAGTCCGCGACTGGTGCGCACTGGCCGGCGGCGCAGGTCTCGCCGCTCTCGCACACGGCGCACGCCTGGCCGCGTGCGCCGCACGCGCCGGCGGAGGTGTTGGTGACACATGTGTTCCCGTCGCAGCATCCAGAACAGTTCTCGAAGCTGCAGGTGTCGGGGGGACCTCCGCCAGGGTCTTCGCTACAGCCAAAAACACCGAGCGCGACGATCACCAGACAGGTCCAACATGCGCGTGTCATAGGGGTGCCTCCGATCCCCAGTGGCGGCTCGGCGGAAATGTCGCGCGGTGGGATCGCGGTTTTTTAGTCAGCCTGTGAGATCACGCACGCTTACGGCGAGCTGACTGCGCACGAGACGGATCACGCTGTCGACCTGGCTGGCCGGAACCCCCGCGTGCTCGACGAGGGCGTCGCGGGTCGCCTTCGTCACGGCGAGCCGCGCGCCGGCCACCCAGCGCGCCGTCGTGGCGCGGTTCACGCGGTAGAGCGCGGCGAGCTCGTCGATGGTGAGCTCGTCGATGTAGTACTGGCGCAGCACGTTACGCTCGCGCGGTGCGAGCTGCGCGAACGCGGCGGCGAACGCGGAGCGGACGTCGTCGGCGTAGCGGAGACGAAGCATCTCGAGCTCGGGATCGCGGACCGCCGCGGGCAGGGTGGCGAGCTCGTCGTCACCGCCGCCCGGCCCGTGCTTGTCCCCGAGCATGCGGCGCGCGGTGCGGACCCCGATCGTTCGCAGCCAGCTGCGCAGCGTGCCGCGGCCCGCGTAGGTCGCGATCTGCGGCGTGCCGCTGTCACCCACGACGAGCACCACGAGCACGCGCTGCACCGCCTCGTCGAGCGTCGCCGCCGGGATCGCGAGCTTGCCGAGCGTGCGGCGGAGATCGGGCACCAACGTGGCCTGGAACGTCGCGAGCGCCTGCGCGTCACCGGCGGCGCACGCGGCCGCGAGGTAGAGGTCCGCCGCCGGCATGGTCCGGATCACGCGCTCGGCCGGCTCGCTCGCTCGCTGCGTGATCCATTTCGCGAGGTGAGCGAGGTAGCGCTCGCGCTCGAACGTCAGCGCGGGCCACGCGGCGGCGACATCGGCCTCGTGCGTGACCAGGATCTCGGCGAGCCCGTCGATCGCACCCACTTCGTCGCGCCGCGGCGGCTCGAGCCGAGCGAGCAACAGCGCGACGCGATCCGGGGTGGTCACGACGGTTCGAGGCTATCACGGCCCGGAGGGTTGCCCGGCTCCACGTGCTGCCAGCCAGCGATCGATCTCGCCGACCAGCTGCCCGGCTGCGTGCGATGCCGCACTGGCCAGCTTCGCCCGGGCTTCCCGCGCGAGGGTCAGCGCGCGGGGGCGTGCCCTCGACCCGCCGTGCTGCCACAGGGCCCGCGCGAGATCGAACCGCGTCGCCGCCGGTTCATAGGGCTCCAGGGCGGGGTGCCCGTCGTGGATCGCGAGCGCGCGCTCGAGCGTGGCGACGGCCCCGGCGTCGCCGAGGGTGAGCTGACAACGGCCCACGCCGGTGAGGTCGCTCGCGACGCTGTCATCGGTGGCGCCGAACATCGTTGCGTGGGCGATGCTCGCGCGCGTGTACATGACGATCGCCTTGCGGCAGTCGCCGCGCGTCTCGGCGACGATGGCGAGGCCGCTGATCGCCGTCGCGCCGAGCGGGGTCGCGTCGCCACCGAGCTTCTGCATGATGTCGAGCGCGCGCGTGTAGTCGGCGTCCGCATCGTCGAGGTCGCTGCGGTCGACCGCGAGACCGGCGGCGTTGAGCAAGAGGCGCGCGCGGTCGACGCTGGCCGGGCCATACGCCGTCGTCGCGAGCTCGAGCGCCCGTGCCAGCAGCGTGCCCGCCTTGTCGCGGTTCCCGCTCGTGTTCTCGACGAGCGCGAGGTTCTGGAGCGTCTGGATCCGCGCGATGTGCCCGAGCGGCTCGAGCGTGGCGAGCGCGCGCTCGAAGTGGCGACGCGCATCGTCGAGCTCGCCGGTCTTCGCGGCGATCAAGCCGAGGTTGTGCTGGGCCATCGCGTAGGGCAGGCCGGCTTCGCCCGACGCGGCCGCGAACAGCGAGGCCGAGCGCTCGAACGCCGCGCGCGCACCGGCGCGATCGTCGAGCGCGAGTGCCGTGGCACCGATGTCCATCAGCGCGGAGGCGATCTCCGGGTGATCGCGCCCGAGCTCGCGCTCGAGCGTCGCGAGCGCTGCCGCGCAGTGATCGCGCGCCGCGGGAAACCGGCCGAGAGCGCGCTCGGCCGTGCACCGGAGCAGATCGAGCTTCGCCTGCAGCGTCGGCCGCGGCTCCAGTTCGCGCGCCTGCTCGGCGAGGCGCAGCGAGGCCTCGTGCTCGCCGCGCAGGGAGAGAGCGCTCGCGTGAGCGTGCAGCAGCCCCGCGCGCAGCACGCCGGGCGCGCCGGCGCGGATGACCGCGGCCTCGGCGGCGGGCACGAGCTCGAGCGCGCGGGCAGGGTCACCTTTGAGGTGCGCGGTGAAGTTGAGCCGGTCCACCCAGATCTGTGCGCTGCCCAGATCGTCACGCGCGGCGGCCGTCGCGACCAGCGCTTCGTCGAGCTCGTGCTCGGTGCGCTCTTGATTCTTCGAGTAGCGCGAGAGACTCGCGAGGATCTGCACGGCGCGCGCGACGAGCGGCGGATAGCCGAGCGCGCGCGCCTGCGCGACCAGGCCGCGGGCGCGCTCGACGGTGGCCTCGACTCTCGGGCTGACCAGCGCTGCGGCGCGCACCTGGGCCAGCTCGCGATCGATCGCGGCGACCTGCAGTGCGATCGACGGCGCGGGCGGTGCAGCGGCGTCGCTCGCGACGGCGCTCGAGGCGCAGCTCTCGATCGACGATAGCCCGAGCGCCGCGCTCACGGCGCGATCGACGCTCTCGGGCGTCGGGTGGTCCGCGAGTGCAGTAGCGAGCGCGGCGAGCTCGTCGCGTCGCCGATCGAGGCACCGCACGCGCGCGTCGAGCAACGCCTCGGATTGATCGCCGCGGACGCGCGTGGCTCTGCACGCGTCGATGCGCATGGCGAGCCAGCCCTGGGCGTATCCGTCGAAGATCTCGCGCACGCGCCGGGCGCTCGTCGCCGCGTGCTTGCGCCCGCTCGCCGCGAACGCGCGCTCGATCGCGGGCGCGTCCCACGCACTCTGGATCGACGACGCCGGCAGCCGGCACAGATCCGCGGGCGTACTGTGCAGCGCGAACGCAGTGACACCGACGGTGACGGCGACCAGCCCCGCGCCGAGTGCGATCCATGGCCACACGGGACGCAGCACCGCCTCGAGCTCGGCGAGCAAGGCGTCCATCGAGCCATGGCGCGCGGCCGGATCCCGCGCGAGGCCGCGGGCGAGCGCGCGCTTGAGCCGGCGCGGCACCGGCGGTCGTGCGGGCAGCTCGAGCCGGCCGTCGTCGATCGCATCGCGCAGCTGCTGGGTCGTGTCGCCGACGAACGGCGTCACCCCGAACAGCGCCTCGTACGCCGTCGCGCAGAACGACCACTGATCCGAACGCGTCGTCGCAGGTTCCCTGCGCCACACCTCGGGCGCGATGTACGCGGGCGTGCCGGTGATCCCGATGACGTCAGCGGTCGCGCTCTCCGCGAGCCCGAAGTCGGTGATCCGCACGCGGTCCTCGGGGCCGCACAGGATGTTGTCGGGCTTGACGTCGCGGTGCACGAGGCCCGCGCGATGCGCCGCCGCGAGCCCGCGCCCGGCGACGATGCAGGCACGCAGGACCGTGCGCCAACCGCGCCGCTCGAGCCCCAGCCAGCGACGGAGATCGATGCCGTCGACGAGCTCCATCGCCAGGTACACGCGGCCCGCGTGCTCGCCGACGTCGTAGACACTCACCACGTTCGGGTGGCTCAGCTTGGCCATGGCGCGCGCTTCCTGGCGCAGCAGGTGTGCCGACACCTCGGGGCGCAGCACCTTGATCGCCACCTCGCGTCCGAGCTCGGGGTCCCTTGCGCTCGCCACGATCCCCATCGCGCCGCGCGCTCGCTCCTCTGCGAGCACGTAGCGGCCGATCCGATCGCCCGGGATGATCCCGCCATCGGCGCCGTCGTCGCGGGAACCGCCGAGCGTGTGCGCGACCGCCATCGCAGACAGGTCCTTGCGACACGCGGCGCACTCGCTCACGTGCGCTTCGATGGTCGCGACATCGGCGGTGTCCAGTACACCGTCGAAGTACGCGGCCATCGTGTTGTCATCGAGGCAGCCGGTCATTCTCGCCTCCTAGTGGAGGGCTCCCGCCAAATGTCGCAGCGGCAGGCTAGACGCGCGAAACCTACCTGAAATCCCGGGCTGCATCAGACCAGCGCCCAGACTACACATGAGCCCTGGGTCTCGTACTATTGGTTCATGGTCATGGTTCCTTGGCGCCTCGCTGATGACAAGAAGCCACCGGCTCCCAAGCGCGAGGGAGACCGGCAGACCGGCTTGGTGCTCGACGAGCGCACTCGTACCAAGAAGCCGCCGATGTACAAGGTTCTCCTTCACAACGACGACTACACGACGCGCGAGTTCGTGGTCTGGGTGCTCCAGACCGTGTTCCACAAGAGCGAGAACGACGCGGTCGCGATCATGAGCCATGTGCACACGAACGGGGTCGGGATCGCCGGCGTGTACACGTTCGAGGTCGCGGAGACCAAGGTCACGAAGACGATGCACCTCGCGAAGGCCCAGCAGTTCCCCTTGCAGCTGTCCATCGAGCCCACCGAGGGCTGAGAGGAAACCCCATGCTGTCGCCCGAGCTTCAAGCCACCCTCCAGCGCGCCGTCGACGACGTCCGCGCCCGCCGTCACGAGTACCTGACGCTCGAGCACCTGCTGCTCTCGATCCTCGACGATCCGAGCGGCGCCGACATCGTCGTGAAGTGCGGCGGCGATCCCGAGAAGCTGCGCGGCGACCTCGAGCGCTTCCTCGACGAGGAGGTCGACGAGCTCCCCGACGGCGAGGAGTCGGGCCCCGACCAGACGCTCGCGTTCCAGCGCGTGCTGCAGCGCGCGGCGATGCACGTGCAGGCCGCCGGCCGCACGCAGATGACGACGGGCAACGTGATCGCGTCGATGTTCCGCGAGCGCGACAGCCACGCGGTCTACCTGCTCGAGAAGCAGGGCGTGTCGCGGTTCGACGTCATCAACTACATCTCGCATGGCGTGTCGAAGATCGATACCGGCGGCGGGCCGGTGGTGCCGCGCAGCCGCGGCGTCGACGATGACGGCGCCGAGGACTCGAAGGTCGCGAACCCGCTCGAGAGCTTCTGCGTCGATCTGACGGAGAGGGCGCGCGAGGGCAAGATCGATCCGTTGATCGGCCGCGCCGACGAGCTCGAGCGCATGATCCAGGTGCTGTCGCGGCGGCGGAAGAACAATCCGCTGCTCATCGGCGAGCCCGGCGTCGGCAAGACGGCGCTCGCCGAGGGCCTCGCGCTGCGCATCGTCGACGGCAAGGTGCCCGAGTCGATCAAGGACGCGAAGCTGTACTCGCTCGACATGACGGCGGTGCTCGCCGGAACGCGCTATCGCGGTGACTTCGAGGAGCGCCTCAAGGCCGTGATGAAGGTGCTGATCGGCGACCCCAAGTCGATCCTGTTCATCGACGAGATCCACAACATCATCGGCGCCGGCGCGACGAGCGGCGGCACGATGGACGCGGCGAACATCCTCAAGCCACCCCTGTCCAACGGCGAGCTGCGCTGCATCGGCTCGACGACGTTCAAGGACTATCGCCAGGCGTTCGAGCGTGATCGCGCGCTGTCGCGCCGGTTCCAGCGCATCGACATCGGCGAGCCCACGGTGCCCGAGGCGGTCGAGATCCTGAAGGGCCTGCGCTCGCGCTACGAGGAGCATCACGGCGTGAAGTTCACCGATCCGGCGATCGAGGCCGCGGTCGAGCTGAGCGCCCGCCACATCTCGGGCTCGCAGCTGCCCGACAAGGCGATCGACGTCATCGACGAGGCCGGCGCCAAGGTCCGGCTGATGCCGGCGGCGGACCGTCCGAACGAGATCCGGCCGCCGCTCATCGAGGAGGTCGTCGCGAAGATCGCGCGCATCCCGACGCGCTCGGTGTCGTCGGCCGACAAGAAGAAGCTGTCCGACCTCGAGGGCGAGCTGAAGCGGCAGATCTACGGCCAGGACCAGGCGATCGAGCAGCTCGCGACCGTGATCAAGCTGTCGCGCGCGGGCCTCGGCAATCCGAACAAGCCTACCGGCTGCTTCCTGTTCGCGGGGCCCACCGGCGTCGGCAAGACCGAGCTCGCCAAGCAGCTCGCCAACGTGCTCGGCGTCGAGTTCATCCGCTTCGACATGTCCGAGTACATGGAGAAGCACACCGTCTCGCGCCTGATCGGCGCGCCTCCGGGCTACGTCGGCTTCGATCAGGGCGGCCAGCTCACCGATGCGATCAACAAGCACCCGTACTCGGTCGTCCTCCTCGACGAGATCGAGAAGGCGCACCCCGACCTCTACAACATCCTCCTTCAGGTGATGGACCACGCGACGCTCACGGACAACAACGGCCGCAAGAGCGACTTCCGCAACGTCATACTGATCATGTCGAGCAACGCGGGCTCGCGCGAGATGGCCGCCGGGCGCATCGGCTTCGGTGACTCCGTGGCGGACGGCAAGGACGGCAAGAAGGCGCTCGAGCGCGTGTTCACGCCCGAGTTCCGCAACCGCCTCGACGCGACCGTGATGTTCGGCGCGCTGCCGATCGAGGTCATCCGCAAGGTCGCGCGCAAGTTCCTCGACGAGCTCGACGGTCAGCTCGCCGAGAAGAAGGTCGAGCTCGAGGTGTCGCCGGCCGCGCTCGACTGGTTCGTCGAGCACGGCTACGACAAGGCGATGGGGGCGCGCCCGATGGGCCGCCTCGTCCAGAGCACGCTCAAGGCGCCGCTCGCGAACGAGATCCTGTTCGGCAAGCTGACCGGCGGCGGCATCGCGTTCGTCGACGCCGTCGACGGCAAGATCGACATCAAGTGCGAGCCCCACGTCGGCGGCGACGACGACGAGATCGAGGCGCGCAAGCCCGCGCCCGTGAATTGACCTGGGGTAAGGTCGCCGCCGATGCGGCGCGTGGCCTTGCTCCTGTTCGTGGCCTGCTCCGGCTCGAAGCAGTCCGCGGCGCCGAGCCCCGCCGATCATCAGCTGCATCGGACGGAGGTGCCCGACGGGCTGAAGGTCGTCGGCAAGGCGGTCCCGCTCGCGACGCTGGTGACCTCCGATCAGGTCGGTGGGCTGCCGGTGTCCGGTGACGTCGACGTGGCGATCGACGTCCGCGGGATCACCGACCTCCGCAACGCGACCGGTTCGATCGCACTCGCGTGCCCGGCCGGCTGCCGGCTCGGCGACGACCACGCGAAGCTCGTGGTGGGCGGCCGCGCCGGTGCCCTGGTTCCCGACGGGATTCGGTTCGGCCACCTGGAGGTCACCTCCGCGCGCATCGCGATCGCGATCCGCGCCGGCAAGGCGATGATCGAGCACTGGCAGCTCGCGTCTCCAGACCTGACGCTCGCGGTCAGCGGGAGCGTGCAGCTCGAGGAGACGCTCGACCGCTCGAAGCTCGACGTGTGCGTGCGGTTCGCGCCGACCCCGGCGCTGGAGTCGCGTGACCGGGCGATGGCCGCGCTGATCGAGACGACGGGGGCGACCCGCGGATCGGATGGGCAGTTCAACATCCGCGTCGAGGGCTCGTTCGACAAGCCGAGGTTTCGGGCCGTGGTGTGCGACGGTTCCGCGCCGCCGCCGCCGCCCGCGCCGATCGCCGTCGCGGTCGGTCCCAAGGGCGACAACACGGTGGCTCCGGCGACCGCCGCATCGATCGCCGACGCGATCACCAAGACGTCGGAGACGACGTTCGACGTCGACGTCGCGAAGCTCGAGCCGCTGTTCGCGGATCCGGTGGCGATCGGAAAGGGCGGTCGCGCCGTGCCCGCGGTCAGGAATGGCAAGCCGTCCGGCTGGAAGCTCTATGCCATCCAGCCGGACTCGCTGTACGCGAGGCTCGGCTTCGTCAATGGCGACACGTTGGTCTCCATCAACAGCACGTCGATCAACTCGGCCGCGGACGCGCTCGAGGTCTACACCAGCGTGCGCAGGCTCGCGCGCGGCGCTCGCGTCGAGGCCGCGATCGAGCGCCGCGGCACCCCGATGCGCTTCGTCTACACGCTGCGCTGACGACCGGTCGTTGCCTCGCGCGCGGTCCCCCGCACGAGCCACACGCGGCTCGAGCGACCGAGCAGCAGCGTGCTGTTCACGATCGCGACCTCGCCATCATGGACGGCGAGCTTGCGCATCAGCCGACCCTGGAAGCTCCCGTTCGCACCGCCGTCCGGATCGGCGCTGCCCGGCACCTCGTACGGCGGCGTGAACGTGTCGCCGCCGTCGGTGGACATCACGTGCGCGAGGCCGCGCGGCTCGGCGTCGCGGTCGGAGTAGAGCTCCCACGTGACGTGGACGGCGTCGCCATCGACGGCGAGCGAAGGGAACGAGGCGCGCTCGCCCGGGTTCTCCGACGCGCCGAAGCTGGCCGTCGATGCGCGTGGCACGCTGCACCTCGCCTACGCCGACGGCGACGACATCGTGTACACGCGCTCGCGCGATGGACGCCGCTTCGCCCCGCCCGTCATGC
>DATLHR010000227.1:0-3819 GCA_035539815.1 Kofleriaceae bacterium
ATCGGGCACCTCAGCGGCCTCAGTCACTCGGACCGCGCCTACGACACGATGTACGTCGCGTGGAAGCCGTGGCCGGGGCAGCGCACGCTCTCCATCGACGACAAGCTCGGTCTCTCCTCGATCTATCCGACGGCGGGTAACGAGTGCTCGGGGACCGAGTGTCCGGCCGACGAGACCTGCGTCGAGCATGCGCTCGGCCGGCTGTGTGAGGGCGCGCCCGATCCGGTGGGGACGCCGTGCAATTACGATCGCGTCGAGTGCGATGCGTTCTGCTTGTTCACCGCAGCGAACCTGTCGACCGGCTACTGCTCGAAGTTCTGCGAGGTCGACGCCGATTGTCCGTTGACGCATCACTGCGACGAGGCCTCGGCGGGATCGATGCCCGTGAAGGTGTGCTTCGCGGGCGCGCAACCTCCGTGTGTGGACGCGGCGTGCCCTGCAGGTCAGCACTGCGACGCGGTGGCCAACGTGTGCACGCTCGAATGCCGCACGTCGGATGACTGCGAGCCCGGCTCGACGTGTGATGCAGGCGGTTCGTGCGTCGCCGGTCCTGCCGTCGAGGACGACGGTGGGTGCCGGAGCGGGGGCGAGCCGGCGCTGTTCGTCGCGTTCGCGGTGTGGCTGTCGTCGCGCCGCCGCCGCCGCGGTCACTCGTAGCCGACGTTGCCGTCCTTCCAGATCGGCACGCCGCGTTCTGACGCAGATGGTCAGTCCTCGGCGATCAGCTGCGTCGGATCCTCCGGCCACTGGTGGCGCGGATACCGGCGCATGAGCTGCTTGCGCAGGGCAGGGTAGTGCTTGACCCAGAAGCCCGGCAGGTCGGACGTGACCTGCACGGGGCGCTGGTTGGGCGCGAGCAGATGGATGACGAGCGGCACCGCACCGCCGCCGATCGCGGGCGCGCGTGCGAGGCCGAAGAAGTCCTGCATGCGCGACGCGATCCACGGCGGCTGGTCGAGCACGTAGTGGATCGGCGCGCGGCGGCGGCGCGGCAGATCCATGTGCGTCGGCGCGAGGCGATCGACGAGCGCGCGGTGCGGGCCGAGGCCGGCGTCGAGCAGCGACAGGAGGTTCGTGGCGCGCAGCTCGGCGAACGAGATCGCGCCTTCGCACGCGTTGGCGAGCACGCTGGCGAGGCCCTCGTCGGTAGGCGCCGTGATCGCGGGGTTGAGCTTGGCGGCGAACGCGACGCGCGCGCGCCAGGTCGCGAGCTCCTCCGGATCGACGAGCTTGTCGATGCCGGCCGCGAGCGCTTCCTTCGCGAGCAGCTCGGCGGCGGGGCGGCCCGCGCGGCGCGCACCTTCGACGTCGCGGTGCTCGTCGATCGGCAGCCCGTCGTAGGTCATCTGCGTCAGGCGCTCGACGCGCTGCTTGCTGGCGTTCCACACCACCTCGTCGCGCTCGACGATGCGATCGAGGTAGTGGTCGAGGAGCCAGGATGGATCGATCGCGCTCGCGCGGCGGATCTGCACGCGGGTCGCCTGGCCGCGCGCGCCGGTCTCGGCGACGTCGACGGCGACCAGCAGCTCGGCGTCGATCACCGCGCTGCTCGGCGCGAGCGTGCCGCTGCCGCCGCCCGCGAACACGATCTCGGCCGAGCGCGGAGCGCGCCGCTTGCCGACGCGATCGGGGAACGCGGTCAGGATCGCGATCTGGAGCTCGCGGTCGACGTCGTCCTCGGACAGGTCGTGCGCCGAGCGATCGACGAGCCGCTCGAGCTGCTTCGCGATGCGATCGACCTGGTGCGCGGTGCCGATGTCGAGCCCGTCGCGGCGCAGCCGATCCGCGCGCATGCCGTGGCTGCGCGCATCGAGGAGGGCGTCGAGATCGTCGATGAGATCCGACGATGACGCGATACGCGCCTGGCCCGCGGGCCCGCGCCGCTCGAGCCGGAGCTCGCGCGCCCCGACGGCGGCGGCGACCAGGCACGCCTCCGAGCCGACGCCGCGGTCCTCCGCTTCGCACACCAGGCGCGCGAGCCGCGGGTGCACGGGGAACCGCAGCATGCGCTTGCCGAGCGGCGTGACCTTGTCGCCCGCGATCGCGCCGAGGCGCGCGAGCAGCTCCTCGGCCTGCGCGACCGCGATCTCGGGCGGCGCCTCGTACCAGCGCAGCGCGCGCGGTGACAGGCCGGCGCCGTGCAGCTCGAGCGCCGCGCCCGCGAGATCCGTGCGCGCGATCTCCGGAACCTCGAACGCGCGCCGCGTGTCGTGGTCGTGCTTCGTGTACAGCCGCAGCACCCGGCCCGGGCGCGTGCGACCCGCACGGCCGGCGCGCTGCGCGCAGCTCGCGCGGCTCACCGGCTCGATCTGCAGCGACGGCAGCCCTGTCCATGGCGAGTGCCGCGCGATGCGAGCGAGCCCGCTGTCGATCACGGCGACGACGCCGTCGATGGTCACCGACGTCTCGGCGACGTTGGTCGCGAGGATCACCTTGCGTCGCCCACGCGGCTCCGGCCGCACGGCCGCATCCTGCTCGTCGGCGGTGAGGTCACCGTGCAGCGGCAGCACCGCGAGGTCGTGCACCTGCGCCGCCTCGGCGAGGTCCTCCGCGACGCGCCGGATCTCGCCCGCGCCGGGGAGGAACACGAGCACGTCGCCGTCGAGCTTCTCCTGCGCGAGCCGGCGCACCGCCGACGCTACCTGCTTGCCGAGCTGCCGATCGTCCGGCTGCTCTGCATGCTCGATCGCGATCGGGAACGTCCGCCCCTCGGACCGCACGACCGGCGCGCCCGCGAGGAAGCTCGCCACCGGCTCCGCGTCGAGCGTCGCCGACATCACGACGAGCCGCAGGTCCTGGCGCATCGCACGCAGCCGCTCGACCAGTGCGAGCGCGAGGTCACCGTCGAGGTTGCGCTCGTGGAACTCGTCGATCACGACGGCGCCGACGCCGCGCAGCGTCGGATCGGAGAGCAAGCGCCGCGTCAGCACACCCTCCGTGACGAACCGGATCTTCGTCTTGCCCGAGACCTTCCGATCGAACCGCACCTCGTACCCGACCTCGCCGCCGAGCTCGCCGCCGCGCTCGCTCGCGACGCGCGCGGCCGCGAGCCTCGCCGCGAGCCGCCGCGGCTGCAGCACGACGATCTCACCGTCGATGAACCCGGCGTCGAGCAGCGCGCCCGGCACGCGCGTCGTCTTGCCCGCGCCCGGCGGCGCGACGAGCACCGCCGCCCGATGATCTCGCACGGCCGCGACGACGTCGGGCAGCACGGCATCGATGGGGAGCACGCTCGGCACGACGCGAGAATCCTCGATGCGCGGCTGTGCGACAAGTCTCACAGCGACGGGTGCATACGCGTTCGCTACCGTCCGCGCCATGAAGAAGTCGAAGCGGCGCGCGCGGCGGACGTCGAAGCAGCGCGCCTCCGCACCGAAGCTGCCGTCGGTGGCGCCGGAGCGCGCGTTCACGGAGAGCGAGGAGGCGTTCTTCGCCGCGGGGGTCGCGGCGAGCGAGTCCGGCGAGTTCGAGGGGGTCTCCGCCGAGGCCGCGCCGCGACCGGGGTTGTTTCGTCGGCTCCTGTCCCGTCGCTAAGCGGACGAATTCCGTTCTCCGCTGGTTACGTCGCTGCGTACGCGGCGATAACCTGGGGGGAATGACAACACTTCGAATCGCTGCAGTTCTCCTGATCATCGCTGCCGCGGGCTGCGGCAAGAAGGAAGAGAGCGGGGCTGGCGCCGCCGCCAGCAAGTCCGGGCTCGCGTGGACGCCCGAGGGCTACGACAAGATGACGCCGACCTGCAAGAAGGCCCTCGCGTGCTGCGAGGAGGTCGCGAAGACCGAGGGCGCGAAGTCCGCCGAGGACTTCAATGGCAAGTG
>DATLHR010000228.1:0-5564 GCA_035539815.1 Kofleriaceae bacterium
GCCTCCGGCTTCGCTGCCTCCGGCTTCGCCGGTGTCGCGGGCGTGGGCTCGGCGGACTTCACCGCCTCTGCGAGCTTGGCCGGCATGACCGTCGGCTTGGTCTCTGCGGCGCGTGCGCACTCGGTGCTGCAGTACGCGACGACCTTACCGTCGCGGACACCGACGGCGCGGGCGCGCAGGGGATCGACGGCGCGATTACAAACAGGGCACGTCTGGGTCATGGGAAGGCCAGCACCGCAGCCTCGCCGTGCTCGGCGATCAGGCGGTCGACATGGCGGAGCATGTTATCGCGCCGCGCGAGGATGGCACGCATCTCCTCGTCGGAAAGCAGCGGCCCGAGCTCGGAGTCGCCGTCGAGCGCGAGCGCTGCCTGTACCGCTTCGAGCGTCAAGCCGCGCAGCTTGTCGACGAGGCCGCGCGGGAACACCTCCATGCGGCGCAGCGTCAGCACGTTGCGCTCGTGACCGAACGCATAGCGCGAGAACGACATCGAGTTATCCATGAAGTAGAGGACCGAGCCGTCCGGCGACATCATCGTGTTCGAGCCGGTCCAGCGATCGGGATTGTCGATGAGCACGTCGAACAGGACGATCGATGCGATCTGCGCGACCAGCGCCTTGTGCTCGTCGGGGATGGCGGCGCCGAGCTTCAGGTACGCGCGCCACAGCTTCCTGCCGTCATCTTCGTCGATGCGATGGGAGCCGAGCTTGGCGAGCTTGATCTCGGGGATCCACCACGAGAGCTCGCCGCGCAGCACGCCCTTGCGCGCGATCGCCTCTTCCGCGAGCCGATCCGCGATGAACGTGCGGTGGCTGGGCGCGGTCGCGGCGACGAGGTCCGCGACGGCGATCGAGATCGGCTTGGCGGGCGGAACGCGGCCGAGGCCGAGCAAGCGATCGATGCGATACGCCGCGACCTCGCGCCGCGGGTCCGACTGCGGATGGATCTGCTGAGGCTTGAATGCCGCGCGCGCGCCGTTCGCGAAGTCGACGCGCAGCGAGAGCGACGTGCCTCCATGGTTGAGCTTGACGCCGGTGACCGCGGCCGCACCGAGGGGGGGCAGCAGCTCTGCATCGGGCGCACCGAACACCGTCGAGGGCACGCTCGGTGGCGGCGGCTGGACCTCCAGGTGTGCCCTCGGCAGCGGCGCCGCGATGGCGATGACGCGGGGCTCGACCGTGGCGGCCGCAGCGGGGCGCGCCTGGAGGTAGGTGTCGGCGAGCTCGGTCGCGCGCCCGACGCCGATCCACACGCCGCTGACCGCGCCGGCCGCAAGGGCGATCTCGAGCGCGACGCAGGTCCCCAGACGCACGGCCGAAAAGTAACACGCGCGCGTTTGCCGTCGCAAAACGACGAACGCGCAGCGTCCGCTACTCGGACGCCCGGTCCTCGACGACGTAAGCGGCCTTGCGGTGCCGCGCCGTCGGGACGTGCTTCTCCCAGCACGCCACGCTGCAAAAGCGGAGCTTGAGCCGCCCCGTGTTGCACGAGGCCACCGTGCATCGGATCGCCGATGCGCCCGGTGGAATCAGCTTGCGGCACGTGGCGCAGACCAGGCTGGCCATGCCCACGTCCTAACACGAGCCGTACTTAGATACCTAGTTCCGGATCTGCTCGGCCAGGATCTGCTCGACCATGGGCTCGACCTTGGCGCGGCCGCCACGCGCGACCAGGCGCACCATCCCGGCGCCATCGATCACCACGACATGAGGAACCTGGCTCACGCCATAGCGGCTCGAGACCGTGCCGTCGTCTGCCAGCAGCGTCATCCGGTAGCGCTCGGCTTGCCACAAGGCGCTCGCCTCGGCCGGATCATCGAGGTTGACGGCGAGGATGGTGACCTCGGGGTGCTTGCGCGCGAGCGCGTCGAGGTGCGGTAGCGCCTTCAGGCACGGGCCGCACCAGGTGGCCCAGAACTCGACGACCGTGACCTTCCCGCGGCTGGCCGCGAGCGCGACCGGCGCGCCGAGCTTTCCGCCCGGCTCGATCGCCGGCAGCGCGAACGCCGGGGCCGGATCGCCGTGGCTCATCGGCCGCAGCTCGTCGCCATTGCGCACGATCCAGGCCAGCTGGAGCGCGAAGCCGAGCACCGCGAGCCCGAACATCGCCCATCCCGCGCGGCGCGCAGGCGCGACGACGGCCGGTGGCGGGACCGCCTCGATGCGGCGCGCACCACCTGCACGCGCGGGCCCGACGGCGAGCGCGAGCAGGACGCCCGCCCACGCGAACGCGATGCCCGATACGATCGCGTTCACGACCGCCGGGACCTCGACGCCCGCCGCATCGACGACGACGGCCGCCGCGAGCTCGACGTAGAGCAGCGGCAACACCGCGACGCACGCGAGATCGAAGGCGAGCCCGAGGTCACGACGCGACCCGGCGAGCAGCCAGAGCACCAGCGCGCTGATCACGAGGAACGCGAGGTCGAGCGTGAGCGCGCCGGTCAGCACGCGCAGCGCGGCCTGCACGCCGAGGCTCATGTCGATCGCGCTGCCGAGCCACATCGCCCCGAACAGCCCGCGCAGCTGCGTGGCCGCGAGGACCACGCCGAGCAGCACGAGCAAGTCCGAGCCCGAGCGGCCCGCGTGCTTGCGATCGGCGGCGATGACGAATGACCAGCGCGGATGCGTGATCGAGAGCCCGAGGCGCGCGACGAGGCTCACGGGACGATCGATGGGTGCGGGCGGCGACACGGTGATGGTGTAGCGGACTACGTGCCCGTGGTCGATCCGGTTACCGGATCACTTCCCGGCGCCACCCTTGCGTTGCATCAGGATCTTGCGCGCTTGGGCCACCAACGCGGACGGCACGCCCTTGCTGCGCGTGACCGTGACCAGCTCCTTCTCGCGCAAGAACGGCAGCAGCTTCGAGGCCTCGGCGATCGGTGTCTTCGGGTTGCGGATCAGACGCCGGCGCACGTCGGGGTCGCGCACCCAGTCCCGCCGCTGTGAGATGTACCGGACCACCTCGGCGTCGAGCGCGGTGTTCCCGGCGTAGTTGCGCGCCTCGATCGAGGACACGGCCGGCGACTTGATCGCGGCGACCGCCACCAGCTTGATCGGGTCGCGCACCAGCACCGAGCGCGCGTACGCGTTGCCCAGCAGCGCGAGCCGGATCTTCGATGGGACCGACATCGAGCCGATCGACACCTTGCGGTCGTTGATGACCTGCTCGGATCGCTCGGCCAGGCGCGCGGCCTCGGCCGCCTCGGCGTCCTGGTCATCGAGCCCGTCGACGGCGCCGGCGGTGAGCTCGGCGTCCTCGCCCGACAGCGCGTCGGCCGCGTGTGCGAACATCGCGTCCTCCTCGGGGTTCGACGCCGGTGCGCCCGACAGGGCGCGGGCGACCTCGTCCCAGCACGCGAGCCCGGGCACGCGCACCTGGTTACGCACCGCGAGCTCGACGACGCGATCGATCGTCGACATGCGCGCGTTGCGGTTCATGTACATCGCCGCGATGATCTCGGGGTGGCGCAGCAGGCGCTGCTCGTTCTGCGCGAGCTGGTCGACCTCGCGCGCTCCGCCGCGCCCGGCGAGCATCGCCAGCGTCGCGTCCGCGACCGCCGGGTTGAGCGCGATCGCGTCGAACACGGCGGCCTTGTTGCCGCACTGCTGGCCGAAGAAGTGGAGCACGCGCGGATCGAGCGCCGGGTCCGCGAGCGTGCCCGACAGCAGCTTCTCGGGCAGCCCGGCCGCCGTCGCGCGCGCCGCGCCCGCGATCGAGACGTCGGCGTCGAGCGACAGCTGATACAGCACCGCGACCTGATCGGCCGGTGGCAGCGGCAGCATGCCCTTCGACGCCATCATGCGGCCGGGCCCGGGGCCGAGCGCGCGCTGCGCGGCGGCCGACAACGTGCTCGTGTCGAGAGGCGTCAGGTCGATCATGCGTTGCGGTGATACAGGATCTTGAGGCCCTTGAGGGTCAGGAGATCGTCGGTCGCCTCGATCGTCTTGGTCTCCGTCGCGATCAGCGCCGCGAGCCCGCCGGTCGCGGTGCAGCGCGCCGGCCAGTCGACCTCGGCGCGGATGCGGTTGACGAGCGCGTCGACCATGCCGGCGTAGCCGAAGACGAGGCCTGCCTGCATCGAGGCCACCGTGTTGCGCGCGACGACCTTGCCGGGGCGGGCGAGCTCGACGCGCGGCAGCTTCGCCGCGTGCTCGTACAGCGCCTCGGCGCTGATCTGGATGCCAGGCGCGATCACACCACCGAGGTACTCGCCCTTGGGGGTGACCACGTCCCACGTGGTGGCCGTGCCGAAATCGACGACGATGCAGCCGAGCTTGCCCTTCTGATCGCCGAGGTCTTCGTACGCCGCCACCGCGTTGACGATGCGATCCGCGCCGACCTCGCGCGGGTTCTCGTACAGGATCGGCATGCCCGTCTTGATGCCCGGCCCGACGACGAGCGCGGCGCCGCCGCAGTAGCGCTTGAAGAACCGCTGCACGCCGAACACGACGGGCGGCACCACCGAGGAGATGATCCCGGCATCGATCGACTGCCACGGGAAGCCCTCCATGTCGAGGAGGGTCTTGACCAGCACCGCGTACTCGTCGGAGGTGCGCTCGGCGACCGTCTGGATGCGCCAGCTGGCGGCGAGCACGTCGTCGCGAAACACCCCGAGGACGGTGTTCGTATTGCCGACATCGACGGCGAGTAGAACGGTCATGGATCCCTTGGCTGATGGTAGCTGGCCGTCGGCGGCCGTAGTAGGCTCGGTCCCACTTATGCGTGTACTTCGCAATGTGTTCGCGATCGGTGTGTTTGCGTCGTTCACTGCGCTCGCTGCGTGTGGCGGGGCGGAGGATTCGCCGCCGGGTCCGCTCGCGCGTCACTTCGACGACATGTTCATCGCGGACGTGGACACCACGCTGCAGCAGGGCGTGTTCGATTCGCAGCGCGAGTGGTCCAAGGCGAAGGCCGAGAACGCGAACGCGGAGTCGGACTACAACGAGGCGAGCGTCCAGCTCACCGCGGTGAAGAACGAGTACCAGGGCACGAAGCTCGCCATCAGCACGGCGATCTCGAACAAGAAGGCCGCCGAGCAGTCGGCCGACAACAACCGCATCAACCAGGCGGCCAAGGAGCTGCACGCCGCCGAGGCTGCCGAGAAGGCGGCCGCTGCACGCGTGAAGTACTACGAGGCGTACCGCGGCTGGCTCAAGAAGCACTGGCGCTATACGCAGGAGAACATGTACTGGCGCGAGGCCCAGTACGAGCTGACCAAGAGCACGCTCGCGCAACGCAACAACAAGTCCCCCAAGGGCGTCGACTACAACTGGTTCCCCAAGCAGGAGCAGGAGCGCGGCAAGCGCACCATCGCCGCGAAGACCAAGGCGGACAACGAGAAGGCCAAGGCGGCGCAGGTGCGTGACGGCTGGCTCAAGGCGCAGTCGGTCGCCGACAAGGAGTCCGGCAAGGCCAGCAACCTCCCGGACCCGATGGCGCAGAAGACGGCGACCACGCAGACCATCGCCCCGAGCAACACGGCGGTGATGCCCGTGCAGTCGACGCCGGTGAACACGCAGCCGGCGCCGTCGACCACGGTGTCGCCCGCGCCGTCGACG
>DATLHR010000229.1:0-9725 GCA_035539815.1 Kofleriaceae bacterium
CTCGAGCGCCGCCTTCGGACAGTCATGCCCGCCGCTGCCGACTGGTCTCGCACACGCACTCGATACGCACGAGACACTCTCGATCGCAAACCGGTACGAACAATGTACGAACCGGCGTGCGAGCGAGAATGCCCCGAGCGCCTCGAGAGCCGGTACGAACAACGTACGAACCGGGGCGGGATCGAGAATGCCGCGCCTACTCACGGACGGCCTCACGGAGAGCCTCGCGGACGGCGCGCGCGATCGCGAGCGCGCCGGGGGTATCGGCATGGACGCAGAGGGTGTCGACGTCGCCGGTGAGTGCGCGGGCCTGCGCGGCCGCAGCGCTGGGATCCGTGATCAGCGCATTCGGTTCGCTGCGCGGGACGAGGGTGCCATCGGGCCGGCGCGCGCGATCGGCGAAGCCTTCGCGCAGGTAGGGCAGGCCGCGCGCGGTGGCGGCGTCGCGCCAGGCGCCGCGTGGAGGGCCGATGATCGAGAGGCTCGTCCCGAGGGCCTCGATGATCCCGTCGAGCGCGGCCTGCGCGATGGGCACGTTGCGGTTCGCATCGTGATAGAGCGCGCCGTGCAGCTTCACCGACGAGATCACGAGGCCATGACGGCGCGCGATCGCGGCGAGGCGCGCGCACTGCTCGACGAGGCTCGCACGCAGCGAGGGCGGATCGATCGGGAGCGACGTGCGGCCGAAGTGTGCGCGGTCGGGGTACGACGGGTGTGCGCCGAGGCGCAGCGACGGATGGGCGGCGAGGAAGCGCGTGACGCGATCCATGGAGGCGTCGTCGCCGGCGTGCCCGCCGCACGCGACGTTGAGCACATCGAACAGCGCCCACAGCTCCTCGGGCTCGTCGTCGTGCTCACCGGCGTCCAGGTTCAGCAGCACCCTGGAAGCTTAGCGCCGGTGCCGCGCGTGACACGCTGCCACGGTGATAGGATCACCGCTCCGATGGCGGTGCGTCCGTGCTGCGCGATCTGCTCGGCGACGACACCGGACACGATTGGCTTGTTGTGTCCGGCGTGTGCGCGCCTGATCGCGCGCGGAGGGCGTCACGCGCCGGGCATCGTGACATCACGTACGCCGGCCGATGCCGCCGAGGGCTGGGTGATCGACGCGTGGGGACAGCTGCATCCGATCGGCGCGCGCTGCGCGATCGGCCGCGATCCGCAGTCGAACGACCTCGTGATCGCGGACCTCGGGGTGTCGGGCACCCATGCCGAGCTGCGCCGTGATCGAGACCGCTGGGTGATGCGTGACCTCGGATCGGGCAACGGCACGGGGCTCGGCGATCAGCCGCGCGCACGCGTCGTGGAGCCCGGCCACCGCGACCGCGTGTGGTTCGGCGGCATCGCGTTCTACCTGTGGGCGGATCGTACGCCGCCGGCGCGCGAGGTGCCGCCGCCCGAGGTCAGCACGGTGATTCCGGACAGCCCGGGGTTCACGTTGACCGCCGAGGGGGTGGGCGACCTCATCATTCGTCCGGTGCGCGGACACCCGCTCACCAGCGCACCCGGCGAGCTCGAGTATCACGGCCATGGCGATGTACGCGTCCGGCGCGCGGCCCTGCCACGACTCCAGTTCCAGCTGCTGCGGCTGCTGTGCGATGTCGCCGCCGATGCCGGGGACGATCGCACCGCGTGCGTCGGGAGCCACGAGCTGCTCGCGCAGCTGCCGTTTCAGACGCATCGGCCGGAGCTGACCCACGTGCGGCAGGTGGTCAGCACGCTGCGCGCGACGCTCGAGCGCGTGGGCGTGCCGGGTGGCGGCAGCGTCGGCACCGATGCGTTGATCCAAGCCCGTGAGGGTCAGGGCTATCGGGTCACCTGGCGCGTGCGAAGGCTCGGCACGGCGGCGCGATGATCGGAGAGCGAGTCGGCGAGTACGCGATCACCGACGTCCTCGGCCACGGGGCGCAGGGCATCGTGTACGCCGCACGCCACGTGTCGCTCGGGCGCGACGCCGCGGTCAAGGTGTTCCTTCCCCAGTTCGCGCGCGATGCGGCGCGCGTGCGCCGGTTCTTCGACGAGGCGCGGGCGATCGCGCGGCTCCATCATGCCGGCATCGTCAGGATCTTCGAGTGGGGATACGACGACCGAGGGCGCGTGTACGTCGCGATGGAGCGCCTGCGCGGCGAGACGTTGTACGAGAGGCTGCGCCGCGGGCCGGTCGCGCTCGGTGAAGCGGTCTGGATCGCGCGCGAGCTCGCGGCGGCGCTGCGCTCCGCCCACGAGCACGTCGACGACACCGGCACACCGGCCCCGCTCGCGCACCGCGACATCAAGCCGGAGAACATCTTCCTCGTCGACGATGCGGGAGGAGCGAGGGTCGTGATCGTCGACTTCGGGCTCGCCCGCCTGGCGGGTGCGGCCGAGGATGCGGTGACCTGGAGCGGCGCCGGTACCTTCGGCACGCCTCCGTATCTGTCGCCCGAGCAGCTGCGCGGCGCCAGCGATGTCGATCACCGCACCGATCTCTACGCGCTCGGGTGCGTGCTCTACGAGCTGGTGACCGGTACGCCACCGTTCGGCTTCGGCACCGCCAACGAGCTGTTCGCGGCGCACTGCGACCAGCCGCCGCCGCTGCTCTCGGAGGGTGCGCTCGACATTCCCGGCGAGCTCGATGCGCTCGCGCAGCGCCTCGTCGCGAAGGATCGGCAGCAGCGGCCGGGGAGCTGCGCCGACGTCATCGCATGCCTCGACGCGCTCGGGCTCGCGACCCCGCCCCGCGAGCCCGTGCCCGGTGCGCCGCTGCGCGAGACCATCGTGCCGACGAGCAGTGCGCCCGGCTGGCGCGATCGTGCGTGGCGTCGCGTGCTCGAGGTGCCGCCGTGGGCGGTCGCCGCGGCGTGGTTCGCCGCGGGGACGATCCTGCTCGGTGCGAGCACGGTCGCCGGTGTCGGCGACAGCTACCTCACGCAGCTGAACTGGAGCCTCAACTACGTCGTGCTCGTCCCGCTCGTCGTGTCCTTCATGGTGAAGGTCGTGCAGCGGTCGGATGCGGCGATCCGCGACATGGTCGTACGCGGGATGATCGAGCCACGCGAGGATGTGGCGCAGGTGCTGCGCCGGTTCGGCCGGTCGATGATCGGCTTCGTCGTCGCGCTCGGCGCCGCGTCGATCGCGATCAGCGTGGGCGAGTGGTGGCAGCGCCCTCCCATTCCGGGGCTGTGGTGGACCGAGGCGCCGGTGATCGGAGCGGCCGGTGCGATCTTGCAGGGCTTGTACACCGCCGCACTCCTGGGCTTCGTCGTCTATCGGCTGGCGTGGGCGCAACAGCTGCACGCGTGGACGTCTCCGCGCTCGCGGCTGCGGTTACGGATCGATCGGAGGACCGAGGACCCGCGCGCCGGCTTCGAGGTGCTCGAGGAGCCCTTGCTGTTCGCCATGGCCGCAAACTTGATGCTCCAGGTGACGCTCTATCTCAGCAACGCGCAGCACGTCGGCGAGGTGCGCGGCCAGTCGTTCTTCGCGGTCAGCGATCCGTTCGCGGAGGGCGCGAGCCTGTTCGATGTCGGCACCGGCCGCTATCCGAGCGGGGTCCCCGTGATCGCGTGCGTGATGGTCGCCGGGTTCGCGCTGGCAGCGCTGTTCGTCACGCGCCGCGCGATCAGCGCCGCGGGGGCGCTGGAGTCGCCGCCTCGCCACCCGCCCTGGCCGGTCGCCAGGGTCGGCCCGGGGACGATGACCTGCGCCTTCGTCGTGATGGTCGCGGGGACGGTGTGGTTCCGGCTCGGCCCGGTCGCGATCGCGGTGGTGGCCGCGCTCCTCGTGCTTCGATCGCTGCGGGCCCGAGACACCCACTGATACCCCACGCCTAACGTCACAATCGACGCCCCGGCTACTCGCGATCTCACATGGGATTGCGCAGCATCGAAGGGATGAGAGCGGCAGGCGGTATCGTTGCGCTCGTGGCTGCGCACGGGACGGCCTGCGTCCACGTGAGTCGGCGCACCGTCGTGAGCGAGGACGTGCTCGGTCGCACCGAGGTGGTGGGCGACGAGGTCGACGTGCGGTGGACCGGCTCGGTGCGTCCTGGCGACCTCGCGTTCGAGATCCGCGTCGCGGGCGAGCGGACGTGCCAGCGGCTGAGCGAACAGAAGGTCGTGCGGCGGACGACGATCGAGCGCTCGCCGGACGGCCTGATGCTCGGCACCTCGATCGTGGGTGGGTTGGTGTTCGGCGCGCTGGGCGCCGCGTTTGTCTACGACCATCGCGAGGGCACCGACGTGGAGCCGGTGCTGTATCGCGGCGATCTCGACGTGGGGCGTGGGACCGGCATCGCGCTGATCGCGACCGGCGCGCTCGCACTCTCCGGCGCTGTGATCGCCGGGGTGCGATCGCGTGACGAAGCTCGCGGTGACGCGGCCCCGATCGTGCGGCGCGCGGCGATCAAGGGGACGGTCGCGTGTGGCGCCGCGCCGGCGAGCGGCGTGCAGATCACGCTCGTACGCGGTGAGCTCGCGATGCCGGCCGGCACCACCGATGGTAGCGGGCAGCTCGCGATCCCCTACGCCGCGTTGCCCGACGCGCTGGTCGCACAGCCCGAGCCCGCGGCCGTGCGCGTCACCGCGACCCGCGGGAAGCACACGTTCGTCGTCGGCGACGTGCCGTTGACGTTGCCGCGCCAGGTGCGTCTCGCCGGCGCGTGGCGCGAGGCCGAGGCGGGCGGCGACCCCGAGCGCTTCGAGCGGTTCGCGCAGCTCGACCCGGGGCGCGCCGTCGAGGCACTCGCACGTGCGCGCACGCTGCGGACCGAGCGCGTGACCGCGAAGCTCGCCGCGCGGGACGCGACGGCGGCGGCCGCCGACCTCGAAGCGCTGCGCCAGCGCCACGCGCAGGGTGCCGATGTCGACGCGCTCACGCGCAAGCTCGAGGTGCTGCGCTCCGAGCTGCAGGCAGAAGAGCGAGCCCGGCAACGCGAGAGCGTGCTGAGCGCGCTCTCGACGGCGGTCGCGGCCGTGCAGGGCGGCGGAGCGAGCGCCGACGCGTTCCAGGCCGCGCGCACGCAGCTCGAGCAAGCGCGCGCTGCCTATGCCGACGAGTCGAGGGTGAGCGAGCTCGCCGTCGCGTTCGAGACCGCGCGGGCCGCGCGCATGAAGGCGCTGCTCGCCGACAGCCAGCGTCAGCTGCGTGCGTCCGCGTTCGACCTCGCGCGCCGGGCGGCGAAGGACGCCGAGCTGATCGCGCCCGGCGATCCGAGCGCGCAGCGGGCCGTGCAGGCCGTCGACGATCGCGAGCTCACCGCGATCGAGCGCGAGGCACGCAAGGCGATCGCCGCGGGACGCCCGGACGACGCTGCGCAGGCGATCGACCGCGGCGTCGCGATCCGCCCGGATGATCCGCGGATGATCCGGCTGATCGCCGACGTGCGGACCAGCGCGAAGCGCGCGCGCGATGACGCCCAGGCGGCCAAGCTGCGCGCCCGCACCGCGGCGATCCGCGCCGAGCTGGCAGCGGCGCGCTCGGCGACGCGCGCGGCCAAGTTCGAGGCGGCGCGGCGCAGGATCGACGAAGGTCGGCGGGCCCACGGGGACGATCCACAATGGAGCGCGGAGCTCGCTCGCGTGGACAAGGCCGAGCTCGACGCGGAGCTCCGGCTCGCCGAGAAGGCGGTGTCACGAAAGCGCCTCGAGGAGGCGAAGGTGCACGTCGACCGCGCGTTCGCGCTGGGCCCCGAGGATCCGCGGCTCGTCCGCCTCGTCAACAAGATCCGCATGCTGAGCAAGGAGCGGCGACCCTAGATGCGCTACATCGACCATGTCTCGCGGTGGGGGATCGTCCTCACGGTTGCCATCACGGCGGCGGCGCCGCGTGGCGCTGCTGCGGATCCCGATGCCGACCTGAAGCTGTTCGGAAGCGTCAACGGCGTCGAGCTCTGGTTCGCGATGAACCGCCCCAACAAGGGCTGCGTGTACGGTTCCGTCAAGAACCGCACCCAGGACGATGTCGAGGTCTCGTGGGGCTACGATGCGGGCTCGGAGAGCGGCGCGCGCAGATCCGTCGCGGAGGCACCCGACTCGCCGTGGCCCCTCGGGCCGGGGCAGTCCGTCGGAGGCTGGGCAGCGATCATGTGGTGCCCGTTCAACAAGAACTTCGGGGCCAACGCGACGGAGCAGATGACCTCGTTGCAGGTGATCAACGTGAGGGTCCGTAACCTCAGCACGGTGCGGCGCGAGGAGGAGCGCAAGCGCCAGGAAGCGGAGGCACAGCGCAGGCGCGAGCAGGAGGAGAAGGACCGCCTCGCGAAGCAGGAAGAGGAGCGGAAGCAGCGCGAGGAGGAGGATCGCAAGCGGCAAGAGGACGAGCGCAAGCGGCAGGAGGAGGATCGCAAGCGACAGGACGCCGAGAAGCAGCGCCTTGCCGACCAGTCCAAGAAGGCTGACGAGCGTAAGCGTCGAGATGCCGAGGAGCGCGCGAAGCAAGCGCAGCTCGCCGAGCAACAGCGCCAGGAGCGGATCGCGAAAGGTTTTCAGGATCTGAACGCCGCGCAGGAGACGAACCGCAAGATGGGCGAGTCGTCCGCCGCCGTCGCGGGGGCGGTGTTCGCGATGGAAGGCGGCAACGAAGGCACCGAGGCGACGACGCGCGCGCTGCGGGTCGGCTTCGGGTTCGGCGGCAAGTTCCTCCCGCACATGTCGAACACCCGGGGCGGCGACGTCGTCGAGGAGTCGACCACGAACACCGGCGGCGGATTCGCCTTCGATGGCAGCCTGGAGCTCTGGCCGCTCTACCGGAAGAAATGGGGCATCGGGATCGGCGGTGAAGGCGGGCTCGCCGGCATGGCGCTGCCGGGTGGCGCGATGTACTCGCTCAACGTCGGCCTGGGCGTGAAGGGCTACTACGGCAATCGCAGCCGCTGGACGATCCGCAGCGAGCTGGACTTCGGTGCGCGGCTCGTCGGCTCGGCGGCAAATCTGTTCGGCGCGATCGTGTCGGGCTCGGGAAGCTACAGCTTGTGGAGGTTCGGCTTCGGCCCCGGGTTCTGCAAGACCGCCAGCGCCGCCGGCTTCTGCGAGACGAGCTTCTACGCGATGCTGTTCCTCGATTGGACCTCGGTCACCGGCGCTGCGCGCAGCTTCCCGATGGGTGGGAGCGGAGAAGAGCGACGCACGGGCAAGATCATCCGCCTCGGCATGATCTCGAAGTACGCGCCCTACGGCATGGGCCTCGAGATCGACCTCGGGTTCGGCTATCCGGCACCCGGCGAGACCGACTATCCGATCCAGCCCGGCGACGAGGATCGCGCGGGCACCTACTTCGCGTTCTCGCTGCGCAAGGCGTGGACGTGGCACTCGGGGGGAGCGAAGCGATGATCGACGGGCGACTCGGCGTGTGCGCGCTCGCGCGTGCGCGGCTGACCATCTACTCCGACGAGTCGAGCGACGCGCAGTGGGTCGCGAACACGTGGCCGGTGATCGTGCCGGCGGCGAACGTCAGCGTCGCATCGAGCGCGACGAACGGCTCGCTCGCCGACGGATCCGCCGCGACGGGCGTCACCGTGACCATCGTCGCGGCGGCGCCGAGCGGCCCGTCGAGGAGGTCGCCGGTGAAGTCGAGGAGGTTGCCCGGCGAGGTCGTCGGGGTCGAGGACGTCGGCGGCACGACCTGACCGAGGATCACGGTGTACGCGGGCGTCGCCGAGGAAGACGTCGGGCAACCCGGGTCGCCGCCCTTGTAGGCCTCGACGTGCAGCGTCTGCGTCGCGCCGGAGGTGGTGATGCCGTAGTGCGCGCGGTCGAGCGTGCGGGTGTCGGCGCCGAACGTGGCGGTGAGCGCGGTGGTGCGGCACGCGCCGTCACACACCGTGAAGTCGTCGACGTCGGGCGCATCGGTGCCGGGCGGTGCGTCGGGCAGCGGCGAGCCGCCGTCGCTGCCGCACGCGGCGAGCACGACGATGAGCAGCGCGGTCCTCACAGGCGCTCGATCCAGATCGGCGCCGACCACGCCATGCGATCGGGGCTCGGCTCCTTGACCTCGAGGTAGAAGAAGCGCTCGCCCGTCGCCGGCAGCTCGACGGTGAGGTTCTGCCACGCGCCACCTTGCAGGGTGACGCGCTGGACCTCGCGCACCGCATCGCCGCCGATCGTGCCGCTCCACACGGCGACCTCGAACGCGCCGGTGTAGTCCGCATCCGATAGGTGCACCGAGAGGGTCGCTTGCGTGCCCCGCGTGACGAGCTTGCCGCCCATCGGGATCCGGCCGTCGGCGTACACGCGCAGCTGCAGCTCCTCGTCCTCGCTCGCGAACACCGCGCGTGCATCGATCGCGTCGAGCAGGGCGTCCTCGGTGAGGCGGTCCGCGATGATGCCGGTGCGCGACGAGTGGCCCGTGCCCCAGTTCGCGTAGTGATTGTCGTGCGGCGCCGTCGGGGCGGTGCGGAAGCCCTTCAGGAGGTAGTAGTCCCAGTCGCTGTGGACGCGCGTGTAGCGGCTGACCGCGCCGGTCATCGCGTCGACGGTGAGGCTCGGGTTCTCGCGCGTCTCGCCGGTGAGGTCCGTGCCGCGACCGACGAGCACCTCCATCAGGCGGACGTACGCGTGGCCGGCGGCCTCGAGGTTCGCGAGCGTGTCGTCGACGACGCGGCGATCCGGCATCGCCTCGCCCGCGATCCAGCGGGGCAGCTGCGTCTTCATCGGCTCGAAGTCGTCGAGGCCGTAGTCATTGAACTTCTTCGCGCGGTCGGCGGCGCTCGTGATGTCCTCGAGGTTGACGTCGAAGATCTGATCCCAGTTGCCGTTCAGGGACGTGTTCCCCGCGCCGCGGAACGTGCGCGGATGGTTGAGCTGCACGAGCGGCTTCTCGCCGTCGCGCTCGAGGCCCGCGAGGAAGTCGCCGTACAGCATGTCGAACCGGCCGGTGTCGACCTTCGCGAGCTCGCGGCTGCCGAAGATGTTGATGTGGTTGCCGGCGCTGTTGGTGCTCCACTCCATCGCCGGCATCGCGACGAACATGCCGCTCGAGGTGTGCGTGACGTCCTCGGCGACGAGCCGCAGCTGCTCGTACTGCGCGGGGATCATGTTCGCGTTGTCGCCGACCTCGACCGCGCCGTCATCGGCGGTGGTGTGCGGCGAGAGCGCGAGGAAGTCCATCTGCCCCTCGTCGCGCGCGTACTCGTAGGCGTAGCGGGCCGCATCGCTCGGCGTGTCTCCGACGTCGATCGGCTGCAGCACGCCGTTCTCGTCGGCGCGGATCGCCTTGCCGTCATCGAGCGCCGCGCCGGTCGCCGTCGCGGCGAAGTGCGCATGGAGGTTGCCCAGGTAGACGTTGGTCTCGTCGGCGTGCTGCTGCGCCGCGGTCTTTCCCGCGTCGAGCGAGGCGCCCGACAGTGACCACATCCACAGGCGATCGAACAGCTCGCGGTACGGGCGCGCGATCCGCGGATCGCGATAGCGCACGTAGTTCTCGAAGTTCTTGAAGAACGCGCTGCCCGACCAGTTGCCCGAGCCGTTCACGACGACGCGATCATCGACGACCATCAGCTTGTGGTGCATCAGCTGATACAGCTCGCTGTTGGTCTGCTTGTAGCGGATGGTACCGCCCGCGTTGAACAGCCGCGTCCACGCGGAGCCGGTGGCCTCGGCGCGATCCGTCGCGTTGATGATCACGCGCACGCGCACGCCGCGCTCGGCGGCCTTCGCGAGCTCCTTCACGAGATCGTCGAACACGAGGTGATGCATCAGCACGTCGATCGACTTCTGCGCGCGCCCGATCTCCTCCTTGATCATCGCGAT
>DATLHR010000230.1:0-15907 GCA_035539815.1 Kofleriaceae bacterium
GCGCGCGCGTTCCAAGGGCTCGCGGGGATCAAGGAGCGCGCGGGCAGTACCGGCGAAGCGCAGAAGCTGCGGGGCCGGGCGGTGGATATCTTCAACCGCCTGCGCGGCGCAGCGGCAACGGAGTAGCGATGACCGATCAGCTCGCAGCCCGCCGCAGGTTGGCCGCCGCGGTTCCTGCCAACGTGCGCGAGGTGTGCGCGACGCTCGCGCGCGCGGGCCATCAGGCCGTCACCGTCGGTGGCGCGGTGCGCGACGCGCTGCTCGGGCGCGCCCCGGGCGATTGGGACGTCGCGACCAGCGCGCATCCCGACGAGGTGCTCGGCCTGTTCCGGAAGACCATCCCGACCGGGCTCCAGCACGGCACGGTGACGATCGTGACCGGGCGCGGCGTGGACACGCACGTCGAGGTGACCACGTTCCGCGGCGAGGGCCAGTACACGGATGCGCGCCGGCCGGATCACGTGACCTTCGGCGTCCCGCTCGTCGAGGACCTCGCGCGCCGCGACTTCCGCATCAACGCGATGGCCTACGACCCCGAGGCGGATCAGCTGATCGATCCCTACAACGGGCTCGTCGATCTCGAGGAGCGCGTGCTGCGCGCGGTCGGGCCTAGCGGGGACGTCTACCGCGACGCGGTGGCGCGGTTCACCGAGGACGGGTTGCGCGTGATGCGCGCGGTGCGGTTCGCCGCGGTGCTCGAGTTCGAGCTCGATCCCGAGACGGAGCGCGGCATCCCCCCGGCGCTTCCATCGCTGGCGAAGGTCAGCAAGGAGCGAGTCTCCGACGAGCTGGAGAAGCTGCTCGCCGCGCGCCAGCCGTCACGCGGGCTGGCGATCGCGGAGCGCACGGGGATCGTGCGGCTCGTCCACCCGGAGCTCGAGGCCGCGCTCGGGCGCTGGGGCCAGGTTCGAGGTGGGCGCGCCGCGGCCGTCGAGGCCTGGCTCGCGCGCGTGGACGCCGCGCACCTGGAAGCGCTGCCCGCGAACGAAGACCGCCTCGCGACGGCGCGGCTAGCGCTGCGGCTCGCGGCGCTGCTCGTCGAGCTCGGGGATCCGGGCGCGAACCCCCGCTATCCCGCGGGCGAGCTCGTTCCGCTCGTCGCCGCTCAGCTGCGGGCGCTCAAGTTCAGCAACGACGAGAGCGACTTCGCGGCGCAGCTCGTGAGCGTCGCGTGCGCTGCCCGGACCTCCGATCTCACCGGGCCCGAGATCCGGACGCTGTTCTCGCGGATCGGCCGCGAGCGCGCGCCCGCGGCGATCGCGCTGTGGCGCGCGGACGCCCCCTCGAACACCGCCGTGGTCGCCGAGGCCGAGCGCATCGTACGCGAACGGCATCCGCTGTCCGCGAAGGACCTCGCGATCACGGGCAAGCAGCTGATGGACGAGCTCGGGCTCGCACCGGGGCCGGTCGTCGGGCGCTTGCTCGGGCTGCTGCTCGATCGCGTGCTCGTCGAGCCCGAGCTCAACACGCACGCGCAGCTCCTCTCGCTCGCGCGTCACCTCGAGCTCGCGGCCGGGCGCTGACGCGAGAGCGCGAGCGGGACGTCGTGCCCGCGGCGCACCGTGCGCCGCTGTCAGCCCGTCGGCGCGGCGCCACGACGCGGCGCTCCCGCTGGCACTCGTGATGCTGATCGAAGGGGCAGGAGGCGACCATGCTGCAACTTCTCAGGTACGCCACGTACGGCGTCGTCATGACCGTGGCGCTCGTCGTCGTGAGCGCCACGGCCCTGGCGCAGGCTCCGCAACCGCGCACACCGCCGGGGACGACGATGAGGCCCGCCGGTAAGACGGCGGCGAAGCCGACCATCGTGCTCGTCCACGGTGCGTTCGCCGATGGCTCGAGCTGGGACAAGGTCGTGCCGTTGCTCCTGGCGAAGGGCTACCCCGTGGTCGCGGTGCACGAGCCGATGGTGTCGGCGGCGGAGGACATCGACGCGACCAAGCGAGCGATCGACGCCGCGCCGGGCCCCGTGATCCTCGTCGGACATTCGTACGGCGGTTTCGTCATCACCGAGGCCGGGATGAACGACAAGGTGATCGGGCTCGTGTACGTCGCCGCGTTCGCGCCGGATGCGGAGCAGTCGATCAACGATGTCGGCAAGGCGGTGCCACCGCCGGCGTGGCAGAAGACCGCGATCATCGACAAGGCTGGGTTCGCGACGCTGCGCACCGACGACGTGATGAAGAACTTCGCCCAGGACCTGCCTGCTGCCGACCAGCGTCTGATCGCGGTGAAGCAGGCGCCGATCCCGCTCAAGTCGTTCGACGTGCGCATCACGCAGCCGGCGTGGAAGTCCAAGCCGTCGTGGTACGTGCGCGCGGCCAACGATCGGATGATCGATCCGGGGCTGCAGACGAGCATGGCGACGAAGATCAGGGCGACCACGAAGACGCTGCAGAGCAGCCACGTGCCGATGCTCTCGCAGCCGAGGCAGGTCGCCGACGTGATCCTGCAGGCGGCGGAGGGTGCGCCGTCGGCGACCGCGCAGCGCTAACCGAGCTCGGCGAACGCGTCGATCACGAGCGTGCGCGCACCACGGCCGCCGACGACGACGCGCGGTAGCTCGAGCTTGCGCAAGCGGCCGACGTCGACGATCAGGTGCGAGGCGCGGCGCAGCAGGTTCGCGAGCCCGATGCGATCCGGCTCGGCATCACCTGCGCGCGAGGACACGACCTGCGCCGCGAGGGCCTGGGCATCGACGAGGCGCAGCGGCGCCGGCGCGGCCGCGATCGCACCACCCGGTGCATCGAGCACGACCGTCCACCCGAGCGAGGGCAGCTCGAGCAGCGACACCGTGACCTCGCGGCCGGCGGGCGGCGTCTCGCGCACGATCACGGCCGAGCCCTCGCTGCTCGCGGGCTTGCCGGCCGCGGTGAGCACGGCGGAGAACGCGTGGCGCACGAGCGCGTCGCTCGCGACGCCTTTCTCGACGGGGCAGCCCGCGGGCTCGGTCGGGAGGTCGTGCCCCCACGGCTTGAGCTCCACCGGATACCCGGCGCGACGGGCGAGCTTGACGGCCGCCGATGGCGTGGTCGCGACCGCCTGGCGCGTGATGGGGACGCCGTACGCCGAGAGCAACACCTTGGTCTCGTGATCGCCGACGCGACCGAGCCCGAGCTTGCCGAGCTGGCGCGCCAGCTTGTCGGCATCGATCGCGAGCTCCGCGGAAGCGGCGTCAGGGGCGGGGCCGAGCCCGACCGCGATGCGCTCCGCGGCGCGCCCGAGCAGCGTGATCGCTCCGAGGGCGGCGCGTGCACCATGCAGCAGCGCGCGCTCGTCGGCGAGCTCGCTGCGCGCGGCGCACGCGACGTGCAGCCCCGGCGTCGACGCCGGCGGCGCGCCGAGCGCGGGATCGTAGAGCACCACGTCGGTCGGCTCGTCTCCGCCGATCACAGGCGGACGCACCCCCAGCGCTTCGGCGTCGGCGGCGAGCAGCAGCGCCTGGGCCTCGAGCCACGAGCCCGCCGGCGCGACGACCGCGGTGACCGGCCCGGGCGGGAGCCCGAGCTTGACGAGCAGCACGACGGCCTCGATCCACGCATCGACGTCGTGGCCGAGCGCGGCGCCGTGCGCGCGTAGATAGGCGAGGGCGGCGGCGCGCTCGATCGAGACGCGACCGGTCCCGCGCGGCGCGGGCGCGAGCAAGCAGACGGGCCGGCCCGTCGCGGCGGCACGCGCGCACGTGGCACCGAGCGCGAGCGTGGCGGCCGGCGTCGGAGGGCTCGCGAGCGCCCACGCGACCACGTCGTCGCCGAGCGCGCTGTCGTCGGGCGTCTCGACCGTGCGCGCGTCGACCCCGCGCGCGCGCAGCACGGCGACCGCGGTCGCGCCCAGGTGCGCGGGGGCGATCACCTGCACGCGAGGTGACACCTGCGCCGTCGTCGCTACGCGTGCCTGCGCCATTACGCCGCTCCGGTCCGCGGCGCGCGCGCCGACACGTGGACGGAGATCAGGTCGGCGACGCGGTCGGTGGTGCGCTGCGGCTCTCGCGGCGCGTGCGGCGCCACCGCGCGATGCGCGAGCACGTTGGCGTCGAGGCCGAGCGCCGCGAGATCCAGGCGCTTCATCGCGGCCGACGGCATCGGGGTCGGATACTCCTCGATCTTGGGACCGGCGATGCGCAGGCCGATCACCGCCTCGCCGCGGACGTGGAACGTCTGGAGCTCCCCGCCCGCGGAGCGCGTGGCGCGCACCACCTCGCCCTCGCGCGCGATGCTCACCACGTTGGTCAGCTGCGCCGCGTCGAGCAGCTCGGCGATCGCGGCGACCTCGGCGAATCGCTCGGGCCGGCTCGCTTCGTCGACGAGGATCGTCGTGGCCTCGACCGTCTTCGCCGCCGCGATGACGATCTGCGCCCAGCCGAGGTAATCGAGGGAGAGCTCGGTCGCGATGCCGATGCACGCGACCTTCGCGCGGAGCGCGCGATCCGCCGCGAGCTCGAGCCACCCGAGGTCCCCGGCGACGATCGCGGTCGGCTTCGTCGGCCCGAGCTTGGCCGCGGCGGCGAGCGCGCCATCGAGCCAGCGGATCGTGCGCACCGGCACCGCGCTGCCGAGCCAGATCGCGACGGTCACGATCTCGCCTCGAGTGCGCGCAGGAGCTCCGCGAGCGCAGGCGCGATCGGCTCCGCGAGGGCACCGTCGACGTAGCGCGCGGGCCCGCCGCCGATCCGGATCACGCTGCTTGACCCCGACGGCTCGACCTTGGTCTCGCCGATGCCGATGAACAGCTGCGCCGAGCTCGCCGCGTGCTTGTCGGCGCGCCCGCCGGTCGAGCGCAGCACCGGGCCACCGACGAGCTCGGCCAGCCGCGCCGCATCGGCGACCACCGCGGGATCCGCGGCGGCATCCTCGCCGAGCGCGACTACCGCACCGAGCGCGTGCGCGGGCTCGGCGGGCGCGCTGCTCGCGAGCTCGAGCCGCGGATCGGCCCCGCTCGGCGCGACCAGCACCACGACGTCGATGTCCTCGTCACGCGCGGGCCGCGCGGGGGCGCGCCCTCCGACGAGCACCACCGCGGCGCCGCTATCGCCTACGCGCAGGAACGCACCCTCGCGATCGCGCAGCTGCACCAGATCTCCGCCGGTCGCACGCGCGCGCATGAACACCCGGCCGCCGATCCGCGCGCCCGTCCGCGGTCCGAGCTCGATGGCCGACGGCGCATCCGCACCGAACAGGACCAGGCGCGGGCGCAGGTGATCGAGCACCGTCTGCCACGCTCCCCCGATCGCTCCCCACAGCGGTAGCACCGGCGTATCGGTGACCGCGACGACGATCTTGTCGGCACCCGCCCGCGACAGCTCGTCCTCGAGCCGATCGATCCCGGGGATCCGTGCGCCCGTCATCACCTGGGCCGTCGAGTCCGGCGCGCTGCGCTCTCCGGGCTCGTGGATGATCAGCGCGGCGTACAGGGTCGCGCCCCACGACGATGCGAGGGCGCGCGCGACGGCCAGGGCGGCCAGCGATGAGGGATCGGGCCGGGGGCCATCGAGATCGATGTGGACCAGGATGGAACCCACGCTCGGCGACGCTCGCACGCCGGCGCGGATGTGGTCAACATTTCCTTCTTATTCTCGCAGCTTGCACGGGGTAGCGCGGCGGCAGCGCCCGCCCTCGACCTCGAGCTCCCAGCCGTGGCGCGCGCACACCAGCCGCTCGCCGTCGACGAAGCCGTCGGAGATGCGCCCGCCGTCGTGCGGGCACTCGTCGACGACGACGACCAGCCGCCCGCTGCCGAGGCGGGCGACGGCCACCGGCGTCGCGCCGTCACGTGCGCGGACCACCTCGCCGACGGCGACAGGCCCGACGTCCAGGACATCGGGGACCCCGTCGTCGGGGTCGTAGCCGAGCTCGTCGAGGAGCTGCGCGGTGACCGGGCCCATACGGCGACGCTAGCCGCCGGGTCTGACACCTATAGACCGGCTTATCGAACCGATCCCTGCCGGAGCAGGTGATCCGCCAGCACCAGCGCGCACATGGCCTCGACGATGGGCACCGCCCGCGGCAGCACGCAGGGATCGTGGCGGCCCTTGGGCTGGAGCACGGCCGGGTTGCCGTCGGGATCGACCGTATCCTGTGGCTGCATGATCGTCGCGGTCGGCTTGAACGCGATGCGCATCGTCACGGGCTCGCCGTTCGAGATGCCGCCCTGGATGCCACCCGAGCGATTCGTCCGCGTGCCGATCGTGCCGTCGTCGCGCCGGTAAAACAGATCGTTGTGCGCGCTGCCGGCGAGCAGGGTGCCCGCGAACCCCGAGCCGACCTCGATGCCTTTGACGGCGGGGATGCTCATCATCGCCTTGGCGAGGTCGGCGTCGAGCTTGTCGAACACCGGCTCGCCCCAGCCCGCGGGCACGCCGCGCGCGACGCAGCGCACGACGCCGCCGACGGAGTCTCCAGCCTTGCGCGCCTGCTCGACGCGCTCGATCATCGTCGTGGCGATCGCCGCGTCGGGGCAGCGAATGTCGTTGGTGTCGACGATCGCGCGCGTCACCGTCGCGTCGTCGACGCGCGCCGCGATCCCCGCGACCTCATCGACCCACGCGACGATCTCGACGCCGCGCTTGGCGAGCAGCTGCAGCGCGACCGCACCCGCGGCCACGCGCCCGACGGTCTCGCGCGCGCTCGCACGACCACCCCCGGCGATCGCCCGGACCGCGTACTTCTGGTCGTAGGTAAAGTCCGCGTGGCTCGGGCGGTACGCGCGCGAGATCTCCGCGTAGTCCTTGCTCCGCGCGTCCTCGTTGCGCACGAGCATCCCGATCGGCGTACCGAGGGTTACGCCGTCGAGAACACCCGACAGGATCTCGACGCGATCGGACTCCTTGCGCTGCGAGACCAGACGACTCTGGCCGGGCCGCCGGCGGTCCAGCTCCGCCTGCACCATCTCCGTGGTGAGCGGGAGCCGGGGAGGGCAGCCATCGACGACAACACCGAGCCCCGGGCCGTGCGACTCGCCGAACGTCGTGATTCGGAACAGCACGCCGAAGCTGCTTCCAGCCATCGGTCGGCAGCATACCCGGCCGCATTGCTGTGACCCGGCGTTTGGATGTACCTTTTATGCGCTGATGGTCGACCCGGACCGCCGACCCACGGCTCAAGAGATCGAGGAGCTGATCGATTTGGTGCGGCGTGACCCAGGGTCGCCCGCCTTCATCGATCTCGGCGAGGCTTATCTCGCGCTTGGCCGCCCGCGCGACGCCGTGAAGGTCGGCAGCGTCGGTCTCGAGGCCTCGCCGGATAGCCTCGAGGGCCGCGTGATGCTGGCGCGCGCCCACGCCGCGATGCACCAGTGGAAGGAGGCGCAGGGCGAGCTCCTGCGCGTGGTCAAGATCGACCGCTCCAACCGGCAGGGCTTCGCGCTGCTCGGCGAGGTGCTGCTGCGGCGCGCCGACTACGAGCGCGCGGTGCCGGTGCTGCAGCACGCGCAGAACCTCGATCCGACCAGCCCGCAGATCCTGTCGATGCTCAAGCGCGCACGCGCGGGGCAGTCGCTCGATCCACCGCCGCCGATTCCGTCGCCGCTGCCGCCGCGCGGCGAGACCGACGCAAACTTCGAGATCGATCACCGCCGCTCGGTGCCCCAGCTGGGTGCGACGAATCCGCCGGTGCCCGTCGCGCCGCCGAACGCGCGCACGATCGGCCTCGTCGTGCCGACGGCGTCGCCGCACGCACCGACGGCGTTCCCGGATGCGTCGCCCGCCGGCTTCACGCTGCCGTCACCGTCGGCCTCGTCCGCGCCGCCCGCGCCACGCGCGCCGAAGCCGACCGCGCCGCCGCCGATGAGCATCGAGGGCGTGCGCCCGCGCGTCGTCTCGGGCGCCAAGCCGGTGAACGCCGCGGCGGCGTCGCTGCGCCAGTCAGCGGCCGTCGGCGAGAATTACCTCAACGATCTGCTCACCGGCGGCCTGCTCGACGTCGCCGGCGTGCACACCGAGAACGAGTTCGACCTGCGGCCGGACCGCAGGTGGGGCCGCTCGACGCGGCGCGCGTTCATCTTCCTGTTCGTCGTGATGGTGCTCGGCATCGGCGGCGGCGGCACCTGGTACTGGTGGACCGAGAAGCAGAAGGCCGAGGCGGTCGCGCGGCTCCAGAAGGAGAGCAAGCAGGCGATCGGCCACGGCGACTTCGAAGGGCTCGAGCTCTCGCTCAAGAAGCTCGGCGAGTCGCTCGCGAAGGACAACCGCAATCTCCTGACGTTCGCGTACGTCGTCGAGACCGCGGGCATCGAGGCGCTGCTGTACGGCACCGACGCGGATCGCGTCGACCGCGCGTACAAGTCGGCCAAGGAAGAGCTCAAGGAAGGCCAGCCCGGCTATCGCGAGCTCGTGATCGGCAAGGCCGCCGTCGAGCTGTCGCGCCTCGGCACCGGGGATGGCGACGCCTCGGCGATCGCGGCGGCCAGCAAGTCGACGCTCGCCGAGGTGCTGCGGAGCCTCGACGAGCTGATCGCGAAGGACGCGAGCGATCCGTGGCCGATGTGGCTCAAGGGGCGCGCGCTGCTCGCGGCCGGCGAGCGCAAGGCGGCGAAGGCCTCGTTCAAGTCCGCCGGCGACGGCGCGAATGGGCTCGTCGTCGCGATGATCGATCAGGCCGACATGCTCGTCGACGAAGGCGCGCTCGAGGAGGCGCTCGCGCTGTATCAGACCGCGATCACCACCGCGAAGACGCCGCGGGTGACCGAGGGCACGGACAAGCAGATCGAGGCCGCGGCCGCTGCCCAGGGCATGGGCGGCAAGAAGCTCTCGCACCCGCTCGCGGTGATCGGCCGCGCGATCGGGCGCGCCGAGTCGTCGGTGCAGATCAACGAGGCGATCGACGAGCTCAACACCCAGATCGTCGCCAACATCGGGCCGCGCGTCGCGGCGTACAAGCTGCTCGCACTCGCGCTCGCGAACGGTGGCATCGAGGACTTCCCGAAGGCAGCCGAGTCGCTCAAGAAAGCGACCGCCGTCAAGCCGCCGAACGAGGTCCGGTTCTGGGCGCGCGTCGGCTGGGCGCACTACGCCGCCGGGAACTTCGCCGACGCGGCCGCGGCCCGCGCGAAGATCGCGTGGTACGGCAAGAGCGCGCCGGAGGACGATCCGGCTGTGAAGCTCGTCGATGCCGGGCTCACGCTCGCGTCCGGCTTGCCCGAGAAGGCGCTCGACATCGCGTCGAAGCTCGAAGGCGTGCGGGCGCGGATCCTCCGCGTCTACGCGCTACTCGATCTCGGCCGCGCGAAGGAGGCGCTCGCGGAGGCCGACGAGGTGCTCGCGAAGGCGCCCGAGAACCAGGAAGCGATGATCCTGCGCGAGCAGGCGCGGATGATCAGCGGCGCCGACAAGGAGCGCGCGGACGCCGCCGATGCGCTCGAGCGGCTCGCGCGCAAGGCCCGCAGCAAGCTCGGTCGCCACGCGTACGGTCTCGCCCTCGCGGCGACCGGTGACGCCACGGGCGCGCAGGCGCAGCTCGAGCAGGCGACCACCGACGTCAGCAACGACTCCCCAAATCCGCTCATCTACCGCACGCGCACCGCGCTCGCCGAGCTGCTGCTCGCCGCGGGCGACATCGCGGGCGCGGGCAAGAAGCTCGACGAGGCGCTCGAGGCGAACCCGGGCTACTTCCCGACGCTGGCGCTGCAGGCGAAGGTCGTGCTCCGCAACAACGAGCCCGATCGCGCGCTGGACTTGCTGGCGCCGATCTTCAACGAGGCCGCCGCGATCACGCCGAGCCTGCAGCTCACACTGGCCGAGGCGCTGATCGTCAGCAAGAAGACGAGCGCGAAGCAGAAGGAGCAGGCCAAGAAGATCCTCGTCGACATCAAGGACAAGGTTCAGCCGGCGACCGAGGTCAGCCGCGTCGCCGCGCTCCTGGATCCGAAGCTGCCGGAGGAGCTCGGCTTGCCCGCGCCCGCGGACGCGGCGCCCGCCGAGGTCGCCCCGCCCGCGCCCAAGAAGAAGTCCACCCCTTCGAAGCGTCGCCGTCGATGAGGCGCGCCGCGCTCGTCTCGCTCGTGCTCGCCGCGTGCTCGCGCGAGGGCGTCGGGCGAGAGGAGGTCCGCGAAGCGAACAAGATCGGCGCGCACGAGCAGCTGCACCGGCAGCTCGCCGCGCCGCAGCCACGCCCGCGCCCTACCGCGCTCGCGCACGTGACGATCAAGGCGCTCGGCATGTACTGCGAGGAGAGCTGTCCGCTCAAGGTGCGCACGGCGCTCGCCGACGTGCCCGCGGTGTACGAGCTCGGGTTCGACGTCTCGACGGAGAGCATCTTCGTCTCCTTCGACGCCGCCCTCGGCACGCCCAAGGACGTCACCAGGCCGATGCTGGTCGCGATCAGGTCGGCCGGCTTCGACCCGTGGCTCGCCAAGGAGACCTGGCCCGCCGACGCGCAGAGCGTCGCGCAGGTCATGGTGAGATAGCCGTGGATCCCCGGTTCGCGTGGAAGGCCGGACTCGGGCTCGGAGGCGCCGGCCTGCTGCTCTCGCTGGTGATGATGCTCGTGGCGACCGACGCCACGGCGGCGGCGCCCTGGCAGATCGGCGCGGTCGGCTTTGGCGGCGTCGTGGCCATCTCGGCCGCGGGCCTGTTCATCGGCCGCCGGCGCTAACGCCGCTTCGGTGCGGGCGGTGCTGGAAGCGACACGACGTCGAGCGCACGCGCGACGTTCATCTTGCCCAGTGCGAGCGCGGCGCCGTCGGGATCTTCGATCATCCGCTCGAGCATCTCGAGCGCGCTGGTCGCCGTCGCGAACCGCTTCGCGCGGTCGCGCGCCATCAGCTTGCGGGTGAAGGCCTCGTGCAGTGGATCGATGATCAGTCCCGGCACGCGCTCGTCCATCGGCGGCGGATCCTTCGTCATGTTCGCGTGGAGGACCTGGATCGCACGACCCTCGAACGGCAGCACACCGGTGAACATCTCGTAGAGCATGACGCCGAGCGCGAACAGGTCGGCGCGCGGATCGATCGCCTCGCCCTTCGCCTGCTCGGGCGGCATGTACGCGGGCGTGCCGAGGACGGTGCCGTTCGCGGTGAGCCGCTCGAGCGACGAGTCGTCCGGGTTGCGCACGATCGCGATGCCCCAGTCGACGATCCGCAGGTGCTCGCGCCCATCACGCCAGTCCACGACCACGTTGTCGGGCTTGAGGTCGCGGTGGACGAGGCCCTTGTCGTGCGCGTGCTCGAGCCCGCGCAGCAGCTGCGAGGTGAGATCGAGCGCGCGATCCGGCGCGAGCGGCATGGTGTGGAGCGACGACAGCGGCTCGCCCTCGACCAGCTCGAGCACGATCACGTGGCGGCCGTCCTCGAGCACGCTGCCGAGCTCGATCACCCCGCCGAGGTTGGGATGCGAGATCCTCGACGCGAGCTTGGCCTCGCGGTGAAATCGCTCGACGACCACGGGCTCGCTCACCAGGTGCGAGTGGAGCGCCTTGATCGCGACCCGCTGGTGCGTGTCGATGTGCGACGCGAGGTACACGACGCCCATCGCGCCCGCGCCGAGCTCGGCCTCGACGAGATAGCTGCCCACGACATGGCCGCACAGGTCCTTCGCACGCGTGCGGCGATCGGTGACGCCGAGTCGAGTCTTCTTCGCGTCGACCAGCGTATCGCGGTGGTGCGTGGGGCGCTTGCGGCGACTCATCGAGGGAGGCCCTCTTAGAGTAGCCCCTCGAGCGAGCCCTGGCCTTCGCGGATCACCGTGATGTCCTCGCCGTCGACCTCGAGTACCGTCGACGGCTCGGCCGGCGTCTGCTCCGCATCGATCACCACGTCGAGGTGGCGGCCGAACGCCTCGAGGACCTCGTCGGCGTCGCGGCAGGGCTCGCCGGTGTCGGGGACGATCGCGCTGGTCGTGAGCAGCGGGCGGCCCAGGCTCTCGGCGATCGCCTGCGCGATCGGGTGGCTGGTGATGCGGATGCCGACCGTGCGGCGCTTGTCGTGCGTGAGCATGCGCGGCACCTGATGGGTCGCGGGCACGACGAGGGTGTAGGGGCCGGGGAAGATGCGCTGCGCGAGCCGGAACGCGGTGTGCGAGAACAGGCCGAACTCCGACGCCGTGGACAGGTTCGGGCAGATCAGCGCGAGCCGCTGCTTCTGGTTCATGTTCTTGGCGCGGTAGATGCGCTCGATCGCATCGCGCGCCTCGATCGCGCAGCCGAGCGCGTAGATCGAATCGGTCGGGTAGGCCGCGACGCCGCCGTCGTGGAGGATCGCCACGGCCTGCTCGATCTTGCGAGGATCGGGCTCGCCCCAGCGCTCGATGACGACGCGCTGCGGTCCCTTGCTGCGAGGGCGCGGCTGCGGGCTCATCGCGCCCTCTCGGCGTCGGGCCGGAACCCCTTGCCGATCACGTACTGCTCGATCGAGATCTGACGGCTCGACGCCGGCTTCATCGTCTTCATGACGGCGAACCGCGCACGCACCGCCTCGGTCAGCTTCTTGAAGTCGGGGCCCTGGAACAGCTTGCCGACGAAGTTGCCGCCCGGCGCGAGGACTTGGAGTCCGATGTCGAGGGCGCGCTCGAACAACGCCTCGGAGCGCGCCTGGTCGAGGTTGCGGATGCCGCTGGTATCCGGCGCCATGTCGCTGAGCACCACGTCGAACGCGGGCAGCTCTCCGAGCAGCTGCTTGACATCGATCGTCAGGACATCACCGACCTCGATGCGTGCGCCCGTCGGCGGCCGCTGCAGCGGCCCGCGGTCGAGACCGACGAGCACGGCGCGCTCGCCGATCGTCTGCCGCGCATACTGCAGCCACGAGCCGGGTGCGCACCCGAGGTCGAGGACGCGATAGCCGTCGTCGAAGATGTGGTGCTTCTCGTCGATCTCCTGGAGCTTGTAGACGGCACGCGCGAGGAAGCCCTCCTTCTTCGCTTTCTGGTGAAAGCGATCGTGGCGCGTGGAGCGATCGTCGAGACGCTTGGACATGGACCGAAAAGTCTAGGCAACGAAAAAGCCCGGGCTCGACGGAGCACCGGGCGTGAACAGCGGGCGGGGGGAGGGAGCGCCTTACCCGCGACCCGTGGCGGCCTTCTTGGACGCCTTGAGCGGGTTCTTCGAGCGGGTCTCTTCCTTGCCAATGCCCTTGCGCTTGTACGTGGTGCGCGTCGCGGCCGTGGTCACGACGACGTACTCGTTGGCCGCGCCCGGAACCGCGCCGCGGACGAGGATGCAGTTCTCCTCGGCGAGGATCTTGAACAGCTGCAGGTTCTGCACGCTGACCTTCTCGTTGCCCATCTGACCCGCCATGCGCTTACCCTTGTGGACGCGCTGCGGGGTGAGGCGGCAGCCGATCGAGCCGCCGTGGCGGAAGTACTCGTGGGTACCGTGGGCGCGGGTCATGCCGGACATGTGGTGCCTCTTGATGACACCCTGGTAGCCCTTGCCCTTGCTCCAGCCCTCGACGTCGAGCGCGATGCCCTCGGCGAACACGTCGGACGCGGTCACCGCCTGACCGACCGAGAACTTCGCAAGCTCGTCGGCGGGGAGACGGATCTCCTTGATGAAGCGCTGCGGCTTGAGGCCGTTGTCCTTCACCGCGCCGAGCTCCGGCTTGGTCGCCAAGCGCACCGGCTTCTCGTCGAAGCCGAGCACGAGGGCGGTGTAGCCGTCGCGCTCCTGGGTGCGGGTGCCGATGACGTGGCACGGACCCGTCTGGATCACGGTGACGGGGACGGCTTCGCCGTCGTCCGCGAACACCTGGGTCATACCGATCTTCTTGCCGAGGAGGCCAATCTTCTGTGCCATGACGAACCGACTCCTACGTACCGGAAACGAGGGGGGAATCTATACCCGCGTCGATCCAAGGCGTCAAGGACGCAATAGCCCGAACACCCGGCACGTGTTTTCGACCGTTTTGGCCGCTAACTGCTCGAAAGTCAAGCCGGCGCAGGTCGCGACCACCTCCGCCGTGTGGACTACGAAGGCGGGTTCATTGCGCTTTCCGCGCTTGGGGATCGGTGCGAGATAGGGGCAGTCGGTCTCGACGAGGATGCGGTCGGGCGGCACGAACGGGACGGCGTCGCGAATCGGCTGCGCGGTCTTGTAGGTGATGATGCCGCTGAACGAGACGTAGCAGCCGAGCTCGGCGTACGCGCGCGCGTCGTCCGGCGTGCCGGTGAAGCAGTGGATCACCACGCCGCGCTCCATCGCGCGCTGCTCCTTCAGGATCGCGCGCGCGTCCTCGTGCGCGTCGCGAATGTGGCAGACGACCGGCTTCTGGACGCGATGCGCGAGCTCGATGAAGCGCGCGAACGCATCCTGCTGCGCCTGGCGCGGCGAGTGATCGTAGTAGTAGTCGAGGCCGGTCTCGCCGATCGCGACGACGCGCGGGTGCGGTGCGAGGCGCTCGTGTACGGCCCACCATTCCGGCGTCATCTTCTCGACGTCGTGAGGGTGCGTGGCGACCGTGGCCCACACGTCCGGATCGCGCTCGGCGAGGGCGACCGCACGCTCGGCGCTCGTGGGATCGCCGACCGCGCCGATCACGACGATGCGCCGGACCCCGGCGACGCGGGCGCGCGCGAGCACCTCGTCGCGATCGGTGTCGAACTCGGGGCCGTCGACGTGCGCGTGCGAATCGATCAGCTCGATCACGTGGCCCCCTGCGAGCGTGCGTCGATGTCGCGCAGCGCCTGCGCGATCGCGTCGAGGAACTCGCTGCCTTTGCCGTTCTTCGCGAGCTTCTCGAGCGGCGCCTTGGCCCACGCGCCGCCGCCCACACCGAGCTGCTCGATCGCGAGCCCGCGCACGTGCCCCTTGCGCGCGGTCAGTCCGGCGATCAGCACGCGCCGCGCGGCGTCGCGGTGGGGGTGATCGGGCGCGACCTGGATCAGCGCTCCGGCGGCGAGCACCGCGGCCTCGGGCGGCGTGCCCTTGGCGAGTAGCGCCCGGCCGAGCGCCTCGGCGTCATCGACAGTGCCGAGCCGCTTGAGGGCGGTGACCGCATCCCACGCGCGCTCGGGGTCGGTGACCGCGGCGGCGAGCACGTCGCGCCCGCGCGCATCGCCGAGCTCGGCCAGCGCGTACGCGACGTCGAACCGCGCGCCGGCATCCGCGTGAGCGAGCTTGGGCGCGAGCAACTCCTGGGCCTTGCGATCGCCGATCGCGCCGAGTGACAACGCCGCCGCGGCGACGACCTGCGGATCCTTGTCGTCGAGGGCCTTCGCGATCGGATCGAACGCGCGCGCGGCGTCGATCTCGGCGAGTGAGGTCGCGGCCTGGAACCGCAGGTCGGCCGGACCCTCGACGAGCGCCTGGGCGAGCGGCGCGAAGGCGGCGACGTCCCCGATCGAGCCGAGCGCGATCGCGGCGTGCTGGGGACCGCGGCGATGCCGTCGTCGAGCCGCTTGATCAGCACCTGCACCGCGGCGGGCTCGCGGAGCTCGCCGAGCGAGCTGCACGCCTCCATGCGCACCTCGGGCAGGTCATCCTCGAGCGCCGCGATCAACGCCTCGACGGCGCGGCGGCGCTCGCCGGCCTCGGTGACGTCGCCGAGCGCGCGAGCCGCATTCGCCCGCGCACGCGGACTGCCGCGCACGAGATCGCGCAGCGCCGCGTCGAGCGTGATGGTGGAGCTGGGGAACAGGAACGACACGCCCGCGAACCCTAGCAGACCCGGACGCGCTATCGTGCCCTATGGCCGACGGAGTCCCCGGCACCGCTTGCGATCATTGCGAGGGGCGCGGCTGGTGGGCGAGCGGGTGCGATGCCCGCGTCGAGTGCTTCCAGTGCCACGGCACCGGCGTCGCGCGCCCGCGGGGCAACTGCGACTGGTGCCTGGGGTGGGGAGCGACGGTGATGGCAGGCGCGTGCGAGCGCTGCGGCGCCACCGGCTGGGTCGACGATGATGTGGCGCTCTACTGGTGCGTCGACTGCACGCGCACGATCGCGAGCGCGCCGAAAGCGCCAATCTGCCCGGACGGCGCGACACA
>DATLHR010000231.1:0-3025 GCA_035539815.1 Kofleriaceae bacterium
CCTCACGACCGAGGGGCTGCTCAACACGCTGCGCGACATCGTCCCGCTCGCGATCACGATGCGCGAGCAGTTCGAGGCGATGCGCGAGTGGGCGCGGACGCGCGCGCGTCCAGCCGCGGCGCGCAAGGGCTCGGCCGCGGCGCAGAAGAAACCTGGCTGGATGGCCAGGCACGGGGCGCCGTCGAGCAACCTCGGGGACAAAGGCCCCGAGTCCGACGACGGCGAGCGGAAGCTCGAGCTTTGATCTCACATTTCGCTCCGCTACGCTGCGCGATACCCGTAAAGTGAAAGAACTGCCATGTCGCATTTCACGAAGTGCGCGCTGAAGATGACGAACCTCGCGGCGATCAAGAAAGCGCTCGCCGACATGAAGCACGAGTTCGTCGAGGCCGAACAGGGACAGGCGGTCACCGTGCGCGGCTACCGCGGCGACACGCTCAAGGCGGCCATCTCGGTCAACATGGGCCGCTACGACGTCGGCGTCATCGACAACCAGGACGGCACGTACGACATCACGGCGGACTGGTGGGGCGTGGAGACGACGAAGGGCGTCTCCGAGGACGAGTTCAAGCACCAGCTCAGCCAGCGGTACCAGTACCACAACGTCAAACAGGCCTGCGAAGAGAAGGGCTACGAGGTCTCCGAGGAGGTCAACGAGGAGGACGGCTCGATTCGCCTGGTCGTTACCAAGTGGGGGGCAGAATGAAGAAAGAGATCGAGATCGTGATCAACGCCAAGGGCGAGGTGACCTTCGAGATGAAGGGCATGAAGGGCGCGAACTGCTTCGCCGAGACCAAGTTCCTCGAGCAGGCGCTGGGTGGCGAGGCGGCGATCCTGGACCAGCAGAAAACCAGCGAATATTACGAGCAATCCTCGGAGGGCTACGTGTCGAGCTGGTCCGGGGAAGGCAAGGACGAGTAAGCTCGTAGAAAGACTCACGTGGCGGCCGACGAACCAAACGATCCGAACGCGCAGCAGGAGCCGCGCGCCGACGATCTGAGCGAGGACCTCGCCCGCAAGTACGACCCGGATCGCCTGCTCAAGATGGTCTCGAAGCGCGCCGGCAAGGGCGAGCGCCTCGACCATAGTGTCCGCTCCAAGTACGAGAAGCGGTTCGGCGTCGACCTCGGCCACGTGCGCGTGTACACGGGCGAGTTCGCCGAGGAGTTCAACCGCCAGCGCAACTCGTACGCCGTCACGATCGGCTCGACGGGCATGATCCTGATGGGCAACTCGCCCGATCGCTCGATGGGCAGCGCGTCCGGCAAGGCGCTGCTCGCCCACGAGATCACGCACGTCGCGCAGGCCAAGCGCGCGCAGAACAGCCGCGGGTTCTCGTTCAGGATGCCGTTCGCGCAGGAGCACGACGACATCGAGCACGAGGCCGAGAGCGAGGAAGCGCAGGCGCACGCCGAGGAGCAAGGCGTCGCGGCGTCGAGCTCGGGCACCGGTGGGGCGGCGGCGCAGAGCAAGGCCGCGATGAACGCGAAGGACAAGCTCGAGCAGGCGATCGAGAAGGTCAAGGAGCGCGTGCTCTCGCTGGCCGCCGACGCCGTGCGCAACCAGCTGTGGCGCAACAGCTCGTCGCGGCGCGCCTGAGCAGCCTGATCTCCGACGGCGATCCGCGGTATCCTGGGCCCGATGAGCGACACGAGCGCCGACGCCGGCGTGATCCAGTCTCGCGTCCAGCTCGAGCGGCTGATCGCCGAGGAGGAGCTGGCGGGGCGGACGATCAGCGGGTTCGCAGCGCCGTCGCTGCTCCTGCGCGGCGCGGACCTCGATACCGTCACGATCGACAAGCTCGACCTGCGCGGCGCCGACGCCGACGAATCACGGCTCGAGCGCGCCGAGCTCAAGCTGTCCGACTTGCGGACCTCGCAGTGGAAGGGCGCGCTGTGGCACCGCGTGCGCGCCAAGGACTGCGACCTGACGGAGCTCGATCTCACGGGCGCGCAGCTGCTGCGCTGCGAGCTCGGCCCGGTGCGGATGGCGCGGATCCGGCTGCATCGCGCGCGCATCCAGGACACGACGTTCAAGGACTCGGAGCTGTACTCGGCGGACTTCGCGAGCGCGGTGCTGCTGAAGGTCGTATTCGAGGGCTACGAGCACGCGACGGTGTCGCTGTCGCGCACCGACTGGACCGGCGCGTCGCTGTTCGAGGTCGACTTCAAGCGCGCGAACATGTACGGCGCGTGCCTCAAGGGCGCGGTGCTGGTGCGCTGCGATCTGCGCGGCGTGAACCTGTGTGGCGCGGATCTGACCGGTACGCGCTTCGTCGGCTGCGAGACCACGGGCGCCGACCTCGATGGAGCTACGTTCTAGGAGCCCTATGCCGTCCCGTCCCGACCTTCGCGACATCGCCACGAACATCCGAGACGCGTTCGCCGACGCCGATCGCGAGACCTTGCTCGACGTGCTCGCGTTCGTCGTCAAGGAGTACGTCGTCGAAGGGCCGCCGCCGATGTTGGTCCATCAGGCCGAGAACCTGGCGGACCTCAAGGGCGCGACGTTCGCGCAGCTCATCTCCGCGATGCAGACGCGGTTCGATCATCCCGAGCTCGCGATGTTCGTCGTCGACGGCGAGCAGGTGAGCGTGCGCGTCGGTGGCGTCGTGCAGCCGCTGCTGGAGCGTGGTCTCGACGACGCGGACACCGGCCGCCGGGCGCGGCAGCTCGGTCGCCGGCGTGAGCGGCTGGCGCGACGGCAACAGCGGCTGCACGACGCCACCGACGCGCACGCTCACCTGCTCGCCGTCGACGACGAACATCGCGAGCTCGGGGTGATCGAACCGCGTCTGCATCGCGGAGATGAGCTGGGCGAACGTCGCGCCCTTGAGGTCCGCCAGGTTCTCGGCCTGATGGACCAGCATCGGCGGCGGGCCCTCGACGACGTACTCCTTGAGCACGAACGTCAGCACGTCCAGTAGCGTCTCGCGATCGGCGTCGGCGAACGCCTCGCGCACGTTGGTGGCAATCTCACGAAGGTCGGGACGGGACGGCATAGGGCTCCTACTAGAACGTAGCTC
>DATLHR010000232.1:0-3433 GCA_035539815.1 Kofleriaceae bacterium
GGCCCGCCGCGGTGCGGACGACGACCAAGGCCGTCGAGACGCCGCGGCCGACCACGGCGGCGCCGCCGCCCACGACGACCTCGACGACCTCGGCGGGAGGCGATCAGGTCGTGACCCTCGACTCCGCGCCTCCCGGCGCCACCGGCGTCGCGGTAGCCGTGGGTCGCCCGAACGGAGGGCGTGTCGGACGCGGGGGCACGGGAGGAGGCACGGGGGAAGGCACCGGTGCGGGCTCGGGCGCAGCGGCCCCGCCGGCGCCGGTCTCGGTGGCGACGATCAAGAAGCGCGCGATGCCCAAGGGCGATTACGGGTACTTCGATGCCGGCAAGGACTACCCGGCGGAGGCACGGCAGCTCGGGATCGAGGGCGCGATCCGCGTCCGCCTCGTCGTCGACGCACAGGGAAAAGTCGCATCCGCGGTGCTGCTCAACAAGCTCGGACACGGCCTCGACGAGCTCGCCCTCCGGCGAGCCAAGCAGCTCGAGTTCGATCCGGCGGTCGATACGACCGATCGAGCGGTCAGCTCCGTCGTCGTGTGGACGTTCAACATGACCCTCCCGAAGTGATCGGGTGATCATCGCCCCGGCTACGTAGCCACCGCGACCCGACGATTCTGTCCCGCGCCTCGCTTCCAGCGGTTTGGCGGACATGCATAATGTTTCGCAATGCGAAAAATCTGGGGTTTGGGAGCCGCCGCGTGTCTCGCTGCCGTCGCGCTGCCCGCGGTTGCAGACGCGCAGAACGCGCCGCCCTTCGATCCAGCGATCGACGTCCAGACGTTCGAGTACGCGATCGGGCCGAAGACGTTCTTCACCGTCTCCGACGGTGACATCGCCCAGACCAAACAGCTCGCCGTCGACGCGCTGGTCACGTTCCTCACGCGACCGTTCACCGTCTACAACGTCGACCCGGCGATGCCAGACCAGCTCGGGGCCGAGCGCACCGAGGTTGTTGACACGCTGACCGCGCTGCAGATCACCGCGGCGTACGGCATCAACGACAAGCTGCAGATCGGCGCCAACCTGCCCGTCATCTTCAGCCTCAGCGGCGACGGCCTCATGCCGAACACCGCGCAACCGGATCCCAATGGCCTCAGCGTCACCGGGCTCGGGGACCTGTTCGTCGAGGCGAAGTACCGGCTCTATCGCAAGAACCGGCTCCGGATCAGCGCGCTCGGCGGCATCTCGATCCCCACGTCGTTCGGCAGCGACGACAGCCAGTTCATCGGTGACAACCTTCCGACGGTGCGCGCGCGGATGGCGCTGCAGCAGGACGTCGGCCGGTTCTCGTTTGGCGCCAACGCGGGTGCGATCTTCCGCAAGCCGCGCACGATCTATGACTCCACCATCGGTCAGCAGCTGACGTGGGGCGTCGCCGGCGCGGCGCGCCTGACGGACCGGTTCTCGCTGATCGCCGAAGGCTACGGCCGCGCGGGCCTGCCCGATTTCTCTCTCGACGCGAGCCCGCTCGAGGTCGAGGGTGGCCTCCGCGTGTACGCCACGCCCGCCGTGGCGGTGGTGATCGGTGGCGGCGCCGGCCTCGTGAAGGGCATCGGCTCGCCCGAGTCGCGGTTCTTCCTCGCGATCGGCTACGCGCCGGACGTCCGCGACTCGGACGGCGACGGCATCCAGAACTCGCGCGACAAGTGCCCGATGATCGCGGAGGACCGCGACGGCCAGGAGGACGACGATGGCTGTCCCGACGACGACAGCGACGGCGATCGTCGCCCCGACGCCGAGGACAAGTGCCCGACGGTCGCCGAGGACCTCGACGGCTTCGAGGACGACGACGGCTGCCCCGAGATCGACAACGACGGCGACAAGCTCAACGACCTCGACGACAAGTGCCCGAACGAGGCCGAAGACGGCAAGCAGCCGTACCCGAACGACGGCTGCCCGGCGAACCGCCGCGACTCCGACGGCGACGGCATGTACGACGACAAGGATCAGTGCCCGCTCGAGGAGGAAGACCTCGACGCGTTCGAGGACGGCGACGGCTGCCCCGAGGCCGACAACGATGCGGACGGCGTGCCCGACGCGAGCGACAAGTGCTCGCTGTGCCCCGAGGACAAGGACGGCTTCGAGGACGGCGATGGCTGCCCCGAGCTCGACAACGACCACGACGGCATCGTGGACAGCAAGGACGTGTGCCCGGCCGAGCCCGAGACGATCAACGGCATCAAGGACGACGACGGTTGCCCCGATGCGGGCCCGCAGACCGTCAAGGTCGACGGTGACCGCCTCGCCGTCGACAAGGTCCCGACCATCGACAGGAAGGGCGCGCTCACCAAGGCGGGCGCACTCATCGTCGATCAGATGGCGCTGACCATGCTGCAGCACCCCGAGGTCACGAAGTGGCTCATCGCGGTCTCGCAGCCCAAGCAGGCCGATGCGCAGAAGCTCGCCGACGCGATCAAGGCGCGCCTCACCACCAAGGGTGTGAACGCGGCCATCCTCAACGTCGTCGGCGCGCAAGGGCCGGCGAAGATCGCCGGCGTCGTGCAGGAGCGTGGGGAAGGCGGCGACGACACCGCGGCGCCCGTGTGCCCGGCGGGCATGGAAGTGAAGCAGCGGCCCGAAGCGAGCAAGCCCGAGCCGACCAAGGCCTCCGACATCGAAGTGGCGCCCTGATCACGCTGTACGACTGGCCGCCGTCGCCGTTCTGTCGGAAGGTGCGTGGCGTGCTGGCGCTCAAGCGCCTGCCGTACAAGCGGGTCAACGCGCTCGCGCACCTGCCGTCGATCGCGCGCCGCGGCGGCATCGGTAAGGTGCCCGCGCTCGAGCTCGACGGCGAGCTCGTCGTCGATTCGACGGACATCGCGTACACGCTCGACCGCCGGTACCCCGAGCGTCCGATCGTGCCGAGCGATCCGGAAGCGCGCGCGATGTGCCACGTGTTCGAGGACTGGGCGGACGAGGCGCTCTACTTTACGGGGCTCTACTATCACTTCATCGATCCCGCGGGCCGGCGCGCGGCGAGCGCGTACTTCAAGCGAACGCTGATCGGGCGCGTCGCGTTCCTGCCGTACCTCGCGCGGGTCGAGCGGCAGCTACGCGGTCAGGGCCTCGGACGCAAGTCGCCGTCGCACGTGCGCGCGGACCTCGAGCGCACGCTCGACGCGATCGAAGCGCTGCTCGAGGGTAAGGACTTTCTCGTCGGTGGAGAGCCGTACCTGTGCGATCTCGCGCTCGCGGCGCAGCTCGTCTACCTGACGCGCGCGGCGAGCCTCGCCAAGGTGCTCGAGACGCGGCCCGAGACGCAGGCGTATCTGGAGCGTGTGCGCGCCGCGATCGGCGATCATCGCGCCGCCGCGTAACGGACTGGCGCAGCCGCAGCCGCAACCGCAACCGCAGCCGCAGCCGCAGCCGAAGCCGCAACCGCTGCCGCAACCGCAGCCGCAACCGCAGCCGCAGCCGCAACCGCAGCCGCAGGG
>DATLHR010000233.1:0-16547 GCA_035539815.1 Kofleriaceae bacterium
GGGTGGCGGCCTCGGTCTCGCTGATCAGCTGGAACTCGACGCGGCGGTTCTGCGCGCGCGCCGCGGTGAGCTTGCCGCCCTTGAGGCCGGTCGGGTCGACGACGGGCTTGGTCTCGCCGTAGCCCTTCGCGATCAGGCGGCCCTCTTCGATGCCCTTCTTGATGAAGTACGCCTTCACGGTCTCGGCGCGCGCCTGCGAGAGCGCGGTGTTGTCCTCGAACGTCTTGTTCTTCTTGAGCGCCTGGTCATCGGTGTGGCCCTGGATCTCGAGCTTGCTGTCCTTGAACTCGACGAGCACGGCGACCGCCTGGTCGAGGATCTTCGATGAGCCCGCCGCGAGGTCAGCCGAGCTGACCTTGAAGTTGATGCCCTTGATCGCGCCCGTGAACTTCTTCAGCTTCTCGGGGATCTCGTCGGCGCAGCCGTCCTCGTCGAGGTAGCCGTTCTTCGTCTCGGGCTCCGCCGGGCACTTGTCGGCCGCGTCGGGGACGCCGTCCTGATCGTTGTCGAGATCGGGGCAGCCGTTCTCGTCCTCGAACGAGTCCTTGTCCTCGGCCTCGATGGGGCACGCGTCCTGCGCGTCCGCGATGCCGTCCTGATCGTTATCGAGATCGGGGCAGCCGTTGTCGTCCTCGAAGCCGTCCTTGTCCTCGGGGTCGGTCGGGCACTGGTCGGCCGCGCCGGCGATGCCGTCCTTGTCCGGATCCTCGTCCTTGGGCGGCGCGGGCTTCTCGGTCACGGTCTTGCGGCCGAACTCCTTGTAGACGGAGAGCAGCGCTTCGAAGTCGAACGTCGGGCCTTCCTCGCTCGACGGGACGCCGAGGCCGCGAACGTCGAGGCGGACACCCCAGTTGCTCGCGGCCCGGTACTTCACGCCGGCGCCGACGTGCACCTCGACGTTCTGCTCCTTCGAGATCTCGGTCTCGTTGGCCGTGTCGACGACCTTGAGGAGGCCGGCGCCCGCGAGCACGAACGGGATGATCTTGTTGTTCGGCTCCGCCGCGCGGAACTGATAGACGAGGTTGCCGCGGAACGCGACCGCGTAGACGTCGAACACGAGGCGGCGCGGCTCGGTCGGGATCAGTCCGCCCTCGGCCTCGACGCCGAGTGCGTCGGTGAAGAACACGCCGAGGCGCGCGCCGAACAGCGCCGAGTTCGCGAGGCTGTTCTCCATCGCCGGGTCGAGGTCTTCGCCGACGCCCAGGCCGCTCGTGTTGCTGAACGCGTGCAGCCCGGCGATACCGCCCACCTCGACATTCGCGCCTGCGACCGAGGTCATGCAGGCGAGAGCAATTACAATTCCGGCCAAGCGCTTCATGGCTAGCGGTTGTGGTTCAACCTAGTCACCGGGCGCAAGAGGAGAGTTCACAAATCAGCGTCGTTACCGTCGGGCCCAGCCCTCGGCCCGACCACGCACACCTAGGACTTCCTCGCTGACGCTGGCCCGGACCAGATCGAGGACGCGGTCGGCGTCCGCGCCCGAGGCAGCGGGCTGCTCGCGCTCGATGACCCGGCAACACGCGCCCACGTCGCCAGTGACCACGAGCCCGATGCGATCGGCGGCGCGGTCGGTGGCGGACAGCCAGCTCAGGGCGGTCGTCATCGGGGACGTGCCGCGCTCGCGCAGCCGTGCACCGATCGCGAGCACCTGATCGAGCTCGACCGGGTGGAGCGCGCTCGACAGCCAGCGCGCCGCGTGGCTGCTCGCGTCCTGCTGTGGTGCGATCGCGAGCTCGACGATCTGCGCGAGCTCGCCGGCGCGCGGACAGAGGAGGCGGGCGATGCGCTCGCCACGCAGGTCCGCCAGGTGGCGCGCGAGCACGAACGCGAGCTCGCGGTCATCGACGCTGCCGTCGAGCGAGGGCTTGCCGAGCACGAGCACCGGCGCGAGCACGCCGTCGCGCGTGCGCATCTGCACCTTCGCGGCGAACCGCTGGTCGACCTCGAAGTAGACGGCGGGCCGCTTCACGCCGAGCGCGGTGACCACCATGGTGACCAGCGCGTCGAGCCCGGGCGTCAGCTCGTGCTCGCGCGACGGCACCGGCGCCGGCGGCCGCATGCGCGCGCGCTCGACACCGAACGTCGGCGCGACCAGCGCGAACAGCGCCGCCAGCGTCGTGAGATGCCCGGAGTCCACATCGAGCGTCACGAGCGCGAGGTAGTCCTCGTTCGCGAGCGGGGTCTTCACGCGTGGCTCGGCGGGCTTGCCCTTCGCGCGATCCGGGGAGCGGAACAAGGTCTCGATCGGCTCGTCGGCGAGGATCGCGCGCAGCACCTCGAAGGCATCGTCGCAGGCGCGCGCTTTCTCGGCCTGCTGCGTGCGCTGGTAGAGCGTGCGCAGCGCGGTGTACGAGGCCTTGCGTCGCTTGTCGCCGCGCAGGATCGCCTGGTGCTGGGTGATCGCCGCCTCGTCGTGCGAGGGGCTGGCGAAGTAGAGGTCGGCCATGCGCTGGCGGCGCGCGAGATCGTCGGGCGCCAGCGTGAGCGCGACCTCGAACGCGGTGATCGCGTCATCGGTACGCTCGAGCTGCAGGCACAGCTCGCCGAGCTGGTCCCACAGGCGCAGCCGCTCGCCCGCGCGGCCCTCCTCGGTGCGCACGTGCTCGAGGCGCTGGTAGTAGAAGCGGATCAACGCATCGGCGTCGCCGGAGCCCGCGATCAGCGCCTCGAGCTCGTCGGCCGCCGCGAACCCGAGAGGATCATCGGTGACTGCGGCGGTGAGCAGCTCGATCGCCCGGTCGTAGTCGTCGAGCTCGTCGCGCGCGATCATGCCGGCGAGGTGGCGGTAGCGCGCGCGCACCTTCGGATCGGCCTCGGTGTCGACGAGCCGCTGGATGACGTCGAGGCTGTAGCTCCAGTCGCCGTCCTCGGTGACCAGGCCGAGGAACTTCGTGAGCAGCAGGTGATCGCCGGGGCGGTGCGCGAGCGCCTCGCGGTACATCTCGCGCGCGGTCGCGTTGTCGCCGAGCTCGCTGTAGCGGTCGCCGAGGGCCGCGAACCGCGTGGCCTTCTCCTCGGGCGGCGCGAGGTTCGCGAGCGCGAGTTGCGCGGCGGCGTACGCGAACGGATCGCCCTGGTCGAGCTCGGTCCGCAGCTGGAGGGCAGGGCGGTGCGCCGGTTCGAGCGCGAGCGTGATGCCGAGGTGCTGATCCGCGGCCTCCTTGTCGCCGACCTGGAACGCGCAATGCGCGATGCGGTAGTGCAGCTCGACACGCCGCTCGGGCGCCAGCAGGTCCTCGTCCTCGAGCAGGCCCTCGAGCAGCGGACGCGCCTTCGCCCACTGCTGCGCGTCGTAGAGCATGTCCGCGAGCTCGGCGCGCGGCGCGGCGTCACGCGGATCGAGATCGACGGCGCGCGCGAGCGCGCGGCGCGCGCCGGTCTTGTCGCCGAGCTCCGCCGCGACCTTGCTGCGCTGGAGCAGGTAGTGGCGCAGGCGCGCCGGATCGTCCGTCGTGCGGCATAGCTCGTCGAGGATCGGCGCGAGATCGACGAGCGCGCCGGTGTCGAGGCACAGCTCGACGAGCGCGACGCCTGCCTTGTCGTTCTCGGGATCCTTGGCGCGCGCCTCCCGATACAGCCGCTCGGCGCGCGTGGTGTCGCCCTGCGCGACCGAGTAGTCCGCGGCGTCGGTGAGCCAGCGCGATGCCTGCTTGGCGTCCGGCGCGCGCGCGGCCGCACCGAGGAGCAGCTCGATCGCTTCGGAGAACTGACCGCGATCGCGCCGCAGCAGGGCGAAGCCGTCGACCGCCTCGGCGAGCTCCGGATCGTCCTTGCGTGCGGCCTCGAACAGCCGTTGCGCGCGGTCCCAGTCGGCGAGCTTGGCCTGCTCGGCCGCGCGCACGTACACACGCGCGCGCTCCTTCGGACCCGCGGTGACCTCGGCGAGCCGCTCGAGCGCCGCGAGCGCCTCGTCCTCGGACTCGCCGACGGTGGCCGCGAGCCGCGCCATGCCCTCGAGGACGTCGTGATGCCCGGGCGCGAGCCGGTCGGCCTCGCGATAGGCCTCGAGCGCGCCGGCCTCGTCGCCGAGCTCGCGGTCGTAGATGAGCGCGAGCTCGCGGAACAGCTCCGCGCGCTGCGCATCGTCCTCGACGTGCACGCTGCGCCGGGTCAACAGATCGATGAGCACCGGCCACTCGCCCGTGCTGCGATAGAACAGCTCCAGGGTCTCGTTCGCGTGCACGTTCGCGGGATCGATCACCAGCACGCGCTCGAGGCAGTCCGCCGCGTAATACGGACGCCCGACCTTCTGCCACGCGGCCGCGAGCTCGGTGAGGCGGCGCCCCGCCGCCGGATCCTGGAGGTCGATCAGCGCGTTCATCGTGTCGAGCGGCAGCTCGGCCTCGCGGCCCGTGATCGCGGCGAGGCGGAGCAGCGGCTCGACGTCACTCGCGCTCGCGACCTCCGTGAACGCGCTCAGCCGCACGACCAGCGCGCGGTCCGCATCGCCGCGCTCGGCGAGCGTCTCGGCCAGCTCGCGCAGGATCTGGGCGCGCTCGCCGCTCTCCTCGGTCGCCTCGACGCGCGCGAGGTGCAGGTCGACCACGCGATAGCCTTCGGTGTCGAGCGTCGACGCCGCCGCGCGCGCCACCCCGCGCTCGAGCGCCGCGCGGACGCGTACCGGATCGAGCTCGGGGAACTCCTCGAGCATCGCCCTCGCCAACATGTCGACCGAGCCGATCGGCGGTGCGTGCCCGCGCATGCCCCGATTAGATCACACGGATGGCACCGCGGCGAGCTTCTCCTCGACCATGATGTCGGCGACCTTGTAGGTCGGGGCGCCCAGGCGCTTGCTGCGCTCGCAGATGTCCCAGATCGTGTCGTAGATCTTGAGCGTCCCCTCGCGCGCCAGCTTCGCATCGTAGCCCTTCACCTCCTGCGCGACGTTGACCAGGCCGCCGGCGTTGATGGCGTAGTCGGGCGCGTACAGGATGCCGCGCGCCTGGAGGTCGTCGCCGTGGCGCGGCTGCGCGAGCTGGTTGTTCGCGGCGCCCGCGACGATCGGCGCGCGGAGGTGGGGGATCGTGCTGTCGTTGAGCCCCGCGCCGAGTGCGCACGGAGCGAACACGTCGCACTCGACCTCGGCGACGCGATCGATGTCGACCACCGCGGCGCCGAACTCGCGGCGCGCGCGCTCGCTCTTGAGCTTGTCGACGTCCGCGACGGTGAGCTTGGCGCCCGCCGCGTGCAGCTCCTTGCACAGGTAGTAGCCGACGTGGCCGACCCCCTGCACGGCGACGTGGATGCCCTGCAGGGTCGCCTTGCCGAGCTTGAACTTCACGCACGCCTCGATGCCACGCCGCACGCCGAGCGCGGTGAACGGCGATGGATCCCCCGAGCCGCCGTGCGAGGGATCGATCCCCGTCACGTGCGTGGTCACCGAGCGGATGATCTCCATGTCCTCGAGCCCGGTGCCGCTGTCCTCCGCGGTGATGTAGTGGCCGCGCAGATCGGCGATGAACCTGCCGAACGCGCGGAACAGCGCGACGCGATCGAAGCGCTGCTTGGGCCGGATGATCACGCTCTTGCCGCCGCCGTGCGCGAGGCCGGCGAGCGCGGCCTTGTACGTCATCCCGCGCGCGAGCCGCAGCGCGTCGACGAGCGCATCCGCGTCGGTGTCGTACTCGATGAAGCGACAACCACCGAGGGCGGGACCGAGGCGCGAATCGTGGATCGCGACGATCGCTCGCAGCTGCGTGGCCTTGTCGACCTTGAAGTGAACTTCGCCGAAGTCGTGGGCGATCAAATTGCCGAAGACATCCATCGCGGACGTTCGTAGTCCACTGGCGCGCCGACTGCAACGCGGTCGGCACCACGCGGTGAGTAGATCGCGTACGCTCGCGGTGTGGAACGCTTCGACGTCTGCGTCATCGGTGGCGGGCCGGCTGGTGTTGCGGGTGCGATCCGCGCCGTGGATCTCGGCAAGCACGTCGTGTTGATCGACGCGGGGCCGCTCGGTGGTGCCGGCATCTTCGACGGCGCGCTGTCGTCCAAGACGTTGTGGCATCTCTCGGCTGACTTCGCGCGCGCCTGCCGGCGTGACCGCGGCTACGACGGTGTGGCGCTGTCGTTATCGTGGCGCGCCGTGCAAGCGGAGGTCGCCGCCGCGTGCCGGTCCGCGCAACATCTCCTCGAGCGCCAGCTCACCGCGCTCGGTGTGCCCGCAGCCGGCCGCGGATCCATCACGCGCATCACGGGGCGTGCGCGGTTCGTCGAGCGCAACCTCGTCGAGGTCGGCGACCGGCGCATCGCGGCAGATCGCTTTCTCCTCGCCTGCGGATCGCGCCCGCGCGTTCCCGCGACGATCGCCGTCGACGGTGTGCGCGTGCTCACCAGCGATCACGTCGAGCACGTCGACGAGCTGCCCCACCGGCTCGCGATCATCGGCGCCGGCGTCGTCGGGTGCGAGTACGCGACCGTGTTCGCGCACTTCGGCTGCACGCAGGTCGAGCTGTTCGATCGCCAGGCGCGCATCCTGCCGTTCGAGGACGAGGACGTCTCCGCCGTCGTCGCCGGGCGGTTCGCCGAGATCGGTGTCCACGTGCATCGCCAGGCGAAGATCGAGCGCGTCGAGGTCGTCGGCGACGAGGTCGAGATCACGTGGGCGGACGCGCAAGGCGCGCAGCAGCGCCGCCGCTACGACCGCGTGCTCGTCGCGACCGGACGCGCTCCATCGACGGCGGACCTCGGGCTCGAGCGCGCGGGCGTCACCCTGGGCGACGGTGCCGGCATCGCGGGCGACGGCGCGCGCACGTCGGCGCCGCACGTGTGGGCGGCGGGCGACGTCACGCCCGATCTCATGCTCGCGAACCTCGCCGAGCTCGAGGCGCGCCACGCCGTCGAGGACATGTTCGGCCTCGATCCGCCGCCGATCGTCCACGAGGCGCAGTCCGCGATCTACTTCCTCAGCCCCGAGGTCGCGGCCGTCGGGCTCAACGAGCAGATGGCGCGCGCCAAGGGCATCCGCTACCGCGCGGCCATCGTGTCGAACACGCTCAACCGCCGCAACCTCGCGATGCGCGCGACCACCGGCTTCGTCAAGCTGCTCGCGCGCCCCGACGGCCGCCTGCTCGGGCTGCGTGTCGTCGGGCCGCAGGCCGGGACCTGCATCCAGGGCGTCGCGCTGCTGATCGGGCAGGGCGGCACCCTCGACGCCGTCGATCGCTGTGTGCACCCCCACCCGGCCGTCACCGAGGGCGTCCTCGAGGCCGCGCGCCTGCTCCTCGGCACGTCGCTGTTCAAGCCCGAGGCCATGGACGGGGCCTGCCGCATCATCCACGGGTAGCCCACCCGTAGTGCCGTTGGTGTAGGCTGGATCGCTGGGAGGACGTGATGGCCACGAAGAAGAAGCCGACGCCGAAGCCCGCGAGCAAGCCTGCACCGAAGGCGACGAGCCCCGGCAAGCTCCACAACCTCGCCGCGCGCCCGTCGTTCACGGACATGCTCGACGAGCAGCTCGTCGATCAGAGCGGCGTGTTCCGCGTGACCTCGGCGATCGCGCAGGCGCAGACCGGGCACGAGGAAGATGACGGCATCTTCCCCGGCGCCAGCGGCTCGCTGCCGATCGCGCGCGGCGGTGAGGACTTCCGCGACGACGGGCCGACCCTCGAGGACCCGCTCGCCGACCGGATCATTCAGGACGAGGCGGCGGACGCGGAGAAGCGCGCTCGTCTCGCGACGCTCGCGGCACGCGCCAAGGCGCGCAACCGCACGCGGTAGCGACTACTTTCCGCAGCTGCTCTGACCGGCGGTCGACACGAGCTCGGCGCGCTGATCGTGGGTCAGCTTGCCCTGGCCGACGAGATCGGTGGTCACGTGCGCGACGCAGCTGACGTACTGGCCGTGGTTCTTCCACGGGCCGTCGCACGGGCACGCCTCGGCGACCGGGTCACGGTCGTCGGTCGGGTCGCACGCGTCGCCGATGCCGTCGCCGTCGACGTCCGCCTGGTCGGCGTTCGGCGTGGTGACGCAGTTGTCCGCCTCGTCGCACGCGCCGTCCTCGTCGCTGTCGACGCAGTCCTCGCGGAGCACCGCGAACAGGTCGGCGCTCGACGTGCCGCCCTCCTGCGAGACCAGGCCATCGACCGGCGCGCTCGAGGTGGTGTCGACGAAGCCGAGGATCTCGAGCTGGTAGACGGTGCTGTTCGCCGTCGACGCGAGCTGGAACGTCGAGGTGCCGAACGTGATGCGATCCGAGCACGGCGTCGTCGACGCGTATGGGCACGGATCGACGTTCGGGGTCTCGTGAATCGTGAGCGGGATGGTGATGACGCTGTCGAACAGCGCGGGGCCCGGGATCGATGGATCGACGCGCAGCCCGAGGTCGAGGCTGACGCCGGCGGCCCAGGTGTCCGCGAGCACGGGGAAGTTGAAGTGGGTCAGCGAGCCGATCGAGAAGCTCTCCTCGTAGACCACGGCGTGCGGGTCCGACGGCGCGAAGCCGAGGCCGCTCTTGTTGATCGCGTCCGCGGGGACGCCCCACCGGACCTGCGTCGGCGGCAGCGAGGCGCACGCGGGCAGCCCGTCCTGGCCGCAGAACCCGACGTCGGTGCCGCCGAGCGCGCTATGGAACCGCGCCGACGTGATCGTCAGGGTGGGCTCCGGGTCGGCGACCTCGTGGGTGGAGCTGTCGAGCGACGGGGTCGAGCATGCGCTCGCACCCAGAACCATCAACCAAACCGAGGACTTGACGCGCATACACGCCCTTTCGCGACGCTGTGTGTGGAGGACGACCACACTAACCAAGCGCCTCCGAAAAATCACGAGGAATCTTCGTCACACCTGATCTGCTGGGGTCGGGAGTCTGTCCGCGGCCGGCCGGCGTTCGGACACTCCGGACGCCGCTCGTCGCGGTTCTCGCCGCTTGGGCGGGCACGAGTTTCGAAATGCGCCGCGACAACCCGACGATGCGCGGCTCGATAGCGGGCCGCCAACCCGGATGGAGGAGTCATGGACGTGCAAGAGAGAGCCACGCAATCGCTGGAAGCCGACGCGCGCCGCGCGAGCCTCGTCGGCGGACTTCGCGCGACGCGCGACGGTCTCGACGTCATGTTCGACCCGGCGGCGCGCCGGTGGGTCCTCGGGTCCGGTGCGAGCTGTGATGTCGTCGTCGCCGATCCGTACGTTTCGGCGATGCACTGCGTGATCGAGCGCCGCGCGGGCGGCTCCCTCCACGTCCGCGATGCGCGCTCGCGCAACGGCACCGTGATCGACGGCAACCGCGTCGAGGCCGCCGAGTTGCGCGTGGGCTCGCTGCTCTCGCTCGGTCGCACCACGTTCGTCGCCCTCGGGACCACACCCGAAGCAGAGCCGAGTGCGCTCGAGCAATTGCGCGGCCACGACCCCGCGCTGCGCGCCACGATCGACCTCGCGCTCCGCGCGGCGCCGCGCGACTGCAGCGTGCTCGTCGTCGGCGAGACCGGCACCGGCAAGGATCTCCTCGCGCGCATCCTCCACGAGAGCTCGCGGCGCGCGGCCGGCAACTTCGTCCCGGTGAATTGCGGCGGCATCCCGCGCGAGCTCATCGGCTCCGAGCTGTTCGGTCACGAGAAGGGCGCCTTCACCGGCGCACACACCGAGACCGACGGCCTGTTCGTGCGAGCGCACGGCGGTACCCTGTTCCTCGACGAGATCGGCGAGCTGCCGCTCGATCAACAGCCGCACCTGCTGCGCGCACTCGAGAACCGCACCGTCCGCAGGGTCGGCAGCTCCGTCGAGCGTTCCGTCGACGTGCGCATCATCGCCGCGACCAACCGCCTCGAGCAGCCGGGCGCGCAAACCTCGAAGCTCCGCCTCGACCTCTACCATCGCCTCGCGACCGTCGTGCTCGTGATGCCGCCGCTGCGCGAACGCGTCTGCGACATCGTGGAGCTCGTCGAGTACATGATGGGCACCCTCGCCACGCATCACGGCACCAAGTCGGTCAGCGAGCGCGCGTGGCGGGCGCTCGCCGCGTACCCGTGGCCCGGCAACGTGCGCGAGCTGCGCCAGGCGGTCGAGCGCGCCGTCACCCTCGGAGGCGACGAGCTGCAGCCCGAAGACTTCCTCCCCGAGCTGCGCCTCCCCACCGCCGTGCCGCGGCTGCTCGTCGGGCTCGACGGACAGACCTCGTATCAGCAGGTCCTCCGCGGCGCGATGGAACAAGCCCTCGCGATGCACGGCACCATCCGCGCGGCCGCCGCTCACCTCGGCATGCCGAAGTCGACGTTCGCGGATCGCGCCCGCGCGTGGGGCCTGCTACCGCGCGGCCGCGTGCGGCTGCCCAGAGGCCCGCGATAGTCAGTCCGTGTGCGGGAGATCGTGAACGCTGCAATCACCGCACAGATCCACCGAGGTGCGCGCCGTCGGTAGCGCCACCGGCGCGTGATGCGCAACGAGCTTCTCACCGCACTGCGTGCAATGTCGCTCTACGGGGTAGAAAGCGTCACGTTGCGTGGTCGAGGTCGCGGCTGGCTGCATACGCACCTAGAGTGGTGCGCGGGCCATGCCAGCGGAGTACGCGATGCGTCATTGGGCGCGGCCGCGGCGGCCCGCCCCGATGCCATCTCGCTCAGGCCTTGGTCGCGGCGGCGCGCTGGCGCAGCACGTACTGCAGGATGCCGCCGTGGAGGACGTACTCGACCTCCTGCGGCGTATCGATGCGCGCGGTCACCGTGAACGTCTTGTCGCCGGCCTTCACGGTCAGGCGCTTCTTGGGCGCGATGCCGCTGGCGATGCCCTCGATGGTCAGCACCTCGTCGCCGGTGAGGCCGAGCGACTTCGCGTCCTCGCCCGGCTCGAACTGCATTGGGATCACGCCCATGCCGATGAGGTTCGAGCGGTGGATGCGCTCGAAGCTCTTCGCGATGACGGCGCGCACGCCGAGGAGCAGGGTGCCCTTGGCGGCCCAGTCACGCGAGCTGCCGGTGCCGTACTGCTCGCCGGCGATCACGACGAGCGGCACGCCGTCGGCGCTGTACTTCATCGCGGCGTCGTAGATCGCGAGCTGCTCGGTGGCGCCCGACGGTGACGTGTACTTCGTGTAGCCGCCCTCGACGCCGGCGAGCATGAGGTTCTTGAGGCGAATGTTCGCGAACGTGCCGCGCACCATCACCTCGTGGTTGCCGCGCCGCGCGCCGTACTGGTTGTAGTCGGCGCGCTTGACGCCATGGCTTTCGAGGTAGCGCCCCGCGGGGCTGTCCTTGGCGATGTTGCCGGCGGGCGAGATATGATCCGTGGTGACCGAGTCGCCGAGGATCGCGAGCAGGCGCGCGCCCTTGATGTCGGCGACCGGCTTCGGCGTCGGGCCGAGATCGTCGAAGAAGCTCGGCTTGCGGATGTACGTCGACGAGTCGTCCCACGCGAACGTGTCGCCGGCGGGGATCTGGAGCGAGCGCCAGTCCGCGTCGCCGTCGAGCACGTGCGCGTAGCGCTGCTGGTACTGCTCGCGCTTGATCGACTTGCGCATCGCCTCGCCGACCTCGGCCGGGCTCGGCCACACGTCGCGCAGGTAGACCGGCTTGCCGTCGCTGCCGGTGCCGAGGGGATCCTTCTCGGTATCGAAGTTCATGCTGCCCGCGAGCGCGTACGCGACGACGAGCGGCGGCGAGGCGAGGTAGTTCGCGCGCACGACCGGGTTCACGCGGCCCTCGAAGTTGCGGTTGCCGGAGAGCACCGAGGCGACGACGAGGTTGCCGTCCCTGACCGCGGTGGCGATGTTGTCGTGCACCGGGCCCGAGTTGCCGATGCACGTCGTGCAGCCGTAGCCCGCGAGGTGGAAGCCGAGCTTCTCGAGGTCGGCCATGACGCCGGCCTCGGTGAGGTAGTCGGTGACGACCTGCGAGCCCGGCGCGAGCGACGTCTTCACCCACGGCTTGCTCGTCAGGCCCTTCGCGGCCGCCTTGCGCGCGAGCAGGCCCGCGGCCATCAGCACCGACGGGTTCGAGGTGTTCGTGCAGCTGGTGATCGCGGCGATCACGACGGAGCCGTGGCCGAGGGTGAACGTGCCCTTGTCGGTGGTGACCTCCTTGGTCGTCGACAGGCTGCCGGGCGCGACGTGCCCGCCCTCGTTCGACCAGGCCTCGAGCGCGGCGCTGTCGGCACCGCACTTGTCACCGAGGATGCCTCCGACCGCGCGGCGCCACGCGCGGCGCGAGTCCTTGAGCGGGACGCGATCCTGCGGGCGCGCCGGGCCGGCGAGCGACGGCTCGACCGTCGACAGATCGAGCGACAGCGTGTCGGCGAACCGGAGCTTCGCGCTCGGGTCGTGCCACAGCATGTTCTCTTTCGTGTAGCGCTCGACGAGCTGCACGTGGTCGTCGCTGCGGCCCGTGAACCGCAGGTAGTTGAGCGTCTCCTGGTCGACGGGGAAGAAGCCCATGGTCGCGCCGTACTCGGGCGCCATGTTCGCGATCGTCGCGCGGTCCGGCAGCGACAGCGCGCCGATGCCCGCGCCGTAGAACTCGACGAACTTGTCGACGACGCCCTTCTTGCGCAGCATCTGCGTGACGGTGAGGACGAGGTCGGTCGCGGTCGCGCCCGGCGGCAGCTTGCCGGTGAGCTCGAAGCCGACGACGTCGGGGATCAGCATCGCCATCGGCTGGCCGAGCATGACGGCCTCGGCCTCGATCCCGCCGACACCCCAGCCGAACACGCCGAGGCTGTTGACCATCGTCGTGTGCGAGTCGGTGCCGACGAGCGAGTCGGGGTACGCGACCGTGACGCCGCCCTGCTGCTCGGTGAACACGACCTTCGCGAGGTACTCGAGGTTGACCTGGTGGCAGATGCCCGTGCCCGGCGGCACGACCTTCATGTTCGCGAACGCCTGCTGGCCCCAGCGGAGGAACAGATAGCGCTCGCGGTTGCGCTGGTACTCGAGCTCGACGTTCTTCTTGAACGCGAGCGAGGTGCCGTACTCGTCGATCTGCACCGAGTGATCGATGACGAGGTCGGCGGGGCGCAGCGGATTGATCGAGTTGCCGGGGCGGCCGAGCTTGACGAACGCATCGCGCATCGCGGCGAGGTCGCACACCGCGGGCACGCCGGTGAAGTCCTGCATCAGCACGCGCGCGGGGCGCAGCTGGATCTCGTGCTCGACGCGCTTCGCGGGATTCCAGCCCGCGACGGCCTCGATATCGGCGGGGTGGACCGTCTTGCCGTCCTCGTAGCGGAGGAGGTTCTCGAGGAGGATGCGCAGCGAATAGGGCAGGGTGGCGACGTCGCCGACCTTGGCCTTGACCAGCGCGTCCAGGCGGTAGAGCTCCACCTTGTTCGAGCCGACCGCGATCTGCGCCTTACTTCCGAAGCTGTTCGTCATGGGTCGTTTCCTCGTGCGGGAATCTAGCAGGATGTGCATCCGGGATCGCCCGGAGTGGGTGGTAAGGTGAGCGCGTTGAACGAGCCGGTCACCGACGCAGCGCGGGTCGCGGCGATCGCCGCTGCGATCTCCGAAGCGCCGCTCGCGACGTTCGATCTCGAGTTTCTCGCTCAGGATCGCTTGGTTCCAACGCTGTGCCTCGTGCAGGTGTCGTGGCTCGGTAAAGACACCCGATTGGATGTTCCGGCGGCCGTGATCGTTACGACCCCTCCGGAGGTCGCGCTGATCGATCCGCTCGCCGTCGACGTGCGGCCGGTCGTCGAGGCGCTCGCCGCGCATCCGTGCGTGGTCGCGCACGCGCCGCGGCAGGACCTCGGCCTCCTCGCGACCCGGTTCGGGATCGCGATGCCCGCAGTCATCGACACCCAGGTGATGGCCGCGTTCGCGGGGATCGGCGATCAGGTCGGGCTCGCCACGCTCGCGAACGAGCTGCTCGATCTCGGGCTCGGCAAGGAGCTGCAGTGGACCGACTGGGCGCGGCGGCCGCTGAGCGAAGCGCAGCTCGCGTACGCCGACGCGGACGTGCGTCACCTGCCCGCGATCTTCGCGTTGCTGCGCCATCGGCTCGGCGAGCGGGTCGCGTGGGCGCGGGCCGAGAGCGCGCAGGTCGCGGCCGACGCGGTCGCGGCGGCGGAGGTGACGCCCGAGACCGCCTGGCAGCAGCTCGGCGGCCTGCGCAACCTCGACACCACGGCGCTCGCGACCGCGATCGCGCTCGCGGCGTGGCGGCTACACGCCGCGATCGAGCTCGATCGCCCCCTGGGGCAGGTGCTGCACGAGAAGGTGCTGCTCGATCTCGCTCGCCAGCGCCCGACGTCGCCCGCGGCGCTGCGCGCGGTCAAGGGCGTGTCGGCGATCGTGAAGCAGCGCGCCGATGACGTGATCGCCGCGATCGTGGGGGCCAAGGCCGAGTCCGCGCCGGTGCTCGCGTCGATGCGGTCGGCCAGTCAGCGCGCACAGCGATGGAGCGAGATGCTGCTCGCGATCGTGCAGCTCGTCGCCGATCAGGTCCGCGTCGCCCCGCGCCTCCTCGCGACCCGCGCCGATGCCGAGGAGTTCGCGCGCGTGTTCGACGAGCGCGGACGCACGGGAGCGGGCGCCCTGCCGGCGCTCGCGACCTGGCGGCGGGACGTGATCGGCCAGGTGTGGGTGGATTGGCTCGAAGGGCGCCTGGCGCTGCTCGGCGATCCCGCTTCCCCGGCGGGGATCCAGCTGTTACCGCGCTGAACCGGGCGCGATCCGTTTTTCAGGCCGCCGGGCGGCGTGGTGCGTTGGACAGGGCAATGCGCATCCGAGCCGCCCTGTTCGCCGTCTGTGTCGCTTGTACGAGTGGTGCCCGTGGGGAGCAGAAGGCCGGTGGCCCGGCCCCGATGCCCAAGCCGAACGAGAAGCGGGTGACGGGCAGCGCGCGCGTGACCGCGGTGCCGCTGCCGCTGATCGCGGCGAGCGCGGCGAGCGCGGCGATGCCACTCGAGCAGCTCGCGGCGCCGTGGTCGCTGACCGCGTCCGACGGCAGCGGCCTCGCGGTGACGCGGGTCGATGCGAAGGCGGTGGTGCAGGGGCCGCTCGCGTTCACCGAGCTGCACCTCTACTTCGCGAACACGGAAGCGCGCGTCCGCGAGGGCACGTTCGCGATCACGCTGCCGCCCGGTGCGGCGGTCAGCCGGTTCGCGATGGAGAACGACGGCAAGTGGATGGAGGCGGAGCTCGTCGAGAAGCAGCTCGCGCGGCGCGCCTATGAAGACTTCCTCCACCGCCGGCAGGACCCGGCGCTCATGGAGAAGGCCGAGGGCAACCAGTTCACCGCGCGCGTGTTCCCGATCGCCGCGAAGGCGCAGAAGCACCTCGTGATCTCGTTCAGCCAGGAGCTGCCCGGCGCGCGCTACACGCTGCCGCTGCGCGGCCTGCCGCAGATCGAACACGTCGATGTCCAGCTCGACGTGACCAACCCGGACGGCTCGCGCGTCGCACAGACGCTCTCCGAGCGCTACTGGCGCCCGGATCGCGACTTCGTCTCGAACGCGGCGGCGAGCGCCGAGGCGCTGTCCGCGGGCAACCTCGTGGTCGCGCAGGTCTCGGCGTTCGAGCAGGCGCAGATGGCGAGCGACGTGCCCAAGGCGATGACGGTGCTCGTCGACACCAGCGCCTCGCGCGCCCTCGGCTTCGCGCGCTACGCGAAGAGCGTGCGCGACATGCTCGCGACGCTCGCCACACGCTACGGCGCGGGCCTGCCCGTCGAGGTCATCGCATTCGATCAGGACACGCAGGCGATCTACAGCGGACCGGCGGGCGGGTTCGGCGACGCGCAGACGAAGGCGCTGATCGAGCGCGGTGCGGCAGGCGCCTCGGATCTCGGCCAGGCGCTCACCAAGCTCGGGTCCCCCCGCGCGCGGCTCGTGATCGTCAGCGACGGCGTCGTCACCGCCGGCATCGAGGGCGCGGACCTCGCCGCCAAGCTGAAGGCCCTCGAGAAGGTCGAGCGGGTGGATGTCGTGCTCTCCGGCGGCATCCGGGACGAGGCGGCGGCAACCGCGCTCGTCACGGCCGGCCTGCCGCGCGCGGGTGCCGTCGTCGATCTCGATCAGGGCATCGGCGACGTCGTGACCGCGCTCGGCGAGCGCGTGATGACGGACGTCCCGGTCTCGGTCGCCGGCGCGACATGGGTGTACCCGCGCGTGATCAAGTCGGCGCGGCCGGGGCAGCGCACGATGGTGTACGCGCGCATGCCGTCGGGCGCGCAGTCGATCGAGGTCACGATCGGCAGCACGAAGCGCTCGGTCGGCGCCGCCGCAGGGACGCCCGCGCTCGTCGAGCGTGCGGCGGCGACGGCGGAGATCGCCGAGCTGGAGGCGAAGCTCGACGCCGCGAAGACCGAGGATCGCGCGAAGCTGCGCGAGACGATCGCGGCGAAGTCGATCGCGGCGCGCGTGATCTCGACCCAGACCTCGCTGCTCGTGCTCGAGTCCGACGCCGACTATGCGCGCTATGGCATCGATCGCCAGGCGCTCAGCGACATCCTCGTCGTCGGCCCGACCGGCGTCGAGCAGCTGCGCCGCAAGGTGCAGCTCGCCGCCGCGGGGAAGCAAGGCGTGAAGCAGCCGACGAAGCCGCAGCTCGCCCAAGACAAGAACAAGGCCGACGAGAAGCCGAAGGCGAAGAAGGAGGCGATGGCGGACGATGCGAAGGACACGGG
>DATLHR010000234.1:0-4281 GCA_035539815.1 Kofleriaceae bacterium
GGCGTCAGCGTGAGGTGCTGCGAGAGCTTGAGCTGTAGCGTTTGCTTCATCGGTGCCCGTTCGCACGGCTATCGGCCAATGCGAGCCAAAGGCATCGGCCGCCGACACGCACTATAGCCGGAAATGCTCGCCGAGATAGACCTTTCGGACGTCTTCATTATAAACAATCTCCCCCGGTGCGCCCGAGGCCAGGACACGCCCTTCGTTGATGATGTAGGCGCGATCGCAGATGCCGAGCGTCTCGCGCACGTTGTGGTCGGTGATCAGCACGCCGATGCCGCGCTCCTTCAGGAAGCCGATGATCCTCTGGATGTCCAGCACCGCGATCGGGTCGACGCCGGCGAACGGCTCGTCGAGGAGGATGAAGCGCGGGCGCGTGGCGAGCGCGCGCGCGATCTCCACGCGCCGCCGCTCGCCGCCGGACAACGACACGGCCGGCGCGTCCGCGAGATGCGAGATCGACAGGTCCTCGAGCAGCGGGTTCTCCTGCAGCATTCGCTCGACTTCCGCGTTCAGCTCGATCGTCGACAGCTGCAGCAGCCGGATCGACTGCTGCAGTTGCGGCGTCAGCGTGAGGTGCTGCGAGAGCTTGAGCTGTAGCGTTTGCTTCATCGGTGCCCGTTCGCACGGCTATCGGCCAATGCGAGCCAAAGGCATCGGCCGCCGACGTGCACTATAGCCGGAAATGCTCGCCGAGATAGACCTTTCGGACGTCCTCATTATAAACAATCTCCCCCGGTGCGCCGGAGGCCAGGACCCGCCCTTCGTTGATGATGTAGGCGCGATCGCAGATGCCGAGCGTCTCGCGCACGTTGTGATCGGTGATCAGCACGCCGATGCCACGCTCCTTCAGGAACCCGATGATGCGCTGGATGTCGAGCACCGCGATCGGGTCGACGCCGGCGAACGGCTCGTCGAGCAGGATGAAGCGCGGGCGCGTGGCGAGCGCTCGCGCGATCTCGCAGCGCCGCCGCTCGCCGCCGGACAACGACACGGCTGGCGCGTCGGCGAGGTGCGAGATCGACAGGTCCTCGAGCAGCGCGTCGAGGCGGTTGGCGATCGTGTCCGGGTCGTCCTCCTGCAGCTCGAGGATCGCGCGCACGTTCTCCGCCACGGTGAGCTTGCGGAAGATCGATGCTTCCTGCGGCAGGTAGGACAGCCCGAGCCGGGCGCGCTGGTGGATCGCGAGGCGAGAGAGGTCCTCGCCGTCGAGCGCGATCGTGCCGCCGTCGCCGGGGACCAGCCCGACGATCATGTAGAAGCACGTGGTCTTGCCGGCGCCGTTGGGCCCGAGGAGCCCGACCACCTCGCCGCTCGCGACCTCGAGCGACACGTCGTGCACGACGGTGCGCGATTTGTAGCGCTTGCGCAGGTGCGCCGCGGAGAGCTGGCTCACTTGCGCGCCGGCTCGCCCGCGGGACGAAGCGGAAGCGGCGTCGCCGGCGGCGTGGCCGCCGAGCCCTTCGGCGGCGCCTTGTCGCCGGGCTTGCCGGGCACGCCCGAGCCTTCGCGCGGCTGGAACGTACCGCGCACGCGCGCGCCCGGGCCGGTGTCCGCCGCGGCCGGCGTGTCGGGACGGCCCTCGGCCTTGAACAGCTCGGTCTTCGCGTTGTAGGAGATGTAGTTGCTGCGGATCTCGTCGACGCCTCGCTTGAGGAGCGCGCGGTCGAACAGCTCGAGCAGGTCCTTCGATCCGTCGTACTCGACGCGCTGCGCGAAGCCCTCGTAATATTCGTCGCTGCCGTCGCGCTTCTGCCGGAACGACACCGGATTGCCGAAGGCGGTGACCTGCATCGAGTTGTCGGGCAGCTGCTTGAACGACAGCCGATCGGCGCGCACGGTGATCGTGCCCTGCGTCAGCACGACGTTGCCGTCGAGCTTGCCGAGCTTGGTCTCGTAGTTGAGATCGCCGCGGTCCGCCGAGTAGTTGATCGGCTTCTCGCGGTCGCCGGTCTCGGCCGACGGCGACGAGGCGAGGGCGGCGAGGACGATCGCCGCGATGACGCGCGCAATGAGGTTCACGGAGTCTTGGCCGGAGCCGGTCGCGGTTGCATGGTGCCGTGGATCTGGCTCTTGAGTCGCGCGGTCTTCGCGACGTTGTCGAACTCGAGGCCGGTGCCCTTGATGATGCCACGCGGCTCCTCGATCGTCACCGGCGCATCGGTGTCGAAGCGTTCCCGGCGCGTGTCGATGTGGAGCGACTGCGTCGTGAGCGTCATCTTGCCGCCGGGCATGCCGTCGTCCGCGCCGCCGGCCGGCGCGTCGCGCTCGGCGCGCACGTTGCCGGTGAACCAGGCGTTGTCGCGATCGGCCGAGAGCTTGCCGCGCTCGGCGGTGAGCGTGAGCGCAGGACGGCCGGGCTCGGTGAGGTAGAGGCGCGGCTCGGCGAACTCGCTCGTCTGGTCGTCGGCGAAATGCTCGGCGCGCGTCGCCGAGAGCGACTGGCGCGCCTTGCCGTCGGGCCCGAGGCTCACCGCACGGAAGCGCTCGATGTACATGTCCGGCTCGTGCCTGGGCGCATCGCCACGCGCGTTCACCGGCGCCTGCACTTGCGCGTCGAGCCAGTAGGTCAGCGCCGCGAGGCCGCCAAGCAGGAGCACCGGCGACCAGGCGGTCAGCCGATCGAGGAGGAGGCGCGTGCGGTCCACGGTGTCCGGGAATCAGGGTGCGATCAGGAACGCGGCGATGGGGAGGCGGAAGCGTGAGCCGTCATGGGCGGGGGGCGCAGCGACCAAGCATACAACGGTCACGGCTCGCGCCCCTGCGCGGCGAGGATCAGCTCGGCGAGCTCGCGCACCGCGCCGAACCCGCCCTCGCGTTGCGTCACGTAGTGGGCGTGGCGCTTGACCGCATCGGGCGCGTGCGGGACGGTCGCCGCGAAGCCGCACGCGCGCATCACCGCGACGTCGAACAGGTCGTCGCCGATGTGCGCGCAGGCCTCGGGCGCGAGACCGAGCGTCGCACGGAGCCGTTCCCAGCCGGGCAGCTTGTCGTCGTTGCCGCGCAGCACGTGGACCACGCCGAGTCTGCGCGCGCGATGCGCGACCGACTCCGACGGGCTGCCGGTGATCCACGCGACGGCGATGCCCGCCGCGGCGAGGCGGCGCAAGCCCACCCCATCGAGCACGTGGAACGCCCTCGACTCGCGCCCGTCGTCGTCGACGTAGACGCGTCCGTCGGTGAGCACGCCGTCGACGTCGCACGAGAGCAGGCGCACCGCGCGCGCGCGCGCGGCCAGCGCGGCGTCGCCGGCGGTCGTGCCCGACGCGGCGCCGGCATCGCCGCGGTTCATCTCACACCACCCGCGCACGGAACAGGTCGTGCAGGTGCAGCGCCCCCACCAGCACGCCCGCGGCATCGACGACGAGCAGCTGCGAGACCTTGGGCGGCGTCTCCATCAGCTCGACGCAATCGATCGCGAGGCGGTCGGCGGCGATCATGCGCGGCGTGCGCGTCATCAGGTCGTCGACGCGCGCGGCGGCGACGTCGCGCACGCGCGCGACGGCACGACGCAGGTCGCCGTCGGTGAAGATGCCGTGCACGCGCCGGTCCGCGTCGACCACCGCGGTCATGCCCATGCCCTTGCCGCTCATCTCGACGATCGCCTCGGCGAGCGTCGCGCCGCTGCGTACCTGCGGCAACGCGGTGCCGCTGCGCATGACGTCGGAAACGCGCGTCAGCAGCCGGCGCCCGAGCGAGCCGCCGGGGTGCGAGCGTGCGAAATCCTCGGCCGAGAAGCCGCGGGCGTCGAGCAGCGCGAGCGCGAGGGCGTCGCCGAGCGCGAGCGCCGCGGTCGTGCTCGCCGTCGGGGCGAGCCCGAGCGGGCAGGCCTCGGCGTCGACCGCGGCGTCGAGGTGCACGTCGGCGGCCGTCGCGAGCGAGCTCTGCTCGTTCCCCGTGATCGCGACGATCGCCGCGCCCTGGCGCTTGACGTGCGGCACCAGCGTCACGAGCTCGTCGGTCTCGCCCGAGTTCGACAGCATCACGACGACGTCGTCGGGCGTGATCATCCCGAGGTCGCCGTGCTGCGCCTCGGCCGGGTGCACGAAGAACGCCGGCGTACCGGTCGATGCGAGCGTCGCCGCGAGCTTGCGCGCGACATGCCCCGACTTGCCGAGCCCGGACACGACGACGCGGCCGCGGCACTCGAGGAGCTTGCGCACCGCATCGACGAACGAGGCGCCGAGCCGGACAGCCAGCGCGTCGATCGCGCGCGCCTCGGTGGCAAGCACGTCGCGCGCGAGCGCGAGCGCCCGGGGCGCGTCGACACCGGGCCGGGAC
>DATLHR010000235.1:0-2004 GCA_035539815.1 Kofleriaceae bacterium
GGCGCCCGCGCGGTCGCTCGTCGTGCAGCGGGACGATGCGGCGTGGTTGATCGCGCCGATGTCCGCGTTCGCCGAGGCGGCGCACGACGCGCTCGAGGCGCGCGGCGTCCTCGGCATGTTCGCGGCGACGCCGATCACGCAGACGGTCGAGGGCGCGTGCAACGAGCTCGCGGCGAGCTTCGGCGTGATCGTCGCGTGGGGCGAGCCCACGCTCGTCGTGCCGGAACACCACGGGGAGGGCGGTCGCGCGCAGCACCTCGCGCTGATGCTGGCGCACCGGCTGCGCGGCTCGCAGCGCAGCGCCTTCATCGTCGGCTCCGATGGCGCGGATGGGCCGCCGCCGCACGCACGACCGACGCCGGCGGGGGCCTTCGTCGACGGTGACACGTGGGATGCGATCGCGCGCGCGGGCGTGGATCCGCATCGCGCGCTCGTCCGCTGCGATGCAGGCACGGCGCTGTCCGCGGTCGGCGCGCTCGTCGTGACCGGACCGACCGGCGTCAACCATGCCGATCTCGTGATCGTCGGCTGACGATCGAAGGGTGCTATAGAGCGGCGTGGCCACCTGGACCACGCTCGCCGTACTCGACTGGACGACCAAGCGGTTCACCGAAGCTGGGATCGGAGCCGCGCGTCTGGAGGCGCAGCTCCTCCTCGCGCACGTCCTCCAGTGCACGCGAACGCAGCTCTATACGAGCTTCGATAAGCCGCTCGCCGAGCCCGAGCTCGCCGCCTACCGCGAGCTGATCAAGCAGCGCCTCGCCGGCGAGCCGGTCGCATATCTGATGAGCGAGCACGAGTTCTGGGGCCTGCCGTTCTACGTGGATCGCAACGTGCTGGTGCCGCGCCCCGACACCGAGACCGTGATCGAGGTCGTGCGCGGGCTGCGGTCCGAGCGCAGCGCGCCGTGCCGCGTGCTCGACCTGTGCACCGGCTCGGGCGCGATCGCGGTCAGCCTCGCCAAGGAGCTGCCCGCGGCGACCGTGGTCGCGACCGACGTCTCGGCGGCCGCCGTCGCGATCGCGCGCAAGAACGCCGAGCGCAACGGCGTCCTCGATCGCGTCGAGGTGCGCGAGGGCGATCTGTTCGCGCCCGTCGGCGATGAAACGTTCGACGTCATCGTGTCGAACCCGCCGTACATCGCGAGCGCCGTGATCCCGACGTTGTCGGCGGAGGTCAAGCGCGAGCCGGTGCTCGCCCTCGACGGCGGCGCCGACGGGCTCGCGTTCTACGATCGCATCTGCCCGGGCGCGTTCGCACGCCTCGTCCCCGGCGGCACGCTCGTCGTCGAGCACGGCTACGATCAGGCCGAGCCGGTGCACGCGAGGTTCCTCGCTGCCGGCTTCACCGAGGTCACGCTCGTCCACGATCTCGGCAAGAACCCGCGCGTGACGTGGGGCCGCCGGCCGTTCGCGGCGTAGCGGCGCTTCCAGATCTTGCCGCGCGACCGCAATTCAGATCGTGCGGCCGTCGAATTCGGGCGGCGCGTTCGAATTCTCGGGCGGCCAGTCCGACGATCCGGTCACCGAGCTCTACAAGATCACCGTCGACCTCGATCCCACGACCGAGGACAAGCCGACGGTCACGCAGCTCAGCGGCAAGCGAAACGTCGCGAAGTAGCGCGTCCCCGAATGAATATGGCGCTGCGCCGGTGGTCAAATCGCACCGTGTGGATGGCTCGACCTTGCGTCGTGTTGATGGTGGTCACCGCGTGCGGAGCCCCGGAGAGCGGGCCCGTCGCCACGGGCAGCGGTGCACGCCCGGCCGAGACTGCGTCGATCGGCAGCGCTGCGCCGTAACCGCGCGCCGTGCTGGTGCCGAGCGATCGCAGCCGGGCCGAGCTGGTGCCGCTCGCATGCGCCGAGCCGCAGCGAGGTCTCGTCCCGGACACCCAGTGCGCGCCCGTGCTGCCGAACGCGGTTCGCGTCGACTTCACGGACCTCGCCGGCATCGACTTCGCGCGAGCGGGCAGTGCGCCGTGCTCGGCGCTCGGTGATCACGTGA